>JBDTLS010000210.1:0-4960 GCA_039934655.1 Sphingobium sp.
ACGGATGCCGCGACCATCCATGATGCCGTCCAGGCGTTTGCACGCGTCGAGTTCGAAGGGCAGTTCAGCTATATGGTGGCGCTTCACACCGACACTGCCCACCCCCATGTCCATTTGACCGTCGCGACGCAGGGCGCAGACGGGACGCGGTTCAATCCGCGTAAGGCCGACCTGCATCATTGGCGCGAGAGCTTCGCCCATGAATTGCGCCAGCGAGGCATCGCCGCCGAAGCGACGCCGCGCCGCGCGCGCGGCCATGTCCAGAAGCGGGTGCGGTCACCGGCGCACCATCTGGAGGCGCGGACAGCGGGGCAGGGGAGAGACCTGGATCTCAACCGACTGATCGAGGAGCGCGCGCAGGAGTTCGCACGGTCACAGAACCCGGAGCGTCGGGTGGAGGATGTGTTGGCGCTCGGCCGACAGAAGCAGATCCGGGGGGCTTATGCGGAGGCCGCGGCCGCGCTGGCGGCGACCGGGAAGGCTGAGGATCGCGCGCTGGCCGAGGATATTGCAGGGTTCGTGGCCGACATGCCGGCGGCGGTGTCCCGGCGATTGGAGAGGGCGAGGGAGATCATGATTGCTGATCGGGGTTCGGCGGCAGTGGACAGCCGCAACCGTAAGTCTGATGCTGTGCCCCCGGCAGATCCGGACAAGGATGAACGCAAGCCCCGTGATCGCGAACGCTAGAGACCTGGATAAGTTGGGGTAGGGGCGTACTTCAGTTAAAACGGAGTCCGAATAGCCCGCCGGTTTCGGTTGCGTCGGTCAGCTTGGTGTCGAGCACATAGGCACCAACATCAAAGCCGTCACGAAAACCGTCCTTCGGCAAAGCATCGGAATTCATCGTGACGATGTATTGGAACCCGACCGCAGCAGCATGATCGGCGCCGAGCTGTAACGCTTTGGCCACCTGCCGTTCGTCGACCCCGTCAAACAGATGACTGTCGTGAACCAGGAAACCCGGCCCCATGCCCCGGCGGGCGGTCAGTTCGGCCAGCATGAGATCGAAGCAGAATATCTGCATGTTGGTGATGCCCTTGCTACGCTGGGCATCGATACGAATATCGACCTGGGGACCGTTGGGCGTGGCGCTGACCGTCAGGCTCCCAGCCTTCTCGTAGAGCGCGTTGGACAGATCCTCGAACACGAGGATAGCTTCCTCGATGATGCTCTGGCGCTCGTGATGATCGTCCTGAAGCGTCTTTAGGAGCCGGGCGCGCTCGATGTCGAGTTCGGCTTTCGTGCTTTCGATCTGCTCCGCCGTCGTGAGGCGTTGTCTCAGTCCCTCAGCGTCCGCCTCCGCGCGACCGGCTTCTTGCTGGAGCGCTGCATAATGTTCCAACGCGCCGCCGGATTGGAGGATGCCCATGAGCTGCCGACGACGGCCATCAAGGCTTTCGCGCGCACGATCGCGCGAGCGGATACGGTCTTCCGCGGCCTGGACCTCGGACGTCAGATGCGAGCGCCGATTTTGCACGATCGCCTGGTGAAACTCTTCCACTTCCTCGAATCGGCGGCCGACCGATCCCGGCAGTACGACACCGGCTTCGCGATAGAGGCGGTCCAGGCTCGTCGTGGCCGGCGGCAGCTCGCTGTCGATCGCCGCGCGCAGTTGCAGGATCAGTTCCCGATCGGCGGTATTGTCGTCGCTGAGCGTCGAAATCTCGCGCGTGATCTGCGAAGCCTCCTGCTCCATCCCGGAATATTCGGGGACAACATTGAAGGTGTCGAGTTGCTCGCGCATCCGCCGGGCGCGGGCTTCGGCAATCGTCATGCGTGTCCGCAGATCGGCCGCCGTCCCAAAATAGCGGCCGAGACTGCCATCCTTCGCCGCCTTGCGCAGCTCCGCCATCGCGCGCTCGCGGGTGCGGACCTCTTGGAACTGTTGCGGCACGCTCGCGTCGAGACCAAGGAGATAGCTGGTTGCTACCTGCTGATCCCAAGCCTGTTGCATGGAGGATTGCTGCGTCGGGGACACAAATCCGCCGCTGTTCTGCCGGCGCACGAAATAGGAGAACAGGGAACGAAAGGTCGGCCGAAACCGGTCGCCCGCAGCGTCATCCACATCGGGGTTCAGGCGGAAGAGAAGCGCGCCCAATGCCGCACGCCAATTTTCGTTGCTGATGACCAGATCACCGGTCTTCGCTTCAAGGGAAGGGGCGATCGGCCAATCGGACGTATCGCCCTGCAACCGGATGCGGGACGGTTTGGTGCCGGAGCGAGCGACATCGACGATAGTCGATCCGATGTCGACGCGGGCTTCAAAGCTGAAGCCTAGAAGCGCATCAGAGCGAAAGATGCTGTCCTTGTCGGCATTGGCGCCGAACAGGAAATGAATCAGTTCGACGAGGCTCGTTTTGCCGGCTCCGTTGCGTGACTGTCGATCGGTCGCCCCATCGCTCTTGTCGGCCAGCAGAATGTTCAGCCCAGGGCGGAGGGCCAAGCTCTTGAAGCTCGGAAGGTCGCTGGAAAGGCCGTGGATCATGACACGGTCTTCTGGACCAGACCACGATCGAACTGCACGGCCTTCACGATAAACAGCAGGTCGAGCGCTAGCACGAACCAGTCATAGTTGATCGGCGCCGACACCGCCCGATCGCTGCGAGCAGTGCGAATCTCATCCCAGAGACGCGATACGGTCATCGGCTCGCGCAGACAGCCGAGCACGTCGGCGCCGACTGCCAAGAGCGCCCGATCGGGCCGGATATGTTTGGTCGGTAGAATCATATCGCGTCGATGCGAATCGCGTCCTCAAAGATGTCACAACGTTCAAAAAAGTAGGAAAGCACAGCGAGCACCGCGCCCTGACGCGCTGGTTCTCCGGTCATACCGCCCGCGAACGCTTGAAGCTCGCCGAAGATATCGTCCGGTGATAGCCCGACCGCCTTCAGGGCCTGATAGCGCACCCGGAACGCTTGTGCGATCTCTTCGCCGAGGTCGGGATCAGGCCAGCCGGCAAAAAAGGCTTCGACCAACTGCTCCCGGCGGCGGCCCTGGCGCAGCAGCCCGGCAGCATCTTGGGAAAGGGCATTGTGTTCAAGTTTTGCCGCCGATGGCGCCGTCAGCGATGGTTCAGCGTCGGGTTCCTGCCGTTGAATCGCCAGCAGCACTGGCCGCAGTGCCCCGAAATCGAGCTTCTCCAGCACACGGCCTGATGGAACGGCGCCGAAGAGATCTTCGAGCTGGTGGAGCGCGAGCGACAGGGCGATCAGACGCAATTCCGCCTCGCCGCAGACGGCCAAGGCGACGTTAGGATTCGCCGTATTGAGCGCGGCGAGGTTCCTGACGGCCTCGGCGGGGAGGCCGCGACTGTCGTTATGGACAAACTCCCATCGTTGCATTTTTGTCGTCCAATGGACGAGTGCGCCCGCGAAGTCTTCAGCGACCTTGGCGAGGAGGGGTTCGAGTTTCATGGCATCTGGCGCATAGCATTGGAACACGGTGCCATCGCTGGCCCGGAAGCCATCGCATTTCAGGTCGCCCTTTGGACCGTAAGGACGGACGGGTTGGAAATCACCCGGGAAGGCATGCGCCATGATACGGGCGAATAGGGTCTCGAACGCCTTGCCGCGCTCGCGCAGAAAGGCATTCTCGAACTTGAGCCCATAGGCAAAGCGTTGCGTGTCGTCCAACTCATCCCCCGAACTTTACCACCATAGCCTTTGGCAGAATCAGCGAGCAAATCTATTAATTTACGCCGCTCGTCAGGGCGATGGATGGCGGCAGAAGGCAGGTCCTTGTCCAGGCTGCGTAATAGTCGCGTGCGATATCCGCCCCCAGCACGCGGCGAGGCCGCTATTCCGGCAAATTGGCTTCGCGCAGTACGCGCATCACCTCGCGGAATACGCCCTCGAATGGCGGCAGATCGCTCATCTGCTGCTGCAACCGTCCCGTCCAAAGGGTGCTCAAACGCTTTTCCTTCGCGGCAATCGCGGCGGTCACGCCATTGGGCGTGCGTTCCCGTAGGGCGAGCTTCTGGCCGAACTCGGCGAGATATTCGGCGGGTCGGATGTCACGTTCCTCGAGCAGATTCCAAAGGTCGTAGAGATCACGCGGCTCGGTGCGGGCCTTGTCCGACAGGGCAGCCAGCTTCTCGATGAAAATCTCCGCCAGGCTGTAGGCCAGAATGGTCGGGCCTTCCGGCAGGTCGGTAAATTCGTCGAAGGTCCGCAGGATCGGGCGCTCGGCGAGCGGAAAGGAGAACACCTCATTGATCGTGATATCGACTTTCACGTCGCTACGGGCGGGCAGGGGGCCTTTGTAGCTCAGATAGAAGGTGTGGGTGTTCTGATGGCCATGCCGGTCGGGCCGGTCATAGGCCATGTTGATACCCGACGCCGCCTCGACGATGGCAAAGATCTCGTTCAGGCTGGAGAGGATCGCGTCCAGTTCGATCGGCTTGATCAGCGAAAAATCGAGATCCTCGGAGAAGCGGTAATTCTCGAACCAGCAGCGGCGCAATGCGGTCCCACCCTTGAAGGCGAGAAACTCGCGCAAAGGGTGCTGGGCCAGACCGGTCAGGAACCAGGCCAAGCAATAGTCGCGTTCGATCACCGCCTCGGGCACGCGGCGGCCGCGCGGCTTGAGAAGACCGTTGGCGATACGGGAGAGATCGCGCTGGGGAATCATCAACTGCTCCGGATTATATCGAGTTCGTCGGGCTCGACGTTGAGTCGGATGCGCCATCGGGCCAGCATCCTGCCCTCATTGGGAAACAGGGGATCGAGACGCTGATAGGTCTGGGTCAGCCGCGCGCGCAATGGCTCCAATGCGGCTGCGTCGGCTAGCCCATAAAATTCCAGCAGGTAGCCCAGGCGGCGGATTACCGCGCCAACGCCGAGGCGAAGTGCGTAGTCGATCATCAGCTCGACCCGCAGCGTATCGCGCTTCATCCAGAGTCCCTTGGCGACTTCCGTGATGCCACCGACATATTGCGGATGGTCGAGACCATCGATGATGG
>JBDTLS010000211.1:0-4951 GCA_039934655.1 Sphingobium sp.
GCCGCATGGAAGCCGACGACCGGTCCGAACGCGTCAGCCACGAGACCATCTATCTCGCGCTCTACGCCTTGCCGCGCGGCGAACTGCGCCGCGAGCTGCTGGCCTGCCTGCGCAAGGGGCGCCAGTCCAGGCGGCCGCGCTCGCCGCCGCATCGAAACCCGCGCTATCCGGCGCAGTCCCGATTCAACATTACCCCCTGATCCCCCACACGGCTCCCCCATGGCCCGTCCCGCACACTACCGCCCCGAGTTCGCCAACCAGGCGTACCACGCCTGCCGCCTCGGCGCCGACAATGCCGGCCTCGCGCGGTTCTTCGCCGTCAGCCCGGCGACCCCGTACCGCTGGCTCCACCAACACCCCGCCTTCGCGGCCGCTGCGGACGCGGGCAGAGCGTAGCGCGATGGGCCAGCCTCAGGCTCGACCTTCCAGCGTGCAACCGGCTATGATTATCAGGCCGAATGCCTGTTCAAGCCACCGGTCGCCGTGAAATATAGGCGTCGCGTCGTGGCCGATCCGGTGGTCGCATTTCGCTGGATGTGCGCTCCCCGCCCGGACATCTGGCGCGCCCCCGCCCGCCAGCGCGCCGAACAAAATCAATCAGCAGGAGCTTCATCAGCTATTCCGGCCGCACCGTAACCAACACCCTTTTCCCCCGACGTCGGCGCGCACCGTTCTGCAGATCGCCGGAAATGCGCCTGCCCGAATCGCGTCACTTGCGGCTTCGAGAGCCTGGAGGTGGGAGCTCGGCCGCCGAACGGAGAGCCACAAGTCGGATGCAGCCGATTGATTCAACATTCCCCTTCCATCCCCTACACACAACTCATGGCCCGTCATCTACACTACAACTGGTCACTTAATACGGGCCTCACGTCGGCAGAAACCTCCTTTACACCACGACCATATTGAAAGGACAAATGGTCTCGTCACACTATTCTTACCAAGCCTTATTCTATGCCACGAAATATTGAAAATATACGGAAAATAATTCCACAGTAAGATATATAAGGACATAATACTATGACAATTGGACTCGCTACGCAGATTCCGTCCATGACCGTTCCGACCGGGACCGACATGATCTCAACCTCTGGCTTCCGCACACTCGGCAAGGGCGCTGCGACTTACATCCGCGCAACCGGGCTTCCATCATGGGGCCAAGGCATCTGGTGGTTCACGGATGCGGCCGGCGCGCAATTCCAGATCTCCGAATTGCGGCCCGATCTGATGATGTTCGGCGGGTACGATGACGGCGCGAAGGCGTATAATAGCAGCGTGGTCACGGGTACTGACAATGCGCCGACGATGAACGCGCTTCTCTATTATTGCCAACTCTACGGACACACCACCGCATATATCCCGGAAGGCAAATTCTCATTCTACGATACCGTGCATGTCGGGTTCGGAGACGGCAATCTCGGTTATACGACCCGCGTGAATGTTGAGGGATCTGGCCCTCTGTATGCCGGCCACGCGACCGTCTCCGGGACCCCCGGCACGGCGTGCTTTGCCGGGTTTAGCGATCGACCATTCTTCAATATACAGGGGCAGCGCAATTGCACGATCCAGGGCATCCTGCTCGGGGGGCTATTCGAGAAATTCATCGTCACGAATAATTGCGCGATGAACAACGGTACGCTTGCGACTGCGTGCCCGTTTGACGATCGCGAGATTGGCAACTGGTATGATCCAGAGCTCAATGCCGCGCAGGATGGCCGCTATACCCCCTATGCGGCTATCGCGATCGACTCATTTTATGGCAGCAGGCCGTCGCTGACCGCATGGACCGCCAGCACAATATGCAAGACGGCGCGCGTCGCGTTCGTCAACGGCAAGGTCTATGTATGTCGCATCGGCGGGACGACCGCGTCGTCTGGCGGGCCGAGCGGCACGACTTCAACTGAAGTTGATGGGACGGTGACGTGGGCCTATATGGGGCCCTACAGTAGCGGCCTCCCCAATCAATATGTTTCCTATCCTGACATGTCGTACCCCTCCTATTCCGGGGTGACGACGCAGTACGGCAAGGGCCAGAGCTCGAAACTGACAGTCAAGGACTGTAAATTCGAAGGTTTTATTGCGGCCATCGCACTCCAGCCTTGCGATTATGACGGAAATGGCGATTTCCTGACCACCTCGGATTGCTCTTTCATTTATTGCAAATACGGCATATCAATCGGAAATACGCAAAGCCGAAACGTTCGTATCGAAAATGCTACGGGCAACCAGATCCACACCTTTATGGAGGGGATCACGCACGGAAGAGCTCTCGGGCGTTTCCAGGGGCCCGTCATCAACGTCAGCCTCTCGAATGTGATGCAGCTTTTCAATGCGGGTGCTGGCGGGCTGGCTCCGCTCAATTTCTACGACTGCTATATCGAAGGTCTCGACCGGATTGGGAATCTCGTAGGATCAGGCGGCGGTTGCGTGAACTTCCATGGCGGCGATCTGTTTATTGCCAGCTACACTTATAATAACGCGCGCGGCATACCCGACACCCAATATAGCGGGACCAGCACGCGCCAATATGGCACGCTGTCGGCCACTTGCCCGCTACACTTCTACGGAACGCTCATCAGTTACAGTGCAGTTTGCGGCCTGTTCGGACAGGAAATCGTCATGCTTGGCGGACAAACGCGAGATGTCGATATCCAGGGCACCGCGCCCGCCTATTACTGCCTAGCGCACAACGCCCTTAGCGGAGGTATCGTTACGCCTGATTTCGGCACACGCCCGACCAGTACCTGCACGGCGCAGATCGAGAGCCAGTTTCGTGCCCGCAACCTCTCTGACGGCAGTCAGGGCTCGGCTCTCAGTCAGGCCGGAGGCATTTTCGGCAGCGCCACTCGCGCCTTCGGATCTCCGACCTATGCACGCCGCCTGTCAGCGCCGCAGTTGAATACACCCGTAGAGGTGGAACGCGCGTATCGAACATTCGCCAAGACGCAGTTTCCGGATATGACGCTGGTCGGACTCATCCTGACGGGAACATTCGCAGGCCCCGCCAGCAATGCCGACTATTACAATATCCTCCCCGGCGACGTCTGGTACGACAATCAGACCGGCAAGGTGTTTTTCGTATATTCGTTCGACCCCGTCACCAGGATCACCAAGGCGGTGTTGCGCAATGGCTACAAAGGCCCAGCAGGTTCGGAGACGACTTGTTGCAGCCCCTTCTCGACCACTGTCGGCAATTTCATCACTTGTTCTGGGCGGGCTTTCACGCCTACTGCACCGCTGTTTTATTCAAGCAGTGCCAACAAAACCTTTGTAGCAGATACGAACACATCCGTCCTGCTGACGAATTTCTTTGGCGCATCCAGTATCCTTGTCGGACAGCGGATTGCCGGCACGGGCATACCCGCCAATACGTTCATTCTGGGCGTCGAGGGCACGACGGTCACGCTATCCCAGGCGGCGACCGCGACGGCGACCGGCGTGACCGTGACGGTTGGCACTCCTGCGTCCACGGTTGTCGGCAATGTGACGACCACAGCGGGAAGCGCCATACTCACTGCGGTTGCCGCCGCTCCTCTCATTCCAGGCGCGCCGATTTCCGGCCTCAACATCCCTGTGGGCAATTATATCCAGAGCGTGTCTGGAACATCGGTGACGATGGGAAATCCGGCTGGCACAGCGGCGGCGCAGGCGACGGCGTCCGGCACCGTCTCGGCCACGATCCAGCCCGCAACGAGGGTGTTGTTCAATATCGGCGACGCGACCGGTGGTGGATCAATGGGTACGACTATCCAGGCGGGTGACTTCATCGCCAATGATACGTCTGTCGATTATACCGTCAATAGCACGGTCGGCGTCACCGTTGTCGCAGTGAACGATACCTCCAGGACCATCACACTCGGAAATGTTGCGCAGTGGCCGCCAGTGACGAACAGGCGGTTGCGATATCTGCGGATGGCGCCGCCCGCGAACGTCTCAACGCCCTAGGAGCCGTCAATTGAGGTGTGGCGTCGTTCCGCGGAAATCATGCGCCGTCTGTCGTGCATGATTTCATCCCGGTTAACGCGGACGACGCCGCCCCACCTCCTTCGCACCAGATCGAAATCAGAAGACAAAGAGGCCCCCCGGTCTCGGATCGCTATTTAGGCGTCCTTGCGTCCATGTGAGTCGAAGCCTGAGAAACAACAAGTGTCTCCCAGCCATCATAATCCACTCCGGATCGTTCGGCCGTACCAACAATAACAGGTGTTAGCGCTTGGAATGCGGCCAAATCGACCGACATCTTACGCGAAAGGACGACCCCGGTCGGATCACTCAGCCAATGGTCAACCGAAAAGCCCTGAGCTTTGAGACTGGCAGCAAGCGCGCCGAGAGATCCGCGCTGCCCGTAAAACCAGAAGTCCGTCTTTCTCGGCGCCTGCCCGTCGTCACCGCTCTTCTGCAGGCCAGCGATAACGTCCTGATCGCCGTTCAGCTGACTTTCGAGGTGCGTTGGCGTAACGAGGTGGATCAATGCTTGGCGGTCGTCCACTTCCTCCGCATCGCACGCAAAGCCCTGTACTTCGGTCATTTTAAGCAACGGCGAAAAATCGAGCGGGTCACGGTGCACAAAGAACATGCGGCGCTGGCCTTGACCCGTCACGCTGGCGATACGGATCGCGCCTGCCGCCAGCAGCGCTGGCGCCTCATCGAGTTTGTCTTCAAGGGGGTAGAGGCGCTTCGTACCCTGTGGCATCCCCTGGTCATTCACGTTCGCGGGATCGGTCCGGCAAATCACAACGGTCGCCCGTCCGTTCAGCAACAGTGTCTGAACCTCGGGATTGCCCGTTCGAACAAGAACGACCAGCGGCTTGCCGTCAAACGCCATGCGCTCATAGACCATCCAGCGGCCTGTGGGCGAGGAGTCCGCTTTGTCCGGTTGAGCACTGACAGGTTGCGAAACAGACGAAACGCCCAATAACAAGGAGGCGATCTTCCTTATCACTTCTGCGGCTCC
>JBDTLS010000212.1:0-4944 GCA_039934655.1 Sphingobium sp.
ACTAGCATTACAGTTGCGATTTTGATTTAATGTGCGGGCGTCTAGCTGCGGCTTGATGTGCGCGTCGCCAACATGACCATGCGATGATGTAGCTGGGCTTGATGCGCCGCTGTTCGAGTTTGTTGGCTATCCGCCGGACTTCCTGGATCGACCAGCGGATCAGATCTTGATGGTTCGCGTTCTTGATCTTTTTGGGGGCGTCACGTCATTGGCGTGATATCGGATCACAGCCATCATGGCGAAGGCAAGCATGACGAGAGATAGGTGGCGGTGCCAGCCATGCCAGGATCGAGTTTCGTTGTGATCGAGGCCAAGTTCATTTTTTGTCGTCTCGAAGCTGTCTTCGATCGCCCAGCGATGCTCTATCTATGGCGGCGAGTGTCTGGATATCGGTGCCGACGGGACACCAGGTCGTGAAGAAGCTGGTGTCGCCATCTGCGATATTGCGGCGGATCAGGAGACCCCTTGTCCAGATATTGGGGGTCCAAAGCCCTGATTTCGACGCATCATATTCGCCCGCATCGAGATCGGCGAGTTCGTAATATGCCCAGTCGTGAAGCCGGGCACCCTTTGTGCCCTCGCGCGCGGAGAGGCGCTGCCATGCATCAGGTGCCAACCCCCGAGCAATTTTTTCGGCCGTGCCGGCGACGGGTGGGGTTTTGTCCCAAGAGCCGAAGCGATGGTCTGATTTGACCCCGAGAACATAGCCTTTACAGGCTCGGCGCAGAGACTGTTCAATGTCGCCGACACCATACACCGCATCTGCCACGACCCACGAAAAGGGCACCCCGGCTGCCAAAGCGCGCTGTATCATTTGAACCGCCAGGGCCGGTTTGGTGGCAAAGAGCGCGGTTTCAGGAACATGGGCCGCCGCAAGTCGCGCCGGATCGCCAGTCCAACTCTTGGGGAGATACAATACACGATCGATAAACGCGTGACCGCGAGCCGAGACATAGGCCGCAAACACACCGATCTGGCAGTTCGTAATTTTACCAGCTGACCCGGTATATTGGCGCGCAACACCGCACGAAGCCTTGCCCTGTTTGAGGAACCCGGTCTCATCAATCACCAGAACTGCCTTGTCTGTGGCCAGATTCTCGACGACATAGTCGCGTACCATATCTCGCAGTCCGTCCGCCTCCCAACGCCCACGGCCCAAAATGGCTTGCTGTCGCCAAGGCCCCGGATCACCGGCAGCCTCCGCACGCATCCAACCTGTCTTGCGACGCTCGTCACCAAGTAATCCATCCAGAAACAGGTAGCCGAGGTTGCAACACGTTCCTGCGTGAAAAGACCGCGCATGCGTCCCTTCACATCCCGCAGTGAAGACGCCCACAATTCCAGTGGCGTTTCGATCGATGTACCCGTCATCCACGTCTCCTTGCCATGGAGACCTATTGATTCAGAGTTTCATACATCATGCAACTGTAATGCTAGCCTCACCCCGCCCTGACCAAAATGTTACGATCTAACGACTTGCAGACTCCGTAAACAGGCGTAGAGTAGCACGCAGGGGAGGATGGCTGACCTAATCGGGAGCTGTCCATGCAACAAAGCACACTCGATGATCCACCAACATGCCAGGAAACCGGCTTGTTCGTGATGAAAGACTATTGCTACACACTGCTCCGCCAGGATGGCACACAGTTCTGGCTGGAACTCGACCGTATTCCTATGGATCTGGTGGATCGCCCGGTGCGTATCCGGGGCAGCCTGTACGACAAAAACCTGATCTGCGTGGATATGATCGCGCCCGCTTAGAGCGGCTTGCTGCTTAAGGTTGCATTGGTCCCACAATCAACATCGGGTCGATCCGCGCTGCATTCCACTTCATGCCCCAGTGCAAATGCGGGCCGGTCGCGCGGCCACTGGCCCCGACTGCGCCCAGCATTTGCCCCTGATGCACGACATCGCCTTCCTTCACATTGAGCCTGGAGCAGTGCAGAAACGCACTGTTCAGGCCCATGCCGTGATCGATGATCAGTAGGCGCCCCTCGAGCGTGAAGGGTTCCTGCGCGGCGAGGATGACCACGCCATCGGCAGGCGCGACAAATGCCGTTCCCGCCGCCGCCGCGATATCCACGCCGTTATGATAGCTGCCCGGCGATCCGCGGTAGATACGCTGTGATCCGAATAGCCCCGATATCCGCGCATGGGTCGGCCAGAGGAAATGCTGTCGCCAACCGTCCGATTTGGCGTTGACGGCGCGCGCTGCATTGATACGCGCCAGTTCACCAGCGCGCCGCGCCTTGAATTCTTCGGTGGTTACGCCGCCGGTGGGCGATGCGTCGACATGTTCGATTCGCCAGTTTCCAGGGCGCACGGCAAGAGGTTGGTCGATCATTCGTCCGTCGTCCAGCACCGCCCGTAACGTCGCGGAATTTGGGGCATCGCGATCAAAGGCGATCAGGAAGCGGCGCTCCCTGTCGAAAGGGATCAACGAACCATTAAAGCGCAGCTCGCGCGTGCCGACCGGCGCGTGGCCCAGCATCATGCCGCCCTGCTGCGCTTGCCCTTGCAACAGAAAACTAGCTGGGGCGAGGCGGGTGTTGATGGCCGATGCGCGCGGAGGAGGAGGCGTGGAAACGAGCGGCTTGGTTGGCACGCAACTGACCAGCGAAAGGAGGATCAGGGCACCTGCCCGGCGAAAATTGCTATTCCGTCCTGCGCGCTTCACGCAGGCAGGCCGCGCTTCGCCCGATCTCTCATTTCCGCAGCCGTGGAGGCCGCAGCGTCTGCATATGATTCCTGCCGATCGATCGACCAGTAGCGCAGATCATCCAGCGCAATCTTGACCCCGGTTTCCGCGCACAGCACATAATCGCCATTGACCAACACCCGAAAGCTGTACGGCGAATAATGCAATTTGGCGGGCTGATCCTTGGTAGACATCAACATGATTTCATCCATTCATTCATCGGGGACGGCCGCAAACAAATCCCGCTGCGTGGTCCTGGTCGCCTTGGCCTTGCGTGGCTGCGCCTTGTTAGCTGATGATATATGATCTGGTGGCCTATGCTCAACCCCTGACGCGACAGAAACATCGACGCTGCCGTCCTGAAACGTCAACGTCATGGCTCCCGCCGCTTGCGCAGCCGCCGCGCTGGTTAACACCCGCCCCGCGCTTGATACCATCGCAAAGCCCTGCGCCAAGGGTCTGCGCGGATCGAGCGAGAGCGCCAGCCGCCATGCTGCGGTGAGCGCCGCCTGCCTCTCCGCCGCGATTCTGCGCACCAGTTCCGGGCGTAGCCGCAACCCGGACAGCCGCTGCCGGTCGCGTTCGACCCGCTGGAGGAGCAAAGCCGGGCGCAGTGCGCCGCCCGCATCCGCAAGCTGCCGCCATGCCAGCGCCACGCGATGTTTCAAGCCCCGCCCCAGACGATCGCCCAGATCATCACAGCGTTGCCGCTGCACATTGAGCAGCGCGTCCGGCGCGGGCAGCAAGCGCATCTGCACGCCGAGCCGCTCCCGCCGCAGATCGACCCCGCGCCGCACCGCCCGATTGGCGCGCAGGTCCCATTCGGTCAACATCGCCAGTAAATCGGCACGCACCGGCACCGCCATTTCAGCAGCAGCGGTTGGCGTGGGTGCGCGTATATCCGCCGCGAAATCGCACAGGGTCGTATCGGTTTCATGCCCGACAGCCGAGATAATCGGGATCGTGCAATCCGCGACGGCGCGCACCACCGCTTCCTCGTTGAAGGCCCATAGATCTTCAATCGCCCCGCCGCCGCGCGCGACGATCACCAGATCGGGGCGCGGCACCGGGCCGCTGCCGTCAAGCGCATCGAACCCGCGCACCGCAGCGGCGACCTGTGCAACCGCCCCCTCGCCCTGCACAAGTACCGGCCAGAGCAGCACATGGGTGGGGCAACGATCCGCAAGCCGATGCAAGATGTCGCGGATCACCGCCCCGGTCGGCGATGTCACGACGCCAATGACCCGCGGCAGGAACGGCAGCGGTTTTTTGCGCGCCGCATCGAACAGTCCCTCGGCGGCCAACTGGCGTTTGAGCCGGTCGAGCAACTGCATCAGCGCGCCTTCGCCCGCCAATTCCATGCGCTCGATCACGATCTGATATTTCGACCGGCCGGGATAGGTCGTCAGCTTGCCGGTAACGACCACCTCGATCCCATCCTGCGGCGCGAAGGCGAGCCGCCCCGCAGTGCCCTTCCACATCACGCCATCGATAACGGCATTCTCGTCCTTGAGCGCGAGGTAAAGATGCCCCGAAGCAGGCCGCTTGAAGCCCGAAATCTCGCCGCGCAAGCGCACATGGCCAAAGCGATCCTCGACCGTGCGTTTCAAATTCGCGGATAATTCGCTCACGGTCAGCGGCGGTGCGTTGTCCCCCGCGCCACTCTCCGCTAACAGGCGGCCAGACGCATCGAACGCGGCGTCATAGGCAGGATCAGTATCCGGGGACATGGCAGCTATGAACATCCTTTTGCTAGGGCCGGGCGGCCGCGAACATGCACTGGCGTGGAAGCTTGCGCAATCGCCGCTGCTGGATCAGCTTTACGCCGCGCCGGGCAACCCCGGCATAGCGCAGCACGCGGCGCTGGTCGACCTTGATGCGCGCGATCATGATGCCGTGGTGGCATTTTGCCGCGACAAGGCGATTGCGCTGGTCGTGATCGGCCCGGAAGCACCACTGGTCGATGGTCTGGCCGACAGCCTGCGCGCGGCCAATATTCCCGCGTTCGGGCCGGACCAAGCTGCCGCCCAGCTTGAAGGGTCGAAGGGGTTTACCAAGGATCTTTGCAAGCGCGCCAACATCCCCACCGCAGGCTATGTGCGCACTACTTCGCTGGAACAGGCGCGCGAGGCGCTGGGCGGATTTGGGTTGCCGGTCGTTATCAAAGCGGATGGCCTCGCAGCAGGCAAGGGCGTCATCATCGCCACCACAACGCAGGAAGCGGACGAAGCACTCGCCGATATGTT
>JBDTLS010000213.1:0-4905 GCA_039934655.1 Sphingobium sp.
GACACCATCTGATGATTAAGAAAACACTGTAAAACAATAGGATAGAGCGCCGAAAAACGTAATCATGCACGCTTATTCTGCCGGGCGATGCCGCCGTCCGTCGTCTGATGTCACTGACGAAGACAGCATATAGTCGGGTAACTTCGCGCCCAGCACCTCAATAAGTTGAGCGATCTTTGGCGAAAGGTGCCGTCGCTGGGGGTACACCGCCCAAATTGGTTCATCAGCCGGGCGATGATTTTCCAGCACGGCCACGAGCGACCCCGATGCAATGTGAGGCAATACATAAAATTCGGGCAACTGGCAGATACCTAGCCCGGCTATGCTGGCATCAATGACTGCATATCCGCCATTGCACCGATAGCGCCCCTTCGGACGGTAGATCATATCTTGTTCCGCGACCTTGAAATGCCACACGCTGCTCGTTCCAACGATACATTCATGTTTTGCCAGATCATCAGGGGTAGCCGGAGTTCCGCAACGCTCTAAATATTCCGGAGCGGCGCAAGTGTGGACGGTGCGTGAGGCCACACGTGTCGCGATAAGGCGCGGATCGGAAACATCCCCTGTCCTGACGGCGAGGTCATAGCCTTCCGCTACAAGGTCGACGATGCGATTCGTGAGTTCAATATTCACGGTCAGTTTTGGGTGCTCCATCGCGAAGCGTCGAATAATAGGCGCAACGAAATGTTCTCCGATCGCGGTCGAGCAGGTGACGCGCAATTCGCCCTGGGGTTCGCCCTGTTCACATATCAGCGCGATGGCTTCATCTCTATCCAGGGCGATCCGTTTACACCGTTCGAAGAACACCCGGCCCGTGTCGGTGAGGCGCACAGTCCGCGTGGTGCGATGGAAGAGTTGCGCTTGCACCCGCTGTTCAAGGGCAATGATAGCACGGCTCACATGGGTGGGTGACATACCGATCGCCTTGGCGCCGCGGGTGAACGATCCAGCCGTGGCTACGGCGACAAACTCATCAATGCCATCCCAGCGCGACAAATTATAGCTTATTTGGTATAGTGTATTTCATAAATACCCTATTAACACACCAATGGGGTAATGATAGATGCTGCCAACCAATTCATAAAAGGACTGATGTATGAAGACGCGTGCTGCGGTAGCGTTTGAGGCGAAAAAGCCGTTGGAGATTGTGGAGCTGGACCTTGAGGGGCCGAAGGCGGGCGAGGTTCTGGTCGAAATTATGGCGACCGGCATCTGCCATACCGATGCTTATACGCTCGACGGGTTGGACAGTGAGGGGATTTTCCCCAGCATCCTTGGGCACGAGGGCGCGGGCATCGTGCGCGAAGTGGGTGCGGGTGTGACGTCGGTGAAACCCGGCGATCATGTGATCCCGCTTTACACGCCAGAATGCCGCCAGTGCAAGTCGTGCCTCAGTGGCAAGACCAACCTGTGCACGGCTATCCGCGCGACGCAGGGCAAGGGGGTGATGCCCGATGGCACTTCTCGCTTCAGTTACAAAGGTCAGCAGGTTTTCCATTATATGGGTTGCTCGACCTTTTCCAATTTCACGGTGTTGCCGGAAATCGCCGTGGCGAAAATCCGTGAGGATGCGCCGTTCAAGACCAGCTGCTATATCGGTTGCGGTGTCACGACCGGCGTGGGCGCCGTGGTCAATACGGCCAAGGTGCAGGTCGGTGACAATGTCATCATCTTTGGTCTGGGTGGTATCGGTTTGAACGTGCTGCAAGGCGCGAAGATGGCCGGTGCCAATATGATTATCGGCGTCGACATCAATGCTGATCGCGAGGAATGGGGCAGGAAGTTCGGCATGACGCACTTCGTCAACCCCAAGACGATCGATGGCGACATTGTTGCACATCTCGTTGCGCTGACCGATGGCGGCGCGGATTACACGTTCGATTGCACCGGCAATACCACCGTCATGCGTCAGGCGCTCGAAGCCTGCCATCGCGGCTGGGGCACCAGCATCATCATTGGCGTGGCCGAAGCGGGCAAGGAAATCAGCACCCGCCCGTTCCAGCTCGTTACGGGGCGCAACTGGCGCGGGACAGCGTTCGGCGGTGCCAAGGGCCGCACCGACGTGCCGAAAATCGTCGACTGGTACATGAACGGCAAGATCCAGATCGACCCGATGATTACCCATGTTTTGACGCTGGACGAGATCAACAAGGGCTTTGACCTCATGCACGCGGGCGAAAGCATTCGCAGCGTCGTGGTGTTCTGAACATAACCCGCCCTGCTGGTCACGAAGCCCGGCAATGGCGAGGCACCGTCCGGCAACGGCGTGACGATCGGTTTCGCTGCTGCCACTCCGGCTGACGTTGATGTGTTCCATGCCGCTGGTCTTGCGGCGGGCGGAACGGACGAAGGTGCAGCCGGGCCGCGCGACCATTTGCCGGGTGCCTATGCCGGTTATCTACGCGATCCGGCCGGTAACAAGGTCTGCGCATACGCATTCGTGTAACCGTTGAACCAATCGAATAAGGAACGCATAACGGATGATCGAACAAGTCAGCAGCAATCTGGCCTATGGCGGCATCCAGGGCGTTTATAAGCATATGTCGACAGCTACGAATACGGCGATGACTTTCGCTGTCTTCGTGCCGCCGCATGACGAAGGCGCGAAGCTGCCAGTGCTTTGGTATCTTTCCGGCCTCACCTGCACCCATGCCAATGTGATGGAAAAGGGCGAGTATCGCGCTCTCGCAGCGGAATTGGGCGTGATCGTCATTTGCCCGGATACATCTCCGCGCGGCGATGACGTGCCCGATGATGCGGATGGCGCTTATGATTTCGGCCTCGGCGCGGGATTTTACGTTAACGCCACGCAGCAACCCTTCGCACAGCATTACCATATGCGCGATTATATCGAGACTGAACTACCCGCCATCATCGCAGCGAATTTCCCCGCGGACATGAAGCGGCAGGGGATAACCGGCCACAGCATGGGTGGTCACGGGGCATTGACGATCGCGCTGCGTAATCCCGACACTTATCGCTCCGTGTCTGCCTTTGCGCCGATCGCCGCGCCTATGCACTGTCCCTGGGGGCAAAAGGCGCTGGGTGGTTATCTGGGCAGCGATCAAACGGTGTGGCGGCAGTATGACGCCTGCGCGTTGATCGAGGACGGCGCACGCTTGCCCGAAATTCTCGTCGATCAGGGCGGCGGCGATAATTTTCTGACCGCACAGCTCAAGCCGGACCTGCTGGAAGCGGCTTGTAGCAAGGCGGGTATTAACCTTACCCTGAACATTCGGGCTGGTTATGACCATAGCTATTATTTCATCTCCACTTTTATGGCTGATCATATCCGCTGGCATGGGGAACGGCTGGCGCAATAGCAGGCGGCTTTGGCCGGCCGCGCGATTGATCGCGGTGGCGACAAGGTGAAGTGCCGATAGGGCGGTCAAGTACCCGCCCGAACGCTCCGCGAGCGCCTTGTCGAGGACATGGATTTACGCCGCCTCTCGCGTGCAACCCAACGCAATTACGTCCGCGACGTAGTCCGGTTTGCGACCTGGCTGGATGACATCTGATTCCAGATCGCAATCCGCTCTAACGCCTGATCGGTGTCTTATCGCGCTGGAAATCGGTGGGGGATGCGACCGGCTTGAGGGCGGCGGCATCTTCGGGAAGGAGATAGCCTTCGGCCACCGATTGGCGTTTCGCTTCCTCATAACGGCGCAGATAATTGGCGTAGCTGCCGTACATCGCCCGCAGACGTTGGGCGGAATAAGGACGCTTGCTGTCATAGATCACGCCGCACCCGGTTTCATAATCGGTCCAATATTCGGCGCTGGGAACCTTGGTCCAGGGCGGCTGGACGCCGCCGACGATATTGCCTGTCCGGGCATCACGCACCACACCCTTGCCGCGACGCTGGACCCGGTGTTCCTTCGGCATAGGTTCACCCATGCGGACCCAACGGTCCATCGCATCCAGAATCGCTGAATACGGCAGTTCGGATGGCTCATCATAGACGAACTGACAGCGTGGGTCGTTTGGCTTGCCCCGTTCGTTGGGCCAAGGCTCTATCTCGTTCGTGCCAAGATCGGCTTCGCGCAGATGCGGCGTTCCCATCACCTCATAATAGCGCAACCGGGGCAGGTTCGTGTCGGGGGGCAGAGCAATGCCCTCAATCGCGTCGTGGAGGGTTTCGGATTGGCTGAAGATCGTAACGAACGGCGCATCGTTAGGCATGTGTCGCGGTACACGGACAGGGTCGCCCGCCACCTCGCCATAGGCGAGCTTGCCCGTCATATAGGCATCAATCAGTGGCCGTCCGTCTGGCATCCGCCACTGCTGATGGCGCCCCTGATCGAGATAGTCGAGCCAGACCTGCGCCGTGACGGCCCAGCTGTTGACGTAAACGCGGTCCACCTTCAGCCCCGCCATCGGTCCGTCCGGCAGATTGGATTTGAGCAGCAACGCAAGCTGCGCGGCTATGCCCTGTGACTGCGGGACGAACGGATCGGGCGCACCACCACGCTGAAAGCGCTTGTCGTCATAATAGCTGCCGAGTGGTGCATAGCGTGCATAGTCGAACCGCCGCATGAAATCGAAGTTCACGATGTCGCCATATTGCTTGATGTCGTTACGTTGCTGGGCAGGGTCGGATGGCGTCGGCGGGAATTTGGGGTCATTCGCGGGCTGATTGATGTTGAGCGTATAGCCCACGAACGCATAGCCTTTGCGCAGCAGATAGTCCCGCGTGAGGATCCAGCCGGCCGCGCGCTCCCCGAACCAGCTGAATGGCTCGATCACCACTGTTCCATTGAAACGGGCTGGGTTCTGGGGCTTGCGGATCAGGAAGCGCGTGACATAGGGCGCCTGTGCGACGATTTCACCTTGTGCCGTGATGGCCGGGGCAATGCCGGAAAGATAATATTCCTCCTCGACATAGCCCGCCTTGCCCAGATC
>JBDTLS010000214.1:0-4885 GCA_039934655.1 Sphingobium sp.
GACTCTGCCGTATTCAGCTGCGCGATCTGGCCAACAAGGGCCTGATCCCCGGCGTCACCAAGTCGAGCTGGTAAGGATAGATTATGGCATTGACCGATCCTTTGGGTGATATGCTCACCCGTATCCGTAACGGCCAGCAGGCCCGCAAGGATAGCGTTACCACGCCAGCTTCCAAGCTGCGCGTTCGCGTTCTCGAAGTGCTTCAGCGTGAAGGCTATATCCGGGGTTACTCGGAAGAAGCCCTTGGTAAGCATCCGGGTTTGCGCATTGAACTGAAATATTTCGACGGGCAGCCTGCTATCAAGCATGTCGCCCGCGTGTCCAAGCCTGGGCGCCGGGTCTATTCCGGTTCCAAGGAATTGCCGGTCGTGCGTAATGGTCTGGGCATCACCATTGTATCAACGCCGCGTGGCGTTCTGTCCGACGCCGAAGCGCGCGACCAGAATGTCGGTGGCGAAGTGCTGGCGGAGGTATTCTGATTATGTCACGTATCGGAAAGAAGCCGGTTGCGATCCCCGCCGGGGTGACTGCAACCATCGAAGCCGGCCTGTTGTCGGTCAAGGGGCCGAAGGGCCTGCTGACGATGCCGCTCGTCGATGATGTAACCTATTCGGTTGACGATAGCACGATCTCTATCAAGCCTGCCAATGAAACCAAGCGTGCTCGCGCGTTCTGGGGTATGCAGCGGACGATGGTGCAAAATCTGGTAACGGGTGTGACCGAAGGGTTCACCAAGGTTCTGGAAATCACCGGCGTCGGTTATCGCGCCAATTCTCAGGGCAGGAATCTGAAGCTGCAACTCGGTTACAGCCATGATGTCGATTTCGCGGTGCCGGAGGGGATTGAAATCAAAACCCCAGACAACACCACGATCGAAATCGTCGGTAACGACAAGCAGAAAGTCGGTCAGGTCGCGGCGGAAATCCGTCGTTGGCGTAAGCCTGAACCCTATAAGGGCAAGGGCATCAAATATCGCGGCGAATTTATTTTCCGCAAAGAAGGCAAGAAGAAGTAAGCCATGGCGAAACTCTCTCTCTTCGCACGGCGTCGTCGCCGTGTTCGCACCGCCCTCAAGGCCCGTGGCGCATCGCGTCCGCGTCTGTCCATTCACCGGTCGGGTCGGCATATCTATGCACAGGTCATTGATGACGCAGCGGGCCATACGGTCGCCGCAGCATCGACCCTCGACAAGGATGTGCGTGGCAAAGCTGGCGCCACTTCCGCTGCCGCCGCCGATGTCGGCAAGCGTGTCGCTGAACTGGCGACCAAAGCAGGCGTGACCAAGGTCGTGTTTGATCGCGGAGGTTTCCTTTTCCATGGTCGCGTCAAGGCGCTGGCCGATGCTGCCCGTGAGGGCGGACTGGAGTTTTGACGATGGCAGAAGAAAACAACATCGCAGCCGCACCGGCAGTGGAAGCTGCTCCTGAAGCAGCACCCGAAAATCGTGGCCCACGTCGTGGCCGTGGTGGTGGCGCTGGTGGCGGCGACCGCAATCGCGGCGAACGTGGTGGCCGTGGCGGCCGTCGTGATGATCGCAAGGGCGGACGTGACGACGAGCAGGGTGAAGAGCTGATCGAAAAGCTGGTTCACATCAACCGCGTTTCCAAAACCGTGAAGGGCGGCAAGCGCTTCGGCTTTGCGGCTCTGGTCGTGGTCGGCGATGGCAAGGGCCGCGTCGGTTTTGGTCATGGCAAAGCGCGCGAAGTGCCTGAAGCGATCAGCAAGGCTACTGCCGCAGCCAAGAAGGCGATGGTTCGCGTTCCGCTCAAGGAAGGCCGCACGCTGCACCATGATGGCCGTGGCCATTTTGGCGCTGGCAATGTGACCGTGCGCAGCGCGCCGCAGGGAACCGGCATCATCGCCGGTGGTCCGATGCGCGCCGTGTTCGAAAGCCTGGGCGTGGCCGACGTGGTGACCAAGTCGGTCGGCACGTCGAACCCCTACAACATGATCCGCGCAACGTTCGAAGCGTTGACGGAACAGACCAGCCCCAAATCGGTGGCGCAACGTCGCGGCAAGAAAATTGCCGACCTGCTGCGTCGCGGTGGTGCATCGGCGGAAGTGGCGCAAGCCGACGCCGAAGCAATTGCGGAGTAATCGACGATGGCCAAAATCAAGATCAAGCAGATCGGTTCGCCGATCCGCCGTCCCCGCGACCAGCGTCAGACGCTGATCGGTCTGGGTCTCAACAAGATGCACCGCGTTGTGGAGCATGAAGACAGCGCGGAAATCCGTGGCATGATCCGCAAGCTGCCGCATCTGGTGCAGGTGGTTGACTGACATCGCCGCTGGTGCTTAAGCGCCAGCGAGCAAATATACCGATGCTCCCTTCATCATGAGGGGAGCATTCGGCTTTTCCAGCGCGAACAAAGCGAAAGCGAGTGCATGATATGAAACTGAACGAAATCAAGGACAATGATGGCGCCCGCAAGAGCCGGATGCGCGTCGGACGCGGCATCGGTTCTGGCAAGGGCAAGACCGCCGGTCGCGGTCAAAAGGGTGCGAAGGCGCGTTCGGGCGTCGCCATCAACGGCTTCGAAGGCGGCCAGATGCCGCTGCACATGCGTATTCCAAAGCGTGGCTTCAACAACATTTTCGCCAAGGATTATGCGATTGTCAATCTGGGCATGGTGCAGAAGGCGATTGACGCCGGCAAGCTCGACGCCAAGGCCGTGATCGATCAGGCGGCTCTCACCGCCGCAAATCTTTCCCGTGGCGGCAAGGATGGCGTGCGCCTGCTGGCCAAGGGTGAGTGTTCAGCCAAGCTGAAATTCTCGGTAGCTGGCGCGTCGAAGAGCGCGATCGAAGCTGTCGAAAAGGCTGGCGGGTCGGTTGACGTGCTGGTGGTTGTCGCTGCTGCCGACAAGGCGAAGGCCAAGAAGGGCGTTGCCCGTACTGCGCGCCTCGCGGACAAAGCGGCGAAGGCAGCCAAGGCCTGATTCGCCTGCAGTGACTTGCATATATAGCCCCGCCCCCGATATGGGATGGCGGGGCTAATCGTTTCTGGAACCTGACCTGAATCCCGCGCCGAGTCTTTTGCGGTGTGGGCAATTCGGGGTTGACCCAAAGGTCGGTTCGACAGCATGGGTAAGCCGCGTTACAGGATTCTGCCGCCCGTCGGTTGCAGTCCGCACAGGATATTGAGGATATATTAGCATGGCATCGAGAGCCGATCAGCTTGCTTCCAATCTGAGCCTCGCGAAATTCAGCCAGGCAACTGACCTGAAAAAACGATTGTGGTTCACATTCGGCGCGCTCGTGGTGTTCCGCTTTTTGAGCTTTGTGCCACTGCCCGGTATCGACCCCACTGTGCTTGCGCAGCTTTACAAGCAGACGCAGGGTGGCGTCCTCGATATTTTCAACACCTTTTCGGGTGGGTCGCTGCAACGCATGAGCCTGATTGCGCTTGGTGTGATGCCCTATATTACGGCATCCATCGTGGTGCAGCTTTCCGCTTCGCTCTCGCCTGCGCTGGCAGCGATCAAGAAGGAAGGCGAAAGCGGGCGCAAGAAGCTTAACCAGTATACGCGCTATGGCACGGTTGGGCTGACGGCGGTGCAGGGCTATTTCATCGCTGTCGGACTGGAAAGTTTCGGCGCGTCGGCAGGGATGCAGGCGGTGGTGGAACCGGGCATGTTATTCCGTTTCGCTGCGGTCATCTCGCTGATCGGTGGCACGATGTTCCTGATGTGGCTGGGTGAGCAGATCACGTCGCGCGGCATCGGTAATGGCGTCTCGCTGATCATCATGGCGGGCATTGTCGCGCAGTTGCCGGTCACATTGTCCAACCTGTTCCAGTCAGGGCGGGAAGGATCGATCTCCGGCCTGCTGATCATGGCGGTGATTATCGTCGGCATGGGGTTGATCGCGTTCATCTGCTTCATGGAGCGGGCGCAGCGCCGCGTGCTGATCCAGTATCCCAAGCGCCAGACGCGGCAGGGCATTATGCAGGCCGACCGCAGCCATTTGCCGCTTAAGGTAAATACCGCAGGCGTCATCCCGCCGATCTTCGCATCGTCGCTGTTGCTGATGCCGCTGACCATTTCCAAATTTGCGGGCAATCAGGTCGCGGGGGAGAGCAGATGGGGCGACTTCGTGTTGACGCTCAACCAGTATCTCGCGCACGGCAGCCCGGTTTATATGGGCCTTTATGGCTTCGGCATCATCTTCTTCTGCTTTTTCTATACCGCTCTCGTGTTCAATCCCGAAGAAACGGCGGACAACCTCAAGCGCAACGGCGGATTTATTCCCGGTATCCGTCCCGGCAAGAACACCGAGAATTATCTCGATTATGTGCTGACCCGCATCACTGTGATCGGTGCCGCTTACCTGACGATCATCTGCCTGGTGCCGGAGTTCCTGATCGCGCGTGCGGGCATCCCGTTTTATCTCGGTGGCACGAGCTTGCTGATCGTCGTTAATGTCACCGTCGATACCGTGACCCAAATCCAGAGTCATCTGCTGGCCCATCAATATGGCGACCTTATCAAAAAGGCGAAATTAAAGGGCCGTATGCGCTGATCGCTGCCGGGGCAGGCACGCGATCTAGAGCGGTTTGCGATCCGATTGCATCGGCTCGACCGCTCTATCTTATTGTTTTACCGCGTTTTCCGAGTCGTCAGGAGATTCCACCTGACTGGAAAACGCTCTAATGTGAGTTTCCTAGGGGAGAATGCACCGATGAACATCATTCTGCTGGGACCGCCCGGTGCGGGTAAAGGCACGCAGTCGTCCCGTCTCGTGGAAAGCCGGGGCATGGTCCAGCTTTCCACCGGCGACATGCTGCGCGCTGCCGTTAAGGCGGGCACCCCCACAGGCGTGAAGGCGAAGGCCGTGATGGAGTCGGGCGGGCTGGTTTCGGACGATATCGTGTCGGGCATCATTG
>JBDTLS010000215.1:0-4835 GCA_039934655.1 Sphingobium sp.
AAACGCCAAGGTCGCTCCGATATTCCAGAGCCGCGGGTTTCCCGACCGTAAAGCCCTCAACTTTCGCCTGCTCCGCAAAGTAACGCTGCCCGAGGGCGAGCGCCTTGAACCAGTCGACCGGCGGTTTATCGAGTGGCCGCGCCAGTGTCGGCCAGGCAGGGTTTTCCTGAAAATGCGTATAGCCGGAGAACTTGCTGACAAACTGTGCGTAATAGCCGGGCAGGTTAAGCGTAACGCCCGTCACCGCAAAAATGAGCAGGATCGGCCAGAGCCAGAGCCCGGACGCGCGATGCGTGTCGTATATCACGCGGTTCGCCGCCGCGCCGCGCTTGATCTGCCAGGCCGGCTTCCATCGCGCCATGAAGCTCTTGCCCTTGCCGGTCCCCTTGTCGACTTTCCTGCCCTGCGGCAGGGTGAGATAGAAACCGAAAAAGCAGTCGAACGCCCAGACAAACGAGAGGATTCCCACAAAAAACGCGCCTGCAAGCTCCGGAAAGACCAGCGCATAGTGCAGGAAGTAGATCTGCGAAATCAGGTTCTCCGGCTTCAGGGAAAACTCGCCGAAACGGCGCTCGCCAAGACGTTCGCCGGTGTAGGGATTAGCGAAAACTTCCGTGTAGTTCAGCTCATATGGCTGACCCGTAGCCGGATCGGTCGCCCCCATAACGCGCGAGAACACGGATTCGTCCGGCCGCATGGGAAACTGGAGCGAGAAAACGCGTGATCGGGGGTCCTGATCTTCGAGCTTCTGGCGGATCACCAGCAAATCGTGCAGCGTCCAGCCGGACTGGCGCGGTAAGACCACGCGCTGGTGCGCGTTGAACGTGCGCTCCAGCTCGTGGTAAAAGGTGATCACACTGCCGGTCGCCGCAATCACGATCAGAAACAGCGCAAGCGAAAGCCCGAGGTATCGGTGCACCTTCACTACAACGCTGCGGATCTGTATCGGCCTACTCAAACGAACACTCCAATAAAAAATACCTCGGTTGCGGACGTAACGAGGGGCCGACAAATGCGGCCTCGCTATGTCGGCCAGGCTCTTCCGGACCTGTATTGGATCGAGTCATCAAACGGTCGTCTTTAGCCTCCAGAGCCAGAGCTATGGCTATGTCCCGGAGTTTGTCATGACGTCACTCAGGAGGTATTACTGACGCGGTCCGATATATTGTAATTTCGGCCAGCCCGGTATCCGCCCGACCTGATCGGCACCCTCGTCTGGATCGAGCAGATACAGCACCGGGCCCAGCGGACAGAATGTGCGGTAGCTCTTGCCCTGATACTGTTGATTTGCACTGAGAGTTGACCCGGGAGGGGCATAAATTTCCACTGACAAGTGACCCATGTTTGAATCTGGCCTTAGCATTACAGTTGTGATTTTGATTTAATGTGCGCGCGTCTAGCTGCGGCTTGATGTGCGCGTCGCCAACATGACCGTGCGATGATGTAGCTGGGCTTGATGCGCCGCTGTTCGAGTTTGTTGGCATCGGATCGCACCGAGTTGGAGTCGCTTGCGAACCGTCGCAAGACAGCGCAGGCCTTGGCGCTTCGGGCGCGGATTGTTCTGGGCTGCGCCTCGGGAATGCATAACAAGGCTGTTGCGGCGGCGCTCGGCATTGATCCGGTGGCGGTTGGCAAATGGCGACGACGGTTCCTCAGCGGTGGTCTGGATGGTCTGCGCGACGAACCGCGTTCTGGCGCCCCGCGCACGGCTGACGCCACCCGGATAGAAGCCGTGATCGTGCGGACACTGGAGAGCCTACCGGACGATGCGATGCACTGGAGTTCGCGGGGAATGGCGCGGGCAAGCGGCCTTTCTGTCTCTACCGTGCAGCGCATATGGCGCACGTTCGGGCTGCAACCGCACCGCGAGGGAACCTTCAAGCTATCGACCGACCCCGATATTGTCGACAAAGTCAGGGACATCGTCGGCCTCTATATGACCCCGCCAGCCCATGCCATTGTATTGTGTGTCGATGAAAAATCCCAGATCCAGGCGCTGGATCGCAGTCAGCCGCTCTTGCCGATGCGTCCCGGCCAAATCGCCAAACGCACCCACGATTATACGCGGCATGGTACAACCTCTCTGTTTGCCGCGCTCGATATTGCGACCGACCGTGTCATCGGCAAATGCTATCCCCGGCATCGGGCCACCGAGTTCCGCAAGTTCCTCGACGAAATCGAAGCGAACGTTCCTGCCGACCTCGACGTCCACCTGGTCATGGACAATTATGCTACGCACAAAACCCAGATCATTCGCGACTGGTTGGCCAAACGTCCACGTTGGCATGTCCACTTCACCCCAACCAGCGCCTCATGGGTCAATCAGGTCGAACGCTTCTTTGCTATTCTGACCGAACGCCAGATCAAACGCGGCGCTCACCGCAGTCTCAATGCGCTGCCCAAGGCGATCACCACATTCCTCGATCAGCACAATGCCGAACCAAAGCCGTTCCGCTGGACAAAATCTGCCAGTGACATCCTCGCTTCAATCGAGCGGTTTTGCGTCAGAAATCTACCTGAACCAACTTCTGCTTCAGGACACTAGCTGAACCTTACAGCTTCCCGGTGAGTTCGGGCACGATTTTGAAGAGGTCACCGACGAGGCCGATATCGGCGACCTGGAAGATCGGGGCATCCTCGTCCTTGTTGATGGCGATGATGGTTTTTGAATCCTTCATGCCAGCAAGATGCTGAATCGCGCCGGAGATACCCACCGCGACATAGACTTCCGGCGCGACGATCTTGCCGGTCTGGCCGACCTGATAATCATTGGGCGCATAGCCCGCATCGACCGCGGCGCGGCTTGCACCAACGGCTGCACCGAGCTTGTCGGCGAGCGGGAAGATCAGTTCCTCGAACGTTGCGCTATCCTTCAATGCGCGACCACCCGAGACAATCACCTTCGCGCTCGTCAATTCGGGGCGTTCCAGCTTGGCGATCTCGGCGCCGACGAAGCTTGATATGCCCGCATCGTTTTCCCCCGATACCGCCTCGACGCTGCCGGAACCGCCGGTCGCTTCCGCCTTCGCAAAAGCGGTGCCCCGCACGGTGATGATCAGCTTCTTGTCCGACGATTTAACCGTGGCGATCGCATTGCCTGCATAGGTCGGACGCGTGAACGTGTCTTCGCTCTCGACCGAAAGGATATCGCTCAACTGCATGACATCGAGCAGGGCGGCGACGCGCGGCGCGATGTTCTTGCCGTGCGAAGTGGCGGGCGCGAGGAACGCATCATGGTGCCCCATGAGGGTAACTATCAGCGGCGCGACATTCTCTGCCAAGGCATGTTCATAGGCCGCATTGTCGGCGAGGTGGACCTTGCCCACGCCCGCGATCTTCGCCGCCTGATCGGCAACGCCCGCGCAGCCCTTGCCCGCGACCAGCAGATGCACTTCGCCGAGCTTGGCGGCGGCGGTGACAACCGCCAGCGTCGCGTCCTTTACCGACGCATTGTCATGTTCAACCCAGACTAGCGTTTTCATATTTTTATTCCTTTATCCGGTTCCAGCCTTCTCCCCCTCCCAACCTCTCATAAGATACCCTGTCGGGAGGTTGGGAGAGGAGAGGGCTGGTGCAGCAAACCCTAAAGATTAAGCCGCCACTCCCAATGCTTTCAATTTGACGACCAGTTCATCGACATCGGCGACCTTGATGCCCGCGACGCGCTTGGGTGGTTCGACCACCTTGAGCGTGGTGAGGCGCGGGCTGACATCGACGCCGTAATCGGCGGGCGTCTTCTGCGCGAGCGGCTTGTTCTTGGCCTTCATGATATTGGGCAGCGACGCATAGCGCGGTTCATTCAAACGCAGATCGGTCGTCACGATCGCGGGCAGCTTGAGGCTCACCGTCTCAAGGCCACCATCGACTTCGCGGGTCACGGCGACACTGTCGCCCGACACTTCGACCTTGCTCGCGAAAGTGCCCTGCGGACGGCCCAGCAATGCGGCGAGCATCTGCCCGGTCTGGTTGCTGTCGTCGTCAATCGCCTGCTTGCCCAGGATGACAAGGCCGGGTTCTTCTTCCGCCACAACTTTGGCGAGCAGCTTGGCGACACCCAGCGGTTCGACATCGTCATCGCTCTGGATCAATATCGCGCGGTCCGCGCCCATCGCCAGCGCCGTGCGCAACGTCTCCTGCGCCTTAGCCGGACCAACCGACACTACGACAACCTCGGTCGCAACGCCCTTCTCGCGCAAACGCAGCGCCTCTTCCACCGCAATCTCGTCAAACGGGTTCATGCTCATTTTCACATTCGCAAGATCAACACCCGTCCCGTCCCCCTTCACGCGAGGCTTCACATTATAATCTATCACCCGCTTAACGGGCACTAATATCTTCATGATCTTGCTCTCCGACTATCGTGAGACAACGAATTCAGGCCCAGATGCGCGTTTTGTAAAGCGTGTGCAAGGGCAAGCTGTATCACCCCGGATACCGTAACGTCCGGGGCACGTGATTTCCGAATCAGCTGACCGCTTTGACCTGCGCAACGATCTTCCTGGCAGCATCGCCCAAATCATCCGCCGACACGATCGGCAGACCTGATCCCGCGAGAATATCCTTGCCCTGCTGCACGTTGGTGCCTTCGAGGCGCACGACCAGCGGCACGGACAGGTTCACTTCCTTCGCCGCCGCGACAATACCGTCCGCAATGATGTCGCACTTCATAATGCCACCAAAGATGTTGACGAGAATGCCCTTTACGTTTGGATCGGCGAGAATAATTTTGAACGCCGCCGTCACCTTTTCCTTGCTGGCGCCACCGCCAACGTCGAGGAAGTTGGCCGGGAACATGCCGTTCAGCTTGATGATGTCCATCGTTGCCATCGCCAGGC
>JBDTLS010000216.1:0-4834 GCA_039934655.1 Sphingobium sp.
CGCGATACAGGTCGGTCAGATAGGAACGGTGCCATTTGGCAGGCAGGTTGGTCGTGTCACCATTCCAGTAGAGCAGGTCGAACGGCTTGTAATCCGCGCCCAACAGATAATTGTTGACCACATAGTTCCAGATCAGGTCGCGGCCCCGCAATAGATTGAACGTCGCGGCCATATAGCGACCGTCAAGATAGCCGGGTGCCGCCAGTTGATCGACCAGCTTGAGTTGCTCGTCATCAACGAACAATGACAGGTCGCCCGCATCCCGAAAATCCACCTGCGCCGTGAAAAAGGTCGCGCTTGCCACCTTGTCCGCTTCCCCGCGCGCAGCGAGCAGCGCCAGCGTCGCGGCCAGCGTTGTCCCCGCGACGCAATAGCCGATCGCGTGTACGCTGGGCACATCGAGCAGATCGCACACCGTGTCGATCGCATCGACCTGCCCGCGCAGAATATAGTCATCCCACGCGACGTCCTTCATGCTCGCGTCTGCCGATTTCCACGACACGATGAACACGCTCAACCCCTGGTCGACCGCCCATTTGACGAAGCTCTTTTCCGGCGCGAGGTCGAGGATGTAGAAACGGTTGATCCACGGCGGGAATATCACCAGCGGGGTTTCATATACTTTTTTGGTGGTCGGCTCATAATGGATCAATTGGTAAAGCGGGGTTTCCTTGATGACCTTGCCGGGCGTCACGGCGATGTTGACACCGACTTCAAACGCATTGCCATCGGTATGCGACAACTGGCCCTTGTCGAGGTCGGCGAACATATTCTGCAACCCACGGACGATATTTTCACCGTGGGTTTCCAGCGTCTTTTCCCAAACCCTGGGATTGGTCATCGGGAAGTTGCTGGGCGACAGCGCATCGGTCAGCCCGCGTGTGGCAAAGCGCAACTTCTCCTTATGCTTGAGGTCGATGCCGTCGACCGCATCGGACAGCCGCATCAGATAATCGGTCAGCAACAGATAGCTTTGGCGGATCAGGTCAAAGAACGGATGCTCCGCCCATTGCGGATCGACGAAGCGATTGTCCTTTTGCGCGGCAATGCTGCCTTCCGGCGCAGGAGCAGGCCCGCCGCCCGCATCGATAAACCGCTGCCACAGCATCATGCCTTCCTTGGCGAATTCGTCCTGGATATGCGCGACCATGTCCGGGTTGAACGGCATGGCCAACACTTGTGCAGGTGCCGTCCCCGGTGCAGGAAACGGCGATGGCTGGCTGGCCAGTTTGGCGACATGTTCCAGCATCACCTGCTGCGCACGCCCCAGAGTGCGCGTCCATTGCTGCATCTGGTCGAGGCTGGGGAGCGGGCTTATCGTGTCACCATTCATCAAGCCCACCTCCTTGGTAACTGCCTATGTTCTCACCCGGTCGCTGCCCGCCATTTCGCCACCGTGCTTTTGCTGGCAAGTGCGCCTGCACCCATATATAAGCGCGGTGACGCCGAGCTGTGCAGTGATGCTATGACCCCCGCCTGTTGCAGTAAAGGGCACAGTTACAGAAAAGCGCGACTTTACCGGAAAATAAGGAACACACCCAATAATGTCCGAAGAATTCTACCGCATCAAACGCCTTCCCCCCTATGTCATCGCTGAAGTAAACGCGATGCGGGCGGCGGCGCGCGCGGCGGGCGAGGACATTATCGACCTCGGCATGGGCAACCCGGACCTACCCCCGCCGGACCATGTGATCGCCAAGCTGGTGGAGGTTGCGCAAAAGCCCGATTCGCATGGTTATTCCGCGTCGAAGGGTATTCCGGGATTGCGCAAGGCTCAGGCCAATTATTACGCGCGCCGCTTTGGCGTCGATATCGATCCCGAAACCGAAGTCGTGGTGACGATGGGATCGAAAGAGGGATTATCCAGCCTCGCCACCGCGATCACCGCACCGGGCGATGTCGTGCTGGCACCCAACCCTAGCTACCCGATCCACACCTTCGGCTTCATCATTGCGGGCGCAACGATTCGATCCGTGCCGACCACGCCCGACGAAAATTACTGGCGGGCGCTCGACCGGGCGATGGCGTTCACCGTGCCGCGCCCCAGCATCCTCGTTGTCGGATATCCGTCCAACCCGACGGCTGAAACCGTCGACCTCACCTTTTACGAACGGCTGGTCGCATGGGCGAAAGCGAATAACGTCTGGGTGCTGTCCGACCTTGCCTATTCAGAGCTTTATTATGATGGCAACCCGACCCCGTCGATTTTGCAGGTGCCGGGTGCGAAGGACGTGGCCATCGAGTTCACATCCTTGTCCAAAACCTATTCGATGGCTGGCTGGCGCATGGGTTTTGCGGTGGGCAATCCAAAGCTGATCGCTGCGCTCACCCGCGTCAAAAGCTACCTTGATTACGGCGCGTTTACGCCGATTCAGGCGGCGGCGTGTGCGGCGCTCAACGGCCCGCAGGATATCGTCGCCAGGAACCGCGAGCTATACCACAAGCGCCGCGACGTGCTGGTGGAAAGCTTTGGCCGCGCCGGATGGGATATCCCCGCACCGCGCGCGTCGATGTTCTGCTGGGCGCCGCTGCCGCCCGCGCTCAAGGACATGGGCAGCCTCGAATTTTCCAAGCAACTGCTGACCGAGGCCAAGGTCGCGGTCGCTCCCGGTGTCGGCTATGGCGAGGATGGCGAAGGCTATGTCCGCATCGCTATGGTCGAGAATGAACAGCGCCTGCGGCAGGCCGCGCGCAATGTGAAACGGTATCTGCAAAGCATGGGTGTCAACAATGGCACCGACAAGGCAGCGATATAACGCGGTTAACGTGCTTGTTTTGACACACAATGTCTATATATGAAGTTGAGATATAACATTTCTGTTTGATGAGGTATCAATGCTGCTGTTCAATGGAAAAGAATCCAACCCACGCTCCCTTGTGAAGGCGGTTAGCTGGCGGGCTTTGGGCAGCATCGATACTTTTGTTCTGAGCTTACTGTTTACCCAGAACGTGAAGGCGGCTGGCGCCATCGCATCGACCGAAGTTTTGACGAAAATCATCCTGTATTATTTTCACGAGCGCGCGTGGGCGCAGTTCGGTTGGGGGCTGATGCCGCACACGCCCAAGAATGATGAACCGGAACTTCCCGGCCTTGCCGAAGCAGAAGCGGATGCGTTGGGTGAACAGCAAACCCGTATCCACGTGGTTGGGTGAACGGGGCAGCCGTCCGCTTCAACGCTAAATTTCCAGCATAACCTCGATTTCATCACCCGCAGCAATGCCCTCGCTTTTACGCACGGCGGCCTTGAGCGGGAGCACGAAACCACCCGTTGCCTTATGAGGAAAAAGCGATGTTGCCCAGCTGGTCTGGCCGATCGTCGCCCGTACCTTGACGGACCCGAAGCCGCCGGTGCGGCCCATGCTGGCGAAATGAATTTCACCCACCACATCTCCGGTTATGTCAAGAAAATGCCAGCTCGCTTTTTCGGCATTCCACAGGATCACCTGTCCACGGGCGATAATCCGATCACGCTGCGACACCTCGACCTCTCCCTCGCGCGCCATTTTGTCGCGTGAAGAGTGCCTGTCAACCGCACTTCATCAGACGGATGAAACCTATTCTGCCCAGTCCTTGAGCAACACCCGCAATTTATCGAGCGCAGATTTTTTGATCTGGCACACGCGCGCGGCACCGATATCAAGGGTCGCGCCGATTTCTTCCAGATTCATTTCCTCGACGAAATAGAGCTGAAGCACCATCGCCTCGCGTTCCGGCAAGCGCGTGATGCACTTGGCCAGCGCCAGTTTCAGCGATTCCTTTTCCAGCACTTCGTCGGCGCGGTCCTCGACATCGGCGAACCACATTGACTGGTCGGAATACACCTCGTCAATGCTGGTCTGCTGAACCATTTCGGACGAGTCCGCAAATTCGCGATATTCCGCCGCGCCCAGGCCCATCTCTGCGGACATTTCTGCTTCGGAAGGTAGTCGCCCGAGGCGTTGTTCCAGACGCGCGCGCGCGGCACTCAACTGCTTGCGGCGTGACATAGCGGATCGGCACAAGGTCGCGTGCCGTCGCAAATGGTCGATCATCGCCCCGCGAATCCGCATTTGCGCATAGGTGGCAAAGCCATAGCCACGATCTTCATAGCCATTGGCGCATTCGACCAGCGCGACCATGCCGATCTGTAACAGATCTTCGACCTCGATCGCGCTCGATACGCGGCCATGCACATGCCAAGCGATCTTACGGACCAGTGGCATATATTTACGGGCGAGCTGCTCAGGGGTGAGCGCTCCTGCCTTGCGACCATAAGTCAGGGTTTCTTCGCCCGATTCAATGCTTTTCATGTACATTCAGGCTCCCTCACGCGATCCGTTCACGCGGGGCGCCGGCCAGCCCCGGAGTCGGATCATGGCGGGGCGCCGGTCGCTGCTCTCCGCCCACCACGGCGACGACTTCTACCGACTTGCCGTCGGGAATTTCGAGGAACGAGAGCACCGGCGTCTCCGGCAAATGCGGTTTGAACAGGCGCGCAAGCGCCCGTCGCGCCAACGGCGATGTGACAATCGCGAAATTGCGCGCCTCGGCCATGATCGGGCGGGCGGCATAAGTGACCGCTTCGATAATGCGGGTCGACAACGCCGGTTCGATCGGATGCTTGGCATCGCCCGCGACCCGCATCGCCTGCGCCAGCAATCCTTCGAGATCCCCGTCGAGCGTGATGACCGGCAGCGGCATTTTGACCGGCACCAGAGTCTGGATAATCAGGGAGCCGATACGCTGGCGCACACCTTCGACCAATTGCTCATGAGTCATGTCTGGCCGACAAGCGTCGATCATCGCTTCGCAAATCCGGCGGCGACAACCCGCTTCCCGTTACTTGACAACGCC
>JBDTLS010000217.1:0-4809 GCA_039934655.1 Sphingobium sp.
ATTAATCTGTGCCCAGCCGGTGATGCCCGGTTTGACCATGTGTCGTTCGGCATAATAACGCAGTTGCTGTTCGAGATCCTCGACGAACTGGCGGCGTTCCGGGCGCGGGCCGACGAAGCTCATCTGGCCTTTCAGAACCGTCCATGCCTGCGGCAGTTCATCGATGCGCAGCTTGCGCAGCCAATGGCCGACGCGTGTGATGCGCGGATCGTCCTTCTCCGCCCACACCGCCTGCCCTTTTACCTCTGCGTCCTGTCGCATGGTGCGCAGTTTGACGATCCAGAAATCTTGCCCATACAGGCCGACGCGCTGTTGCCGGTAAAAGGCCGGGCCTTTGCTATCGAGCTTGACGATCACGGCGGCGATCGCGATGATCGGCCCGGTCAGCACCAGCAATAACAGGCTCGCCGCTATATCGAACAACCGTTTTGAGATACTCGAGAGGCGCCTGCCTGCCGAAAAACCATCCGAGAATATCAGCCAGCTAGGGTTGACACTATCAAGGTCAACGCGCCCCGTTTCCCGCTCCAGAAAGGTCGACAGATCATTGACGTGCACGCCGGTCGTCTTGATGCGCAGCAGGTCAGACATCGGAATGGCGTTGCGCCGCTCCTCCAACGCCAGCACCACTTCGCTCGCGCCCAGACGCACGACGAAATCGGACAGATTATAGATCGCGCTGCGGTTGATCGCTTCGGCGATGACATGCTGGCCATCGTTCATGCCGATATAACCGACCACCAGGAACCCCGCTCCCTTGCGCCGTTCCAGGTCGCGGATGCGGTTGGCGCGCGCGCCTGCGCCGAGCACGATCAAGCGCCGCTTGAACGCCTCGCCGCCGAACATCGATCCCATGAGGATACGCATCGCGATCAATGCCCCCATCGCAATCGCCATCGCGTACAGCGAATTGGACCGCCACAGCGTCATACCCGGCAACAGGAAATACATCACGGACAGAAAGATGATGCCGAGCGATACCGCCACCAGCAACCGCGCGACCGAATGGCGCAGCGATTGCAGGGATTCATTGCCATACACACCGACCGCAATCATCGCGACTTGCAGGGCGATGGCGAAACTGAGCAGCGGCGTCGCGCGGTTCAGCACATAATCGACCTCCATGCCGATTTCCCGCGCACGAATGACCCAAGCGGCTTCCGCCGAACACAACAGGACGATGAAGTCCAGTATCCCCAGCAACAGCACCGCGTGCGGCACATAATGTTTGAAAACCCGTATCATGCCAGCTTGAACCACCCACTCCATAATGCCCATTCTTTACAGCGATGCGTAAAGAATTCCGACAGGGTTGGCACTATCGCGCAAATTCCCGAAGATTTCCTGAACGGACGGGGGATATGGGGGGAGTTAGCTCGGCACTAGATTCCGCGTGATGCGATCAAACAGAACCCAACCAAAATAGCGCCGCGATCCCCACTACGATCCGATACCAAGCGAACGGCGCGAAGCCATAGCGTGATACGATACCGACAAACGCCTTGATGACGATCAGCGCCACCACGAATGCCACCCCGAATCCGATCGCGATTTCCATCCAGTTGACGGCCCCCGTCGTCAGTGACGCGCGGTTTTTCACCAGCTCCAGTGTGGTCGCGCCCAGCATCGTCGGCACCGCGAGAAAGAAGCTGAACTCGGCGGCCGTGCGCCGTTCCACGCCCAGCGCCAGCGCGCCCATAATCGTCGCACCCGACCGGCTCACGCCCGGAATCATGGACAGGCATTGAATGAAACCGATGCCCAGAGTGCGCACTGCAGGAATATCAGCAATGCCATGAAACCGCGCCACGCCCAGCAGCTTTTCAATCGCGAGAATAGCCCCCCCGCCCGCGATCAGCGCCCACGCCACCACACGTGGTTCCCCCAGCAACGCCTCAATCTGATTATGAAACGCCAACCCGATTATGGCCGCCGGAATAAACGCGAGCAGAAGGTTACGCAAAAACCGCCACGAAACGGCCTGACGCTGCACCAGCCCGACGCCCACCGCCATAAACGTGCGCCAATACAGCACCACCACCGCGAGGATCGCACCGAGCTGAATTACGACATTGAACAGCGCCCAGCGATCTGCGTCAAAGCCCATCAGTTCAGTCGCGAGGATCAGGTGGCCGGTCGATGACACCGGCAAAAACTCTGTTAACCCCTCGACGATCCCCAGGATGATAGGGGTCAGCACATCCAATGCCATGCGCGTCAAGCCTTGGCGCGCGCGGAAAAGCGGCCATGCTTGCGATATTGCACCAGCCAGGCCTCGGCGACGCCCGCCATCGGTGTCGGCACCAAGCCAAAGGCCGCGAAACCCTGCGTACCCTCGCCCACAACATTATCGCCCTGCAACATCACCCATTGATCACGCGTAATCGGCGCGCCCGGCATCCAGCCTGTCAGCCTGGCCAGCAGCCCCGCCGCACAATCAGGCACCGGCACGAACACCGGGTCACGTCCCGTCGCTTGGGCGATCCAGCTATTGATCTGCGCCATGCTCAGCACCTGCGGTCCGCCGAGTTCGAACGCCTTTCCGCCATATTGCGCGCGGTCCAGCGCCGCCACGGCAATCGCGCGGGCCACATCGAGCACATAGGCCGGTTGAAATTTGGTTTCTCCACCGATCACCGGCACCACCGGCGCCATGCGGATCAAGCCCGCAAAACGGTTCGTGAATTGATCTTCCCGTCCGAAAATAATTGAAGGACGGATGATTGTCGCGCCGGGGAAGGCAGCACGCACTGCGGCCTCACCGCTCGCCTTGGATCGACCATAGGCCGACGCACTTTCCATGCTGGCGCCGACAGCCGAAATATGCACGAGTGCCGCCGCGCCCGATGCCTGTGCCGCTTGCGCCACATGCGCAGCCCCCTGCACATGCACGGCGTCAAAATCACCCTTCAAAATCCCTACGAGATTGATAACGACATCCGCCCCGGCAACCGCGCGCATCACGCTGGCAGGCTTGGTGACATTCGCGCTGACCAGTTGCATCTGGCCCAGCCCACCGAGCGGCTTGACCCGCAGTGCGTCGCCGGGGTGACGGCAGGCGACACGCACCCGCGCGCCGCGCGCCAACAGCTCCTGCGTCACATAGCGGCCCAGAAATCCGCCGCCGCCAAAGATCGTCACGAGCGTGTTCGTCATAAAGAATCCTCTATGCGTCGCGGGCGAACCGCGCCCAACCGCGCTTCTCTTGCACCAGAGCGCGCAGGGAAACAACCTAGACCTTGTTCGATTTTGATGGAATCAAAATCGCGGTCTGGTTTATTGCTTTACCGTGATTTCCGAGCCGTGAGATGTTCCATTTTCACTCGAAATGACTCTGGGCATCGTGGCATTAATGGGCACGGTGCGTTTTTTATTGACCGCGCGATTGACAAGCGATGCAGGCAAAGGCTAAGCGCGCCGCCTACCTGAACTTCTTGTTCTCTGTGCCCAGATGGCGGAATTGGTAGACGCACCAGCTTCAGGTGCTGGCGATCGCAAGGTCGTGGAGGTTCGAGTCCTCTTCTGGGCACCATTTGTTCTTCCACCGACGTCCGGTGGAATCCGCCAGGATACTGGTTTTCCGTCACTTTTTGCGCTATAAGCGTCCGCACGAAATCGCGGGCGTTCGTCGGAATTTGTCGCATCCCATGGTCGATACCATGAGATTGATGCTGTTTTGTTCTCCCGGATACCATGACCCGAAAGGGCCGGCAGGATGAGGCACACCCGATGAAACTCACTTACATAGCGATTCAGAACGCCAAGCCAGGCGCGAAGCCCTACAAGCTAAGCGACGGCGAGAACCTCTACCTGCTCGTCAGCCCGCACGGCAGCAAAAGCTGGCGGATCAATTACAGCTGGCTGGGAAAGCAGAAGACCCTCATCTTCGGCATGTGGCCTGCCGTGTCGCTGGCGGACGCCCGCGCAAGAAAGCTGGAAGCCCGCAGGCAGCTCGCCGCCGGTCTCGATCCCGGGGAGCAGAAGAAACTGGCGCAGCTCAAGGCGATCATCGAAGCGGAGAACAGCTTCAAGGCCGTGGCCGGGGAATGGCTCGACAAGAACCGCCGCGAGGGCCGCGCCCAGATCACGCTCGACAAGATCGAGTGGATCCTCGGCATGGCCTATCCTCTGATCGGGAACCGCCCGATTGCCCAGATCACCGCGCAAGAGCTGCTGGTCGTGCTCAAGAAGGTCGAGGCAACCGGGCGGTATGAAACGGCACGCCGGATGCGCAGTGTCATGGGGCGGGTCTTCCGTTACGCCATCGCCACGGCCCTCGCCGAACGCGATATCGCCTCGGACCTGCGCGGGGCACTCATCACGCCGACCGCCACACACCTGGCCGCCATCACCACCCCTGCCGAAGCAGGCCAGCTGATGCGCGCGATCGAGGGGTATTCAGGCCATGCGCTGACCCATATCGCGCTCAAGCTGTCCGCCCATCTCTTCGTCAGACCGGGCGAACTGCGCAAGGCCGAGTGGGCCGAAATCGACTTCGATCAGGCAGTCTGGTCGATCCCGGCAGAGAAGATGAAGATGCGCCGCCCGCACAAGGTGCCGCTTTCCAGTCAGGTCTGCACTCTGATCGAGGAATTGCACGATCTCAGCGGCCACAGCCCCTACCTCTTCCCTTCCTTCCGGACATGGACACGCCCGATGTCGGAGAACACCGTCAACGGGGCGCTCCGCCGCCTCGGCTATGCACAGGAAGAAATGACCGCGCACGGCTTCCGCGCCATGGCCGCGACTTTGCTGAATGAAATGGGGACGTGGAACCCGGACGCCATCGAACGGCAGCTGGCCCACATC
>JBDTLS010000218.1:0-4798 GCA_039934655.1 Sphingobium sp.
TTTTTTCAGGTTCGGCTGTCCTAAATCTCGAAAACTCGCGAAGCTCGTCATTATGCCCAGAGGCTCCCAACGCAGCCGACGCAACTGGCTGGGCAGAATTCAAATTACGCGTAGGGGACACACTGCGGACAAGCCGAAAGGAGCGAGGCCAGGCAGCGAAATATGGACTACAAGGGCGGGACCGACTAAAGGCGTCGAACGGTGTCAGCCGCGTACAATTATTGGTGGGAAACCCTTACACATGTCTTACACACTTACACAAAACCTTACACAAAAATTCAATTTATGAAACTTTATCGTTTAATATCAAATACTTAAGGTAGTCTCGACCTACTCAAAATCCCGTTCCGCAAGGAGTGTGGGTTCGATTCCCACCGCCCGCACCATCCATTTCGGCTTGATCCACTTACGCCACTGCACGGTGGCTGGATCATGCCTGAGCGGGGTATAGTGGTCCGCACGGAGCGCACCCCGCTTCCGCGAAATGACAGGGAATCGTCTGTCATGTTGGTCACAGGAATCCCGGACGGGATTCTGCCATCACCACACATTACGCCGTGAAGCGCCAATCCGCATATTGAATGCAGCCTGATTCAATTTGGCATCAGATCATTTCATCAAGCGCGGCAACGGTGTCCATTAGCAGTCGCCGCAGCGACAGCAAGTTTGAGCCCAAAGACAATTGCGGACGATCGGCCAGCAGCAAGATAGCCTTGAGGACCGCGTTCGATTCCCTCGCCAGCAGCACGAGATGCAGGCCGCTGGGCACATGCGTTCCGTTGAGCCAGTTTTTTGCCGTGCGTTGACTGGTCCCAGTCCACTTCATGATCGTCTTTGCGCCATGCCGGGTCGAGCCGAACTCGACCTTCAGTGCCGAAGCAATAACCTGCGCGAACTCGGTTTCGGTCAGACGGTCTCGCGAAATCGGAAAAGAATTGCCCTTCTTTGGAAACATGTTGCCCCTCCTAAGCTGATAGTGGGCAAGCAGACGGACGCGCGTCGCAAAGAGGCAATGGAAGAGCAATTCGATGGTCATTGAATGGGGTTCAGATAAGGACGGAAAATATCCGGCGCAGCCTCTGGTCAAGGCTGCCGAATATGTGCGCATGTCCACCGAGCACCAGAAATACTCGACCGACAATCAAGCAGCAGAGATTCGCCGTTACGCGGAACGTCGCGGATTCGAGATTGTTCGAACTTACGCCGACGAAGGTAAAAGTGGCCTTCGCATTGAAGGACGGGATTCATTCCAACAGCTTTTGGCTGACATTCAGAACGGAGATGCCGATTTTGAAGCTATCCTGGTGTACGATGTAAGCCGTTGGGGCCGCTTCCAAGACCCTAACGAAGCAGCTCATTATGTGTGGCTTTGCAAAAGCGCGGGCATCTCGATCCACTACTGCGCCGAGCAAGTAGAGAATGACGGATCAATGGGTTCGTCTATTGTAACGACCGTCAAACAGGTGATGGCGGGTGAATACAGCCGCGAGTTGTCGGTGAAAGTTTTCGCTGGCCAATGCAGATTAATTACGCTTGGCTATCGGCAGGGCGGTGCGCCTGGCTACGGCCTGCGACGCATGCTGGTCGATGAGCGCGGCGAACATAAAGGACAACTCTCGCGTGGCGAGCAAAAGAGTATCGCCACAGATCGTGTCGTTCTTGTCGCAGGGCCGGACGAAGAGGTCGCGACTATCCGTGAGATTTATCGGCAGTTTCTCGACGAAAATCTGACCGAGCGGCAGATTGCCGATCGCCTCAATGCCGCAGGCCGACAAACCGATCTTGGCCGCCCTTGGTCACGCGGTACGGTGCACCAAATCCTGATCAACGACAAATATGCTGGTCACAATGTCTGGGGCCGAACCTCGTTCAAACTGAAAGCAAAGCATGTCCGCAACGCTCCATCAGATTGGATCAGGCAGGACGATGTGTTCCCCGCGATCATCGATCAGAGTGTCTTCGCGCAGGCGCGGGCGATCATCGATCAACGATCCAGGCGACTGACAGACGATGAGATGCTGGCGCTTCTCGCGCGAATCCTGTCTTCGCAAGGGAATCTGTCTGGCCTGATTATCGACGAGTTCGACGATGTGCCTTCGAGCAGCGCATATCAATCGCGCTTCGGCAGCCTGCTGCGCGCATATTCGTTGGTCGGTTATGTCCCCGAGCACGACTACCGCTACCTTGACATCAATCGCGCGCTTCGCCGCCTGCATCCTTCCATTGTCAGGGAAGTCATTGAAGGTGTGCAGCGCATCGGTGGTCACGCAGTTCAAAATCTCCAAAACGATCTTCTGACCGTCAACGACGAGATCACGACTTCCATTGTTATCGCGCGCTGCACCACGACAAGGGGTGGGTCACGGCGATGGAAAATCCGTCTCGACGACGCTTTGAAGCCAGATATCACAATCTGCGTGCGGATGGACGATGCCAACCTCAATGCGCGCGATTTTTACATACTGCCGAGAATGACGATGGAGGAAAGCGTGCTACGATTGGCCGATTACAACGGATTGTCGCTCGACGCATTTCGCAGCGATACACTTGAAGACTTCTTCTCGCTTGCGGCGCATTCGCCGTTTCGCATGGCTGCCTGACCATGGCGCTTCCGGCTCAGCGCGTCGAGATGATCCCCATCGACAGGATCACAATCGTCAACCCGCGCGTTCGCAACAAGCGGGTATTCAAGGGCATTGTCGAGAATATCGCCGACATTGGCCTCAAGCGCCCGATCACCGTGACGCGGCGGCAGGGGGAGGGTGGCCCGCTCTACGATCTCGTTTGCGGGCAGGGTCGCTTGGAGGCATTTCGCGTGCTGGAGCAGACCGAAGTGCCGGCCTTGATTGTCACTGCCGATCCTGAGGATTGCCTCGTCGCAAGCCTCGTCGAAAATTGTGCGCGGCGACAGCACCAGGCCGTGGATTTGCTCCAGGACATCACCGGCATGCGGCAGCGGGGCTATTCGGACAGCGACATCGCCAGCAAGACCGGACTCTCCACAAACTACATCTATGCCGTGGCTCGGTTGCTTGAACGCGGAGAAAAGCGCCTCGTGAAAGCGGTCGAGGCGGGCTATCTACCTATCTCGGTCGCGCTGGAAATCTGCGAGGCCGATGATCAGGGTGTGCAGGCCGCCTTGCACAACGCCTATGAATCAAAGCTGCTGCGTGGGCGGGATTTGATCGCCGCTCGTCGTTTGGTCGAAGTCAGAAAGCGATCTGGCAAGGCGGGAAATTCCGAGCGGAAGGCAGGTAAGGCGTCGATGACGCCCGAAAGTCTGGTCAAAGCCTTCAAAGAAGATACCGAACGCAAGCGGTTGTTGATCAAGCGCACCGAAGCCACCCGCAATCGACTGGTCTTTGTAGTCGAGGCCCTGAGCCAGCTCTCCCATGATGAAACCTTCGGCGCGTTGCTGGAGGATGAAGGTTTGGCGACGCTGCCCAGCCGCCTCGCCGAGAAAATCAATCTGGCAAGGGCAACCATGCAATGAGCGCATCCAAGCAAACTAAGCCGGTCAAGCTGGCGTTCGAAACCACCAGCCTGCGTATTCAGCTCGACGAAATCGAACTTTTGCGCATCGTATCGCCCGCGGTCAAACGATCGATAAAATACGGTCAGATAGAAGCGTCGATTCGCGAAGTCGGGATTATCGAGCCGCCGGTCGTTGTCCGACTGCCTGGCAAAGTGGAGCGTTATCGGCTTCTCGATGGCCATATCCGCGTCGAAATCCTCCGAGAGCGCGGAGACAAGGACGTCGTTTGCCTGGTCGCCACAGATGATGAGGCCATCACCTACAACAAACGGATCAGCCGGATGGCGATCGTTCAGGAACACAAGATGATCCTCAAAGCGATAGAGAAGGGCGTGTCCGAGGAGCGCCTTGCGCGCGCGCTCAATGTCAATATTTCGAGCATACGCAACAAGCGGCGGTTGCTCGACGGGATATGCGACGAGGTCGCGACGTTGCTTCAGGAGCGAATGGTTCCGATCAAGACCTTTCAGGAGCTCCGCAAGCTGCGCCCTATGCGGCAGATCGAGGTCGCGGAAACGATGATCGCGATGAATCGCTTCTCATGGCCTTATGCTCAGTCGCTCGTCGCAGCCACCCCGCAAGGCCAGCTCGTCAGCGAGCAGCGAAAATCGATCAAGGGGCTGAGCGAGGATCAGCTCGATCACATGGAGCGCGAGTCGACCAACATCGACCGCGAATTTCGCATGATCGAGCAAAGCTATGGCGCAGACCATCTCGACCTTGTGTTGGCGACCGGATATCTCTGCCGCCTAATCGACAATGTAAGGGTGGTGCATCACCTTGCGCGCCACCATCCCGAACTGCTCGCGGAATTCCAGCGAATCGTTCAACTGCGGCAGGCCGCTTGATGGCGGCGCAAATTGCCCGCCTCAGGCCTCCATCAGGAGCTCGATCCGCGCGACCTTCAATCGTAACTGGTCGTGTTCGTAGGCGGGAATCCAGTTGGCCATGATCGCAAACGCCCATTGCGCCCGACAGGCTTGCTGGGCACTCGGTTTTATGCGTTTACGACTAAACGTGTGCCCATACGGGCTGTAGCTGTTGCGCGCACCGTAACTGCCCGGAAATCAGGATGGTTGGACACGGCTTTCAAAGCCGAATCCCTCCCAAATTTCGATCGGAAATTCCAAGAAAGCAGCGGACGGGAGTTGCCAACTTTCGAGGTAATCCGCAAAAAGTTCTACACAATTCCTGCACAGGCCGAAAACGGCCAATTTTATATTTCATATTCAATGAGTTGCGTAACTCTTGAATAATGGTCGG
>JBDTLS010000219.1:0-4688 GCA_039934655.1 Sphingobium sp.
CATCGTGAAGCAGTGGATCGAGCGCACCGAATCCGATGAGATCGCTCAATACGGTCCGATGTCCGGCTGAAACGGGCTGCCGTCGTACAGCACCACGCTCGCACCCAGACCCAGCCCGCTCAGCAACAGGTTCCACACGACCCAGCTGGTGGTGCAATAGAAGAACAGCCGCGATCTCTCGGTGACTTCGATATGAAAACCGAGATCCTTCATCGCGCCAAGCAAGGCACCGATATGGCTATGCACTACGGCCTTTGGCGGACCGGATGTGCCGGACGTAAAGACAATCCAGAGCGGGTGACTGGCTGGCACCGGCTCGAACCGGAATTGCTCCAATGGCGGCGCTGGCGATGCGATCAACGAGGCCCAGGTCCACAGCTGTGCACCGGGGGTGGGGGGCTGCCAATCCGCGTCGCCGACCAGCACGACGTGTTCGACGCTTGGCAGTCCGGCGACGATGTCGTTCAGCGTGGCGCGCCGGTCATGCTCCTTGCCGGCATAGCGGTAGCTCGGAACCGCCAGGAGTAGCTTGGGTTCGATCTGACCGAACCGGTCCTGCGCAGCGCTGGGCCCGAATTCCGGGCTGCAACTTGACCAGATCGCTCCGATCGCAGTCGTTGCGATAAATGCGATAGCCGCCTCGGCGATGTTGGGCAGATACGCCGCCACGCGGTCGCCTTGCTGGATTCCCATCGCGCGGAGCGCGGTGGCAACGCGCCGAACCGCATCGCCCAGATTTGCCCAGGTCCAATCCGTCCGGCTGCCATCTTCTGCATAGCAGATCAGGGCCAAACGATCCCCGCCGCCGCGCTCGTGGCGAAGCAGATGTTGTGCAAAATTGAGTTGGGCTCCGGGGAACCATTCCATATCCTGAATGGTGCTGCCCCGGCAGACCGCGTCGTAAGGCGTCGAGGATTCCACCTCGAAATAGTCCCAGAGCGCCCCCCAGAACTGCTCAGGTTCGCTTACCGACCATTCCCACAGGTCGGCATAGCTGGAAAAGGTCAGCGCCCGATGCTCTGCCAGCCAGTGCATGAGCGCGGTGAGGGTAGAAGTTTCGACGTCCTGTGCCGTGGGTTCGCGGAGGGTCCGTCCTCTGAGAGGCGTGTTCGCCGCCTCATTCGCCGTTAGTCCAGCTCTGCCACTCGCCAGGGCGTTTTCCTCATCCTCTGTTGGCGGCACATCCAAAGTTCCTCTCCTATTTTCGTAAGGCGCGATCTTGGTACGGTCCGGGGCTTCAGCGCCCAGTTTATCCGGCGATATTGTGCTTCGCGATGATCGCCGATCGGTCACCTGCACAGTTGCGAAGCGCAACTATTGTGCCTTTCGCATCTGGGGGGTCAAGCCCAATGCAGCGCAGCCTTCATCTCGGCCGTTCGCGTGTCGATGCGGTGTTCCAGTTCAGGGTGGGTGAACAGCCAGAAGCGATCGGTGCCGAGCGCGTCGGCGGCGAGTTTGGCAACGTCACTTGGATCGCGCCCCCGTCGGAGCATCTCGATCACTGCATCTGAAGGTCCACCAACGTCCAGCCCATCCGGAACCCGCTCACCATTCCCTTCGACCAGATTTGTACGCACCGGACCCGGCAGCAGCACCGACACACCTATCGAAAGCCCGCCGAGTTCCTGGTGCAATGCCTCGCACAACGCCACCACCGCGGCCTTTGTGGCGACATAGGTGCCCATTTGCGGTGGAGGGACAAAGATCGACATCGACGAGGTGGCGATGATGTGGCCGGGCAAGCCAGAGGCACGGATCCGCCGCGCGCCGTGCGTGAGGCCAAGAAAGGCACCATCCAGATTGACGCTGCGCGTCCATTCCCACGCTTGCAGCGACGTCTCGCTGAGGGGAAGCGTGATGCCCGCGACGCCTGCGTTGCTAACCAGCACGGCAAGCGGGCCGTGCCGCGCTTCGGCCACGTCCAGCGCCTCGACCCAACTCGCCTCTTCGCGCACATCAAGTTTCACTGCCGAGGCACCGCTGATGCCGGCAGCGGCGCGTTCGGCTTCCGCCAGGTTGATGCCGGACACGACGACCTGCATCCCCCGTCTGCTGAACTCTTCTGCGATAGCTAGGCCGATGCCGCTGGTGCTGCCCGAGATCAGCGCTGTTCTGCCAACGAAATTGTGATCAGCCATCGTCCATTCCTTTTCCTAGTCGTCGCACATCGAACGAAATTACCCCGCCAGACTGGTCATGCGACCTTCCCCGCCAAGAAGCCACCATCGACAGCCAGTACCGCGCCCGTCACGAAACTGGCGCGCTGCGACGCGAGGAAAACAATCGCATCCGCCACTTCACTCGCCTCGGCAACGCGGCCCAGCGGATGGGCCGCTGCGGATGCGGCTGCGCCTGCTGGGCTACCCAAAAGCGCGGAGGTGAGGCTGGTCGCAACGATGCCGGGCGCGACCGCATTGACGCGAATGTTGTGCGGCGCGAGTTCGAGCGCCAGCGTGCGGGTCAGGCCGACGACGCCATGTTTGGCCGCAGCGTAAGAACTACGGTTCAACACCCCGTTAAGGCCAGCGACAGATGCCACATTGACGATCGCGCCGCTCACCCCCGACGCTACCATCCGGCGTGCGATAAGTTGCGTGACGTGGAAAACCGCTGTCAAATTCACGTCCAACACTGTCTTCCACGCCTCAAGTGGAAGGTCGAGCATCGCGCGGCGTTCACCAATGCCCGCATTGTTTACAAGGATCCGGATAATACCGAGAGCTGCCTCCGCATCGGCGGCAGCGGCCAAGACATCATCCTCGCAGGTGACATCGGCGGTAAGCGCAACCGCCTTCCCGCCTTGCGCCACGATGTCCTCGACCGTTTTGCGCGCTGCCTCGCCGTCCCGGTCAATTACGGCGACCGCGGCTCCCACATTGCCAAGCAGTAGCGCGGTGGCGCGCCCGATACCGCCGCCAGCGCCGGTCACTAGCGCTGCCATGCCGGCAAGGCCGAGATCAAATTCGGTCATCAGCGTATCCTGTGCGTGCCTTACACTCCCAAAGCCTTGGTGCTCCGGCAGATGCGGGGGGTCTGTCATGCAATTGCGCTCTCGATGGTGACGGTGCACGGAACCATGCGAAAGTCATCTCGCCGCCTGCGCGGATTCGGGCTGCTGGTAATGAAGCAGGCGGCCCAACGTCTCGACCTGATGAAGTAATGGGATGGGCGTTCCGTTAGACCGGGCGATAGCGGTGGCGATAGCGATGTCCTTATGCAGGATATCGAGCTTTCCAGCATAATCCGGGCGGCGATGCCCGAGCGCAAGGTCGGCATAAGCGTCAATCAGGCCTTTCAGGCCGCCCGTTTCGCCGGCCACAGAGGCGCGACTGTATTCACGCAGGACGTTGCTGTCGGCGAAGCCACCGACCAGAGCCTGTGAAAGTGCCTGCGGATGCAGCCCTGCAGCTTGCGCAAATGCAAAGGCCTCGCCGATCGCGGCAGCGGTGATGAAGTTGATGACCTGGTTGGCGGCTTTGGCCAATTGACCCATGCCGAGCCCGCCAATGAACGTCAGTCGCCCGGCAAGGCTTTCGAGGACGGGTTTGGCCAGATCGTAATGCTCGCGGCTGCCACCGACCATGATCGCCAGCGTGCCCGCTCGCGCACCGGCTGGTCCCCCGGACACCGGCGCGTCGAGCCAAGCCGTTCGAGTCTGTACCTGCAGGCGGTCTGCCAGGCGTCGAGTCTCCTCGGGAGAGATGGTCGAATGATCGACGACCACCATTGGGGCGGTATCGGCACTTGCGATGCCATCAGGTCCGAATGCGATCTCTGCGATTGCGTCGGCCGATGATACGCAGATGCATACGATGTCGCACGCGGCTGCCAACTGGGCTGGATTCCGGGCGATGGTGACTCCAAGGGGCGCAAAGGGCGCGGCGCGATCGGGGGTGCGGTTCCATACCGTCAGCTTGTGACCGTCTTCATGGAGCCGCCTTGCCATCGCCATGCCGATGTCGCCAAGTCCGATGAAACCTACGCTTGCCATATGGGGCCCGGCGTCATGATGCGAAGCCCCGGGACGCTGGCAGGACACGAGCGTGAGATGCGGCGCCAGTTCAGGACACGTAGGATAGCTTTGGAGTTGCGATTGGCTTGGGCCGAACAGAGAGGGCGAATTGCGAAACCGCATGCTGGCAAAAGTGCGCCAGTCCGCTCAGCCCGGGTGCAGGACCGGATCGTCACCATCGATCTCTCCTCTCCAAATTTGGCGAGCCGTGTAAAGGGCGCTCGTTTCCGTCCCGCCGAACACAGCCGTCCTGACTCGTATTGGGAAGCTGTGTGTCGGAACGAATGGCTGCTGGAAAGGCAGCGAGCGCAGTTAACGGGAATGCGTTAGAGTCGGCGTCGCTGCCCTCTGCTCTATAGAACGCTTGTATAAAATCCGTAGTTGCGGGACATGCGCGCCGCAGTGTTCCAAGCGACGCGTCGATAGATGTCGATAAATATTGGCCCCAGCTAACGGGCCTGCGAGTTTAGGCAAGGCTGTGCCCGATTTGGGCTAAATAAACCTAGGGTGAGGAAGTATCATGAAGGACAAATATCGTGTCGCAAGTCTCGCCGTATTGGCGTGGGCAAGCCTTGCGGGCACCGCCGCTACGGCGCAAGAGGCACCGCAGGCGCCGGATCTCGCTGGCGCATCGCAAAAGCTGAGCAGCTCAGACATCTCAGACATCATCGTCACG
>JBDTLS010000220.1:0-4637 GCA_039934655.1 Sphingobium sp.
GTGAGGGCAGCGTCATCCGCTATGGACCGAAGGCGCAAATTCTGCCCGGAGCCGCCTCGAAAATCGGGGCGGTGGCGTAGCGCGATTTCCAGTCAGGTGGCATCATCTGATGATTAAGAAATCACGGAAATTCTTGGGTCAGGTGGACGGGTTCGGAATGACGGGTCCGCTCAATTCTCGCGGAACGCGCGGCTGAACTGGTCGCGTAGCGGCTTGGTCAGATAGGACAGCAGCGAACGCTCGCCGGTTTGGACGAATGTCTCGACCGGCATCCCCGGCACCAGTTTCAGCGCACCCAGACGCGCCAGCTCGGCGGGGCTGACTTCGATAATCACCTTGTAATAACTGACACCGGTACGCTCGTCGGTGGTGCGGTCGGCCGCGACATGCGTGACTTTGCCGTTGAGCTGTGGGGTTGTTTGGGCATTGAACGCAGAGAAATGCAAGGTAGCGGGCTGGCCGATCCGCATCTGGTCGATGTCGGCTGTGCTGATTTTCGTTTCGACTGTTAGATTATCATTGTCCGGCACCACTTCCATGATCGTCTGCGCGGGCGGGATGACACCGCCGATGGTCGAATAGGCGAGCTTGTCGATCACGCCGTCGTGCGGCGCGCGCAATATGCTGCGGTCCAGCGTGTCTTGCGCGGTAACCGAGCGGACTTTTTGGTCATTGAGCATCGAGAGTACCTGGCTCAGTTCCTGACCGGCCTTTGTTTTTGCGTCCTGATCGAGCTGAAACCCGCTCTGCCGGATTTCGGCGATCTTGGCACGCGCTTGCGCGATTTGCGAATCATAAGAGGCCGTGCCGCCGTCGAGCTCAACTGCGGTGCGCTCCATCTGATTGAGCCGGTTGATCGTCACCAGCCCTTTTTCATGGAGCTGGCGAAGCCCGGCAAGTTCAGGCGTGATGAGCGTGCGTTGCTTGCGTGATGCCTGCGCCTGGGCTTGTAAAGAACCGATTTCGCGTTCGGTCTGGTGGATGCGCTCATGAATCTGCGCTTGCTCATTGGCATCTGCCTGTCGTTGCAGCGCGAACAGCCGGTTCGCCTCGTCCATTGCCATTTTCGCCGCAGGGCCGGGGTTGCCCGCAAGTTCCGGTGGAAATTCGATGGCAGGGCTGCCGTCGCGCTCGGCGGTGAGGCGGGCCTTGGAGGCATAGAGCTGTTGCAGGGTCAGCCCAGACATACTGGCATTGACGCCAGCCACGGTCGTATCCAGCCGCATCAATGACGCACCTTTTTTGACACGATCGCCCTCATGCACAAACACCGCGGCAATCACGCCGCCAGTCGGATGGGCGATTTTCTTGATACGGGATTCGACTGTGACTTCGCCAGAGCCGATGACAGCGCCATTAATGCCGATCAGCCCGCCGAGCACCACCAGGCCGAACAGCAGCACGCCAATCACAATCAGCCCCAGCCGCAGATTGCGTTGCAGATGGACCTGTGGATCTTCCAGCCCCGGAATGGCGTCGGCAGCCAAAATGGTGGATGGCAAATAATTCATGAAGCACCTGCTTTGGCGACGGGCTCTGTTGACGGGGCAGCGGCCTTCGTCGCGATTTTTCTTGCTTCGGCCGTTCCAGCGCGACGAACCGTCGCCTGCACATCTTTCGCCGTAATGCCTTTGGCAGCGTCAAGTTTCTTGCGGGCGGCGTCCGATCGGGCGCGGACTTCTTCTTTCGGCCCAAAATCTGTCATGACGCCGCCCCGCAGGATGAGCACCTTTGACGCCATTTCGACGATCATGCGGTCATTCCCGGCCAGCACAGTGATCGCACCGCGTTCGCGCGCATGGGTCAAGGCCTTGACGAGCGCCTGTTCCCCTTCCGGGTCGAGATGCGCGGTAGGCTGGTCGAGCGCCAGCAGGAACGGGTTTTCGTGTAGCGCGCGCGCAAGGGCAATCCGCCGCGCCTGCGATTGCGAGAGGAAGCTGCCGTTCGGTCCGACCTGCGTCCCATATCCATCGGGCAGGCGCAGGATCATCGCGTGGACACCCGCAACCTGCGCCGCCTCGATGATCGCTTCGGGCCGGGCGTTCAAGGAGAAGCGGCAGATATTCTCGGCGACTGTGCCGGTCATCAAACCGCCATGCTGGGGAATGAAGCCGATGTGGCGGGCGAGATCGTCGCTATCCCATTGATCGAGTGCGCCGCCATCGAGCCGTACTTTGCCACTGGCGGGCGCCCATGCGCCGGACAGCGCATGGAGCAACGCTGATTTGCCCGATCCACCAACACCGATCACCGCCAGTACATCGCCCGCGACAAGCGAGAAGCTGATATTCCGCAGTGCCGGGTTGCTGTGGCCGGGCGGTAGCACCGCGAGTCCTTCGCATTCCAGCGTTTCCCTGGGCTGGGGCAGGGCGATATGGTCCAGCATGGGCGGGGCGTTGGTCAGCAGATCATCAATACGCCACCAGCCTTCGCGCGCGGCCCACATCAACGGGATGCTTTCCATCATTTGCATGAACGGCCGCAAAGCGAGCAGCGCAAGAACGCTTGCCGCCACCACGGTCCCGACGCTGGCCAATTCAATTTCTGCCAGCCAAGCGCCCACCGCGAGGAAACTGACACCCATAACGAAGATCAGGCCTTCAGACATGGCGACGAACCGTCTTTGCTGTGCCGTCATTTCGCGATGGGCATGGGCGAGCATATGGTCAGCCAGTTGCCAGGATCGCGCCACACGCTCTTGCATACCCATCGCGCGGATCAATGGTGCGTCCGGCCACGCAGCTTCGGCGACCGACTTGCGCGTGGCGATATTGGCGATGATGCCATCGGTAGCTTGGCTATGATGTTTGAGCGCGCGCTGGATCACCAGCACAGCCACGACCGCCACCCCAAGCAACAATGCTGCCAGCCAGCCCTGTAAAAATAGCATCGTCAAAAGATAGAGCGGCATCCCGCAGGCATCGAGCCATGCCGATGCCGCGCGGGAGTTGAGGAAGGCGCGGATAGCGTCCAGGCCCTCCGTCACCGATACGCCATGATCGCGCGTCAGGATCAGCGGTGTCATGCGGCTGATGCCGACATCGGGGCGGTTGCCGATGGCGGCCGCCAGCACGGGACCGAGATGCATGATCATATCGCGTCGCAGCGACATCAGGAATAAATTTACACCGAGAACCCCGATGGTGATGATTACAATGCCGACCAGCGTTGCGCCGCTGCGGCCCGGCATGGCGACGTCAAACAGCATCAGCGTGAAAAGCGCGAGGGCGATGGGAAACAGCGCGATGACTGCGGTCAGCAAGGCGATGCCCCACAGACCGTTGCGTGCACCCGACAGCGCCCGTTGTCCTTCTGCACTGATCGCAAGGGGTCTCATTACGTGCTTATTTCCGTCCGCCGCTTATCTGACGACGCCGCTGTGTCGGCGTCCCAGCTGATATGTACCGAATTGGTACAGATTCGATTTTCATTTCTGTTATGGCCGCTAATTGCTTGCGATCCTCCTAACAAATTTGAAATGGTTAATCCATGCGTACTGTTATACGAAGGGCGCTGCATGGGCAGCATATGTGTCGGATTTTTGACTAGGACTGATTTATCGTGGTGATCGGTAATGCTGTGCTGCATCCGCGTGCCAATAACATTACCCTCGTTCGCCTGATTTTGGCTTGCTGCGTGATCTGGTCGCATTGCTATTGGCTGATGACCGGCGAAGCGGGGCATGACGAGTTTTCCTATCTGTTGGGCGCGCCGATCTCAGGCTATGCGGTGGACGGCTTCTTTTTTCTCAGTGGCTTTTTGTCTTATAGCAGTCTGCAACGCTCCCCGGACCCATTTGCGTTCATACGGAAGAAACTGGTCCGAATCTGGCCCGCGCTCGCGGTCTCGATCGTTGTCACGATCGCGCTCGGCGCGCTACTGACCAATGTTAGAGCGACTGATTATATCGGCGGAGCGACTTTACGCTTTGGGCTCGCCAATCTGACCTTCCTGCCGGGCCATTATACGCTGACGGGCGTGGCGTGCGGCATGGCCGCGTGTGGCATCAACGATTCGCTATGGACGATCAGTTGGCAAATGGGGTGCTTTGGGGCATTGGGAGTGCTGGCGCTTTTGGGCCTCGCCCGTGAAAAGATGATGAAGCAATATGTGTTGCCGCTGTCGCTGGCGTTCGCGCTCGCTATGCATCTGCCCTTTGCTGCCACGTCCGTAAAGAAGTTGTTAGGTATAAATGCGTTAGACTTTCTGTCGATGATCGACCGACACTGGACCATGTTCGCGCTTGGTATCGCGTCCTATCTCTGGCGGGGCAGTATCCAGCTTCGTTGGAGCATCTGCGCGCTGTTGCTGATCTTCAATCTGGAATGCCAGTATTGGGATGTGCATTTCCATGTGCAATCGGTGTTCGTCGGCTACGCCATTTTATGCGCGGGTTTCCTGACGGCAGAACGGAAAGCGTTCGCAGCCAGCCTGCCCAATATCAGTTTCGGCATATATCTATATGCGTTTCCGGTGATGATCCTGATCGCGCATTGGGGCAATTTTGGCCATCATTTGTGGTTGGCGCTCGCAAATTTGGTGCTAACCGCACCGTTTGCCGTTTTGTCGTACCAATTCATCGAAAAACGCGCGCCTATTTGGAACCGATCTGGCTCATGAGCATTGCACATCATCAA
>JBDTLS010000221.1:0-4622 GCA_039934655.1 Sphingobium sp.
GCTTGCGGCACAACCAGACGGCGGTTGCGGCCGTTGAGTTCGCGCTGGTCGCGCCGCCGTTTCTGATCATGCTGATGGGCGGGTTCGACCTTGGTCACACACTCTACACGCAGGCCATCCTGAACGGCGAGGTCTTGAAAGCCGCGCGGGGTTCTTCGCTGGAAGCGGGATCGGCCGCCGCGCAACAGACCATTATCGACAACACTGTGCGTAACGCGGTTCTGAACATGAACAAAAACGCCACCGTCACCATAACCCGCAAATTCTATGACAGCTTCACCGGCGCGCGGATTCATTATGAGGATGTCAATCAGGACGGCATTTGCAGCTCCGGCGAGAAGTGGATGGACCTGAATGGTAATGGCTCGTTCGACGACATGCGCTATTCGACCGGGCAAGGCGGCGCGAAAGACGCGGTCCGCTATACCGTCACAATGAGCTATCCGCGCATTTTTCCGGTCGCCACGCTGATCGGCCTATCGCCCAACGTCAGCCTGAGCGCCACAACGGTTTACGCCAACCAGCCTTATGGCGAGCAGGCCGTGCGCACCGGCACGACGACATTACGGAATTGCCCATGATGGATCATATCCTGTTCCGTATAATGCGCGCTTTTTTCCGGCTGGGGCGGGACACCAGCGCCGTTGCTATGGTGGAGTTTGCATATGCGGCGCCCGTGCTGCTGGTCCTGATCACCGGCGGCGCGGAGCTGGCCAATTACGCCATCACCAACATGCGGGTATCGGCACTGGCCTTGCAAGTCGCGGATAACGCCGCGCGCATGGGTTCGGGCGACCCGATGCAACTCAAAGTTATCTCTGAAGCGCAGATCAACGACATTTTGCAAGGCGCACTGGCGCAGGGTGGCACCCTCAACATCAATGGCACCGGTAACGAGCGTCAGGCGAACGAAACCTACCTCGTCAAGAACAAGGCGCGGATCATCATTTCCAGCCTTGAGCCGGACCCCAATGTAGCCCACGTCAACAAGAACTGGATTCACTGGCAGCGTTGCTACGGGCAGGCAACCGAATATCTCCCGCAATATGGCGCGCAGGGGCTGACCAACCTCGCCGGCATGGGCCCGGCGGGACGTCAGGTCTATGCACCCGCCGGTACGGAGGTAATGTTCGTTGAGGTGCATTATCGTTATGCACCGTTGTTCCCGGTGGTGCGCGCGGGCATGTTCGGCATCATGAACTACAAGGACATGAACACCGTTGCGGCGATGATCGTCCGCGATGACCGCAGCGTAGGTGCTATGCCCGACAACGCGCAGGGCGTTGCGATTTCGACCTGCTAGCTCCCAGCGCCGTGACGGTTACCGATAGCAGACCTTTTTCACCGCCGCGATGACGCGCGCCACATCGACCAGCGCGATCTTTTCGAGGTTGGCGGCATAGGGCAGCGGCACATCCTCGTTCGCAACGCGCAGCAGCGGCGCATCGAGATCGTCGAAGCCCTGCTCCATTACCACGGCGGCGAGTTCGCTGGCGATTGAGCAGCTCGGCCAGCCTTCTTCCACCACGACAATGCGGTTGGTTTTCCTGAGGCTTGTCAGCACCGTCGCGGTATCGAGCGGACGCAGCGTGCGCAGGTCGATCACTTCCGCGTCGATCCCCTCCCCGCTCAACGCTTCGGCGGCTTCCAACGCAAGACCGACGCCGATCGAATAGCTGACCAACGTCACGTCCTTGCCGGGGCGCATGATCCGCGCCTTGCCGATGGGCAGCACATGATCATCCAGCACCGGCACATCGAAGCTGCGCCCATAAAGCAGTTCATTTTCCAGAAACACGACCGGATCGGGGCTGCGGATTGCGGCTTTCAGCAAACCCTTGGCATCCGCCGCATCATAAGGCGCGATCACGATCAAGCCGGGGACCGCCGCATACCAGGGCGCGTAATTCTGGCTGTGCTGCGCGCCGACACGCGACGCCGCGCCATTGGGACCGCGAAACACGATCGGGCAGCGCATCTGGCCACCGGACATATAATTGGTCTTGGCGGCGGAGTTGATGATGTGGTCAATCGCCTGCATCGCGAAGTTGAACGTCATGAACTCGATGATGGGGCGCAAACCGCCCATCGCCGCGCCCGTGCCGATCCCGGCAAAGCCATATTCGGTGATCGGTGTGTCGATCACGCGGCCTGCGCCGAATTCCTCCAGCAGGCCCTGCGTCACCTTGTACGCGCCCTGATATTCGGCAACTTCCTCGCCCATCACGAACACGCGGGCATCGGCGCGCATTTCCTCGGCCATCGCATCGCGCAAGGCTTCACGCACTGTTTGCTTCGCATATTCCGTCCCGGCAGGAATGGCGGGATCGGCTGCGGGGCTCGATGTGGGCCGTGTTGGTGCCGGGATTGGCGCAGCGGCGGAATTAGCTGCGGGTGCAGCTACGGGCGCTGCGGGAGAACCTTCCCCCGCTCCATCGCCGACCCCATCGCTCTGCATCGTTGCGATGACGGTGCCGACCTTCACGCCTTCGGCTCCCTCTGCTATCAGAATCGCGCCCACCACGCCTTCGTCGACCGCCTCAAATTCCATCGTCGCCTTGTCAGTTTCAATCTCGGCGAGAATGTCGCCGGATTTTACTTCGTCGCCCGCCTTGACGAGCCATTTCGACAGTGTGCCTTCTTCCATCGTCGGTGAAAGCGCCGGCATTTTGATCTCGATACCCATCAATATGTTCCTACCAGCACGTCAGTATAAAGCTCAGCAGGCTGGGGTTCCGGCGATGCTTCGGCAAAATCGGCGCTATTGGTGACGATCTTGCGAATATTCTGATCCACTTGCTTCATTTCATCCGCGCTCACGCCGACCGCTTCCAGATATTTTTTGACGCCCTCAATCGGGTCGGACTTGTCGCGCATTTCCTGCACTTCCTCGCGCGAACGATATTTGGCCGGGTCGGACATGGAATGCCCGCGATACCGATAGGTCTTCATTTCCAGCAAAATCGGGCCGTTGCCGCCCCGCACCCATTTGAGCGCGGTTTCGATCGCGCCGCGCACCGCGAGCACATCCATGCCGTTGACCTGCATACCGGGAATGCGGAAACTCTCGCCCCGCCGATAGAGCAAATCCTCTGCTGAAGAGCGATTGACGGATGTGCCCATCGCATATTGATTGTTTTCGATGACGAAGATGATCGGCAGCTTCCACAGCTCGGCCATGTTGAAGCTCTCGTACACCTGACCCTGGTTGGAGGCACCATCACCGAAATAGGTGACGCACACACCACCGTCATTGCTATACTTATGCCCGAACGCAAGGCCTGCGCCGAGCGAGACCTGCGCGCCGACAATGCCGTGGCCGCCGAAGAATTTATGTTCCACGCTGAACATGTGCATCGACCCGCCCTTGCCGTGCGATATGCCCGCCGCCCGGCCTGTCAATTCCGCCATGATGAGGTTGGGATCAATGCCATAGGCGAGCATATGCCCATGATCACGATAGCCAGTGATGACACTGTCTTTGCCGGGGGTCAGCGCGGACTGAATGCCGACCGCCACGGCTTCCTGACCGATGTAGAGGTGACAAAAACCGCCGATTAGTCCCAGCCCATAGAGCTGACCCGCCTTTTCTTCAAAGCGCCGGATCAACAGCATCTGACGATAATATTCGAGCAGTTCTTCCTTGCTCGCCGGATAATCTTGCGGCACGTCAGGGGCCGCTCGATTATGGTGCGCAGCGGTCGCCGGTGGAACCGTCACCTTGGCTGTAGAGGTTTTGGGGGATGGAGGTTTTGCCAAAGGAGCAGCCCTTCTCTGTGACGCTACGAAATACTCGTTCCGCCTATAGAGCGCCGTCCCCAAAAATCCAAGGCAAACCGCCTCAAAATATCACGGGGTCGCAATTATATGTCGATGGCAATGCGGGTCGGCCGGCAAATTCAGTTCAACGGAAGGATGACTTCGTCCGGGTGACCGACATTGAGTTCACGGCGAATCAATTCATCGCTCATATCGGGATCGACATGGTGCGGATCAAGCAGATTGACCCGGTTAGCGAGGCGCGTCCGCTCCTGCTGCACCACGCGAAGCTCGGCGCGGCTGTCGTGCAGCTGGCGCGTATAATCGCCCCACGCCAAAATGCCGCTGCCGCCCAGCACCACATAGCCGACCAGCAGCGCCAGCAATATTACCGCCACCGTCGGACCGAAGGCCGAGGATAATAACAACCTAAGTTTCGCAATTTGCGCCATTTCCCCTTGAATCACAGCCGAATCTGCGTTGCAAGGGGAAAATAGTTAATTTGCGACGATTTGCGGCTGGTGACTTTTTATCAGCGAAAGATCGAACGCCCAGCGTACACCGCAATATCGCCCAGTTCTTCTTCAATGCGGATGAGCTGGTTATATTTCGCCAACCGATCCGAGCGCGCGAGCGAACCGGTCTTGATCTGTCCGCAATTGGTCGCCACCGCCAGGTCGGCAATCGTCGCGTCTTCCGTCTCACCCGATCGGTGCGACATGACCGCGGTGTAGGAAGCGCGCTGCGCCATCGACACGGCGGCAAGCGTTTCGGTGAGGGTTCCAATCTGGTTGACCTTGACTAGCAGCGAGTTGGCCAGCCCCTGATCGATCCCCATTTTGAGGCGCTTGGGGTTGGTGACG
>JBDTLS010000222.1:0-4618 GCA_039934655.1 Sphingobium sp.
GCGGTTATAATAATGATGGAAATGACGGCGGATCGGACGATGATTTTGCCGTTGTTCGGCACCGCGATTATCGCAGATTCTGTTAGCGCCGCGATTTGTCGGCCCAAGCTGTATCACGCCCTGTCTGCCCAATTCCGCTCCGCTGCCACGTCAGACACGCAGGAGACTTCCGCAGAAAACAACCGAGGGCGTGCGAACGATTGAACCCAATATCTAGCGCGCCGCCTTCGCACTATACAGCGTCGGATATAACCGCTTGAGCGCGGCGAGCTTGGGCACGTCCCAGGCGAGGATGTAGGGGTTGCGCGGGTTGCGTTCCATGAAGTCCTGATGATCGGCGGCGGCATCGACAAAGCCGGCAAAGCGTTCGATCCGCGTCACTATCGGCGTGTGCCATATCCCCGACTTGCCGAGCTGCGCGAGATAGGCGCTCGCCGCCCTGCCCTGCTCCGCGTCCAGCGGGAACAACGCGCTGCGATATTGGGTGCCGTGGTCCGGTCCCTGATAATTCAGTGTCGTGGGGTTGGCCATCACGGAGAAGAACACGCGCATCAACGTGCCGTAGCTGACGACCTTGGGGTCATATGTCACCTGCACCGCTTCGGCAAAGCCGGTGTCGCCGCCGCTGACCTGCTCATAGGTCACCTTGCGCCCGCGCGGTCCGCCCGCAAAACCGGGGCGCGCCGAGCGGACGCCCTTGATGTGCGAAAACACGCCCTCGATCCCCCAATAGCATCCGCCCGCGAATACGGCGGTTTCGGTGGCGCGGGTGGCCTTGGCATCGAGCGCAGGCACCGGTGCCATCACCACGCCTTCGGCAGCTTGCGCGCGGTGAAAGAACATAATCGCCGCCCCGGTCGCCGCAAAGGCACCGAAAAACTTCATGAACCCGCCATATTCCCAGAACCGGATCATTGCCTGTCACTCCTGCTGCGTTGACGAGTTCGTCCGCATTATACCCAATCCACACCGTTCATCCAGAGGAGCCATTGAAGTCCCCTGAGCGTCTGCTGCAAGCAGAGCGCCGAAGGGACGAAATGGCGTCTCGAAGGATCGTCATCGCACAGACCCTTCGAGACGGGTCTTCGACAGGCTCAGCCCCTCCTCAGGGCGAACGGAAGGTGGTTCCAACACTATACGCGCCAATCGAGCGACTGGTTACAACGCCCTTGATGAGCGGGCGATGAACGCGTGGTGGTGCGCGATTTCCGAGCCACCGCGCAGATACCCGGCTCGCGGTCGCACTATTTCAGCGCGGCACAGGCTTCCTGTATGCGCGTGCACGCCTTTTTCAGTACATCTTCCGATGTCGCATAGCTGACCCGGAACGCCGGGCTGAGACCGAAGGCACCGCCGTGCACCGCCGCCACGCGCGCTTCGTCAAGGAAATAGGCGATCAGTTCCTCGTCAGTGGTGATCTTCTGCCCCTTGGGCGTGGTCTTGCCGATCACACCGCTCGCGTCAGGATAGACGTAAAACGCGCCTTCGGGGGTCGGGCAATCCAGCCCCGGCGCGTCATTCAGCATCGCAACGACAATGTCCCGGCGCTTCTTAAAGGCGGCATTGCGTTCCTCAAGGAAATCCTGATCGCCGGTCAGCGCGGCCACCGCCGCCGCCTGGCTGATCGAACAAGGGTTCGACGTTGACTGCGATTGCAGCTTCGACATCGCCTTGATGATCCATTCGGGGCCACCCGCAAAACCGATGCGCCATCCAGTCATCGCAAATGCCTTGGAGCAACCGTTGACCGTCAGCGTCCGGTCGTACAATTCCGGGCACACCTGCACGATCGTGGCGAACGGGGTCGGCGCGTACCAGACATGCTCATACATATCGTCCGTCATCACCAGCACATGCGGATGGCGTATCAATACCTCGCCCAACGCCTTGAGTTCACCCGCGGAATAGGCCGCGCCGGACGGGTTGGACGGCGAGTTGATCATCACCCATTTGGTGCGCGGCGTAATCGCGGCGTCGAGCTGCGCCGCCGTGATCTTGTACCCTTGGGCAGCAGGCCCCTCGATAAATACCGGCGTGCCACCCGCAAAGTTCACAATATCGGGATAGCTGACCCAATAAGGCGCGGGAATGATGACTTCGTCACCCACATCGACCGTCGCGACGATGGCGTTGAACAAGGTGTGCTTGCCCCCCGCGTTCACGCTGATCTGGTTGCGGGCGTAGATCAAACCATTGTCGCGCTTGAACTTGAGTGCCACCGCATCCTTGGCTTCGGCAGTGCCGTCCACATCGGTATATTTGGTTTGCCCCGCGCGAATAGCGGCGATCGCGGCCTCCTTGACGAAATCGGGCGTGTCGAAATCCGGTTCCCCCGCCGACAGGCCAATGACGTCCACGCCCGCGCGTTTCAGCTCGTTCACCCGCGCGCCCATAACAAGGGTGGCACTTGGCTGGATACGATCCAACGCAGCAGACAGCTTCGGCATGGAAAGTCTCTCTCTTTGGCTGATGAACGAACGAAAGCGGTGATGCGCAGGCTCTTAACGCCCGATGCCGCTATCGGCAACCGCCTGTTTGCGGTTTGGCTATTTCAGCGTAGCTGCGACCATGCCGCGTGAAGCGTTACCGATGAAAAAGCCATTCTCGAGATCGTAAGCGCGCAAGTCCCCCTCCACCGCCTCGCCCATCTCGATCAGGCTGGCGCGCAATACGCCGGGGAGCAAGCCACGGGCAAGCGGCGGCGTCACCAGCTTGTCCCCACGCTCGACAAAGATGTTGGAAAAGCACCCCTCCGTCAGATAGCCCGCGTCATCGGTCAACAGCACCTCATAGGTGCCGCCGATGGCCAGCGCCTCGCGGTAAAACTCCCGGTCCGTGGTCTTGTGTCGCAACCGCCAGTCGCTGTCCGCCACGGGGCGTTTGGTCACGGCAAGCCGCATACGTGCTTCGGGCCAGGTGCGATAATCCCGCACCTCAATCGCAACCGCCCCCTTGCGCGATGCCAACATGCGCACCCGGCTTCTGGCGCGTAGCCGGAAGGTCGCGGCCTGCAATTCATTGCGGGCACCGTGCCTGTCAAATGCAAAGCCCAACGCGTCGGCACTGTGTTTGATACGCGCCAGATGAAAATCGAGCAGCGGGATACCCTCTTCCGGGTCAAACGCCATCGTCTCCAAAAGGTCAAAAGCCCCGCTAACTGCGTTCACGCGCGCATCCCGTTCCAGTTCCTCTTTTTGTCCCAAGTTGCGCTTGTCATGTACGTGCAGCAATTGGCCCCAAAAACCGCCCCTTGTCGAGGCATTCATCCCATTCACTCTGCGCATCGGAATCCGCCACGACGCCCGAACCGAGGCCGATAGTTCCGATCCTATCCCCATATTTGACGCAAACCGTGCGGATGGCAACATTGAACTCGGCGGACCCATCCGCGCCCAGTGCGCCGATGGAGCCGGTATATGGCCCGCGATGACGCTGTTCGATGTCGTGGATCACCTCCATCGCCCGCAGCTTGGGCGCGCCAGTGATGGAGCCGCAGGGAAACAGCGCGCGCAGCACGTCCACCGCCGACACGCCCGTGCGCAGCCGCGCAGTCACCGTCGATGTCATCTGATGCACAGTCGGATAGCTCTCCACCGCGAACAGATGCGGCACCTGCACGCTGCCCGGCTGCGCGACACGCGACAGATCGTTACGGAGCAAATCGACGATCATCAGATTTTCCGCCCGCTGCTTCGGATCCGTCTGGAGCGTCACCGCGCTTGCGGCATCGCGCAGCGCGTCCTCGCTGCGCAGCGCCGTTCCCTTCATCGGTCGGGTCGTGACCAGCCCATCCTTAGCCATGAAAAACAGCTCTGGCGAAAACGACAGCAGCCAGTGCTCGCCCGTCATCACCAAAGCGCCGTGCCCGGCTTTCGCCCGTGCGCGCACATCGGCATAAAATGCGGGCACATCATCAGGCACCATGATCTCACAGGGCAGGCTCAGATTGGCCTGATAAATGTCACCAGCGCGGATCAATTCCTGCACACGCTCAAAGGCTCGCGCGTAATCGGCCTTATCCATCATGCTATGGAGCGCGCCGCCAGTGGCTATGCCGTTTTGGGGCAGCAGCGATGCGACCTCTGCTGCATCGATAGCCTGACATTCTTCAAACAGACCGAACCACAATAACGGAGGCGCTCCAGCTTCGCCCGCATCCGGCAACAAACGGGAAAGGTGCGGCTCGAACGCAAAGCCCGCTTCGTAGGAAAGAAATCCTGCGGCATGTAGTCCCGCTTCCTGCGCAGACCGCAACCGTTCAAGCGCGCCCTGTACATCCGCCAAACGATAGGCCGCGACAATTTCGACCGGATCGCGATAGAGCCGCGCAGGCCGGGCATCGGTATCGCGCGCATCATCGATCAACACAAACGGCGCGGGCGAGGCGGGCAACGGCATGTCCGCCCTATACGCACAGCCCGCAAACATAGCCATATGCAGCGGCATTATATTGGTGTGGGAATAACCGGCAGCGCGTCAGGCCATGCGATAATAGTCCGCAACCCGGTCCAGCGCGAGCGTCAGCACCAGCTTTCCCGCACGGGTCGGCCAGCCCAGCGCCTGCTCGGCGGCGCTCAGCCCCTCGCCTGCGCACACGACCCGCCACAAGATATCGGAC
>JBDTLS010000223.1:0-4615 GCA_039934655.1 Sphingobium sp.
TCGAAATAAGGGGATGTGGGGAAAATCGGGTAAGATCAATGCTCGCGCGCTTTATGTTCGCGTGGACGGTCGCCAGATCCGCCTGACAGGTCAAATTGACGACAAGGGCGTGGCAGGTGGCGTTGGTGCTGCCGCTGTTTCGGGGATAGTCTTCTTGCCAGCTGGCTTCTTTATGACGGGCACAAGCGCGAAAATCCCGCTCGGCACGACAATGGTTGCATTTCTTGACGAGGATATTCAGTTAGCAACCGCTCCAGTGGCGGTACCAATCGAACCGACGCCGACGCCGACACCTACGACCGCAGCATTGGTGACGACCCAAGTGAAATAGCTATCTGTTACGCGGGCTTTGGTGAGTTCAGCGCGCCAAAGCCCCTATCGCGAACCACCCGGCACCCATTTCACATCGCCGCTCTGCCCCGCATTCACATGGCGCGCCATCACGAACAGCAGGTCAGACAGGCGGTTGAGATAGGCGAGCGCCTGTGGGGTAAGCGTAACATCCTGCGCTGCGGCAACGGCGCTGCGTTCGGCGCGGCGGGTGATGGCGCGGGCGAGGTGGATGGCGGCTGCTGCTGCCGATCCGCCGGGCAGGATGAAGCTGTCGAGCGCCGCCAATGCCTCGTTCATGCTGTCGATTTCGCGCTCCAGCCGCTCGACCTGTCCGGTGATGATGCGCAACGCCCAGCTTGGTTCGGTGTCCCCGATTGGCGTTGCAAGGTCCGCGCCGAGGTCGAACAGGTCATTCTGGATCAGTTGCAATGCATCCGCCTGCGTGCCCATGCCCTCGCCCGCTCGCAAGGCGACAATCGCGAGGCCAATCGCGCTGTTGGCTTCGTCGACATCGCCGACCGCCGCCATGCGCGGCGCATGTTTGGGCGTGCGTGATCCATCGACCAAGCCGGTGGTGCCATCATCGCCGGTGCGCGTGTAAATCTTGTTGAGCTTGACCATTTAGCTATGCCAAGCTGGGCTTAATGCCCGCTGCCCCGCACCAGCAGCAATATCGCGACCAGCAATATCGCGATCGCCTGAAACATGATACGAGCGGACATCATCTTGTTTTGTTTGAGGCTCGATGCGCTTGGCCCCGCCTCCCCGGAATTCAGATCCTCCTCGGTCGTCTTGAGAAAGGCCATGATCCCGCGGATCAGCATGACGAGGGCCGCGATCGCCGCCGCGATGATGAGGATTACCAGAAAAATATTTGCCATAACGCGACTTTACGCGTGGCGAAGCGAAATGCCAACCGGAAACACCCCGGCGCGCAGGTCGCGGGCGAGGGTGTGCGGATCAACTCCGGCAACGCGCAATTCGGCCAGCATCAGGCCACCGTCGCGCTTGGCGAGCCGCCTGCCGTGCGCATCGACCAACAAACCATGATGACGATAAGTTGGCGTGGGCAGGCCGAGCAACGCTTGCAACAGTCGGTGAATATGCGTTGCGGCGCGCAGATCGTCCCCGCGCAACACATAGGTGATGCCCATCGCTGCATCATCGAGCGTGGCCGCCAGATGATAGCTGGTCGGCACGTCCTTGCGCGCGAGCACGACATCGCCCGCGCTAGTGGGATCAGCCTCCATCCAACCGCGCTCCTCGCCAAACCAGCGCAGCGGGGCGTCCACCGCTTCCAACGCGTGCCGCATATCGAGCCGCCAGCAGCAGGGCTGTGTTTCTAATCGCAGTGCGCGTTCGGTATCGCTCAAAGCGCGGCAGGTGCCGGGATACACCGGCCCGTCGCTGCCATGCGGGGCCGATGCGCTGGCGGCAATTTCCGCCGCTATCCCAGCGCGGGTACAGAAACAGGGATAGACGAGGCCGCGTGCCTTCAACTGTTCCAGCGCCGTGTCATAATACGCAAGCCGTTCCGATTGGCATATAATCGCCCCGTCCCATGTCACCCCAAGCCAGGTCAGATCCTCGATAATGCCGACGACATGCTCCGCGCGGCTGCGGGTGCCATCAATATCCTCGATCCGCAAACGCATCTCCCCGCCCATCCGCCGCGCATAATCCATCGCCATCATCGCCGACCATGCGTGGCCGATATGCAACCGCCCGGTGGGGCTGGGCGCAAATCGCGTCACAATATGCGGTGGTTTGACGCTATTGGTCATACATGCTCTTGACGGGTGGGGATGGTTAATGCTGTCATGTGCCTGTCACGCAAATCACCGATGGAATGGCGCGAGTGATTGGGGGTAGAAGCAGTTTATGTATCATCCCGAAGTAATACGACCAGAGATTTTACGGCACGTCGATAATTGCCCGGCTTTGGTGCTGAATGCGGACTATACACCGCTGAGCTATTACCCCTTGAGCGTATGGCCGTGGCAGACCGCGATCAAGGCGGTGTTCCTTGACCGGGTGAATATCGTCTCGACCTACGAGCGTGAAGTGCATTCACCCAGTTTCCAGATGAAAATCCCCTCGGTGATCGCGCTCAAGCAATATGTGCGGCCCAGCCAATATCCTGCCTTCACCCGGTTCAACCTGTTCCTGCGTGACAAGTTCAGTTGTCAATATTGCGGCTCGTTCAAGGATTTGACGTTCGATCATGTCGTGCCGCGCCGCGCCGGTGGGCGCACAACATGGGAAAATGTCGCGACCGCCTGTTCACCGTGCAACCTCAAAAAAGGCGGGCGCACGCCGAAGGAAGCGCATATGAAATTGGGCTTGCAACCCATCCGCCCGACCAACTGGCAATTGCAGGAACATGGCCGCGCCTTCCCGCCCAATTATCTGCACGATAGCTGGCGTGACTGGCTGTATTGGGATGTGGAGCTGCTGGCTTAAAGAAGAGGCCCTTATGCCGCCTGCCTGCGCCCGGCGGTTGCTTATTTCTTGCCGCGGTTGGAATACAGCAGTGCTGCGACAATGGCGGCGGACCCAATTCCTACCGCTGCGCCGACCCAGAGACCGGGCTTGCCGCCGCCACTGGCGGGTGGCGAGGTGGTTTCGTCCTTGGCCTCAGTTTGCGGTAGGGTCGGGGTTTCGACGGGCGGCGTATCGGTTTTTTCGGTCATAGCCACCATGATATGCGATGATTTGGACGAAGAGAAAAGAGGGTATTGACCTCGCCCGATCAATTATATGTGGGCCATAGCCCAGCCCACTTGCGCGCCGTGCAACTCCCGCTATTACCCGATCGATGGATCGTATTGATATTCGCGGCGGCAATCGCCTGAACGGCCGCCTGCCTATCTCTGGCGCCAAGAACTCCGCGCTTACACTGCTGCCTTGCGCGCTGCTGACCGACGAGCCGGTCACGCTGCGCAACCTGCCGCGCCTCGCCGATGTCGACAGCTTTGGGCATTTGCTCAACCAGCTCGGTGTATCAACGATGATCGAGGGCGCGCGCCCGGAAGATTTCGGTCGGGTGATGACCCTGCGCGCGGGTCGCGTAACCTCGACCGAAGCGCCTTATGACATCGTTCGCAAGATGCGCGCGTCGATCCTTGTGCTCGGTCCTCTGTTGGCGCGAGCGGGCGAAGCGACCGTGTCGCTGCCCGGCGGATGCGCGATCGGCAACCGCCCGATCGATTTGCATTTGAAAGCACTCGAAGCCTTTGGCGCAATTATCGAGATTACGGCGGGCTATGTGCGCGCCTCGGCGCCCGATGGCGGCCTGCCGGGCGGCACCTTCACCTTTCCGGTTGTATCCGTCGGCGCGACCGAAAATGCGTTGATGGCTTCGGTCTTGTCCAAGGGTACATGCATCCTTGAAAATGCCGCGCGGGAACCGGAGATTGTCGACCTGTGCCGCCTGCTGGTGGCGATGGGCGCGGATATTCAGGGCATCGGCAGCGATCGGTTGACCATCACCGGGAAAGACCGCCTGCATGGCGCGACATACGCCGTCATGCCGGACCGGATCGAAGCGGGCAGCTATGCCTGCGCGGTGGGTATAACGGGTGGCGAAGTGGATTTGGTCGGCGCAAATGGCGCGGATATGCACGCCACACTTGCTGCCCTGCGCGAGGCCGGGATACATATCGAAGAATATGCGGGCGGGATCAGGGTGGCTTCCGACGGCAAGCTGAAACCATTGACCATCTCCACCGCGCCCTTTCCGGGTTTCGCAACCGATATGCAGGCACAGTTTATGGCGATGTTGACGCTCGCGAGCGGCGCCAGTGTGCTGACCGAAACCATCTTTGAAAATCGCTACATGCACGTGCCCGAACTGGCGCGGATGGGTGCCGACATTTCGGTCAATGGTCGAACGGCGGTGGTGCGCGGTGTTGCGGGTCTGACCGGCGCGCCGGTGATGGCGACCGACCTGCGTGCATCGATGAGCCTGATCCTGGCCGGGCTGGCCGCAAACGGCGCAACACAAGTTAACCGCGTCTATCATCTCGATCGCGGTTATGAACGCCTCGAAGAAAAATTGCAGGCTGTCGGCGCAGACATCGAACGGGTCAGCGACGGCTGACACCAGCCTCGCCCAACGCTATTCGATCGCGGTAAGCCGCAAGATTGTCAGATAATCTCACGTTTCGTGACGGAGCCGTTACGGGTTACAGCAACGGTTAGACGCGAATTCGACCGAGTTGAATTGCGGAGTTTTCCCAAGGGGCTGAATTTCTGATTCAGAGTGCTGGCTGGGTTTGGA
>JBDTLS010000224.1:0-4597 GCA_039934655.1 Sphingobium sp.
CCGGATTATACATCGCGGCGAGCTGGTCCTCGACCCCGTGCCGCTGGAACAGCGACACTGCATCGGCATATTGCTGCACGCGCCGCGCATGGCTCGGCATCAGCAGCTTCATGAAATCCTTAGCCGCGCGATAGCCATCTTCACCCTCGACCATCACCTCATCGATGTCGCGGTTGTAAATGTCGCGGATCGCGCGCTTGATCAGGTCGCTGTCGTTGTGGATCAGCGCCGGAGCCGCGCTTTTCAGCGTATTTTCGCGAATTTCATCCCACAAACGGGCGAGATAATCGAAGTCGCGTTTGATTTCGGTGCGGGTGCGCTGCAACCCTGCGGTACGCACGATGCAACCCATCGTCGAAGGCAAGCTCATGTCCGCGATGATCGATTTCAACCGCTTGCGGTCGGCCACGTTGGAAATCTTGCGCGAAATGCCCCCGCCGTGCGAGGTGTTGGGCATCAATACACAATAGCGCCCGGCGAGCGACAGGTAGGTGGTGAGCGCAGCGCCCTTGTTGCCACGTTCTTCCTTGACGACCTGCACCAGCAGCACTTGACGGCGGCGGATAACATCCTGAATCTTGTAGCGGCGGCGCAGCGCCATGCGGCTGCGGCGCAGTTCCTCCGATGCTTCGTCCCCGCCATTGCGGCCACGGCGACGGTTGTTGCGCGGTGCCGCTTCGCCATTTTCGCTGGCGGCGTCGGCTTCCGAGGCATCGTCGTCATGATGATCTTGATGATCTTCGTCATGGACTTCGCCGCCCAAGTCATCTTCATGCCCTTCGAGCACGTCCTCGTCGGCGTCGTCGCGCAGCGCGGCTTCTTCGGCAGCGTGGCGCGCTTCTTCGGCTAGCAAGGCCTCGCGATCTTCCTTGGGAATCTGATAATAATCGGGATGGATTTCCGAAAACGCCAGAAACCCGTGGCGATTGCCACCATAGTCCACAAATGCCGCCTGTAGCGACGGTTCGACCCGCGTTACCTTGGCGAGATAGATATTCCCCTTGAGCTGTTTGTGCTCGGCAGATTCAAAATCAAATTCCTCGATCCGGTTTCCCTTGACGATGGCGACACGGGTTTCTTCCCGGTGGCGCGCATCGATCAGCATACGCATGTTCATTCAAATTACTCCAGGCATGGCGGGCACGCGGGGAACCCCGGCGGGCCATGCGATTGACAGGGGACGGCTCAAACCCGCCCGTCGATAAAGACGGGCGGGTCGGCGACGTCCGGTTAAGGTGGTGAAGTTGTGCGTCTGCTGCACAGGCATGGTCGGCAATCGTGCCAGACCAAAATGGCGCCATCCACACCCCTGCGCCCGATGTCGGGCCTTGGGTAAGATGGGAAAAATGCCTCATGCAGCGTCAACCTGTTGATGTCGTCGCGCTTCGCGGGCTTGCCGGTCGGGCGCGTGACGGACCATCCCGAATGTTTCCCGCAGGATTGCGGACGTTTTCAGGAATGCGTATCGCTAGCACCACTGGAGCCGGGGAGCAACGGGCGCAGATGTTTTTTTGACGCCACAACCGATCCTGTCGATGCCATAAGCGACATTGGGAGCAATAAATCACGCGCCTGTTATCTGTATCCAAGATAAAACTGGACGTTCGCGGTCTCTTTTGGGCACTATCGCATCATGATTGCCGGATTGGTTCTTGCTGCGAGTGTATTGACGTCTCATCCCGGCCTGACCGCGCCCGATGCAACCGCCGATTTCGCCCGTCCACCCCGCAAAACGCACAGCATCACAGTGCGCATCCCCCCGGTCGCAAAGGGGTTATTGCTCCCGCATGTCTATGGACCGGACGATCCGACACGTCCGCTGGTGGTGATCGATGCCGGACATGGCGGGCATGATCCGGGCGCCGTCAACGCCAAAACCGGGCAGCGTGAAAAGGATCTGACTCTCGCCATCGCCCGCGCCGTCCGCGATCGGCTGGTGGCGGGTGGGCGTGTAAGGGTCGCATTGACGCGTGAGGAAGACCGATTTCTGGTGCTACAGGAACGCTATGGCATTGCGCGGGCGATGAACGCCGACCTGTTCATTTCGATTCACGCCGATTCGGCCGATGATAATGGTGCGACCGGGGCGACGATATACACCCTATCGGAAACCGCATCCGACCGCGAAGCCGCTCGTCTGGCAGCGCGCGAAAATCGGGCCGACATCATCAACGGCGTCAATCTCGATGGGCAGAGCAGCGACATTTCATCGATCCTCATCGACCTGACCCAGCGTGAAACCATGACATTATCGGCAAATTTTGCCCGGCTGCTCCAACGTGAAGCGGCGCCCTATGTCCATTTTCGCGATAATTATCATCGCTTCGCCTCGCTGGTGGTGCTGAAAGCGCCGGACATGCCATCGGTATTGTTCGAAACCGGCTATATCAGCAATTTGGGTGATGTCGCCAAGCTGGCATCCCCGGAAGGTCAACGCCAGATCGCGGCGGGGGTCACGCGTGCGATTGATGTGCATTTCGCCCGGCGGCTCGCGGCGCAATAGAATGTGCGCACACTCTTAACGCGCGTCCATATATGCCCTATCGTCCGGATCATGGATCCATCAACCGCACGGCAGTTTGATATATTTGCCCAGATGGTCGCGAGCGGCGACATGACGATCTGTGCGCGCGACCTAGGCTTGCCGCTACGGGTGATCGAGACGGAATTGAGCGCACTGGAAACGCGCCTCGGCTATCAGTTGTTCACGCAGTCGTTCGGGACTGTGTCGCTGACTCCGGCTGGGCGCAAGGCCGTGTCCGCATTGGAGCTTCTGGCCAACCACGCCAGCGAGGATTGGGACAACGCGCAGGTGTCGGAAGGCCCAGCTCCGACCCGGCCAGCACCGGCTGATGAAACCGGAGCGGTGGCTTCAGAAGTGGCGGACCAAGCCCATAACGACATATCGTCGGTAACTCCTCCGCCAAGCGACGGCAACCCAGCGCCGGTCCAGAGCATCGTGCTTGCCAGTCATCCCACCATCTTTGCGCATTTTCAGGAAGCGTTGACGGCGTTTGAAACGACTAGCCCGGATGTCGGCATAACTTTGCGCCTTGAAGGGTTGACCAGCGACCAGGTCAAGCCGCTGTTCGACGCGCGCAAGGCCGATATCGCCTATTTTTACGCCCTCGAAGCGCCCCAAGACATCAAAAGCCGTTATGCGTGGAGCGAGCGTATTTCACTGTTCATCGCGGACGATCATCCGCTCGCGCGCGCCGAGGCTGTGCTGGCCGATGGCCTTTTGGCCGTTCCTTATCTGGCGCTGGGTGCGGATAATATGATTCGCCAGCTCAGCGAAGCGGCACTGGCGCGCGCCGGTCTGCGTTGCGGCCAAGCCCAAGCCGAGAGCGACAATCTGTACGAGATCATGACTCTGGTACAGAAAGGGCAAGGCTATTTTGCCAGCTTTGGACCAATGGCGCGCGATTTTGGCAAGATGAAAAACGTGCGCCGCATCGCCTATGCGCAAGGCCTGCCACAGGTCGAGGTGCGACAGGCCGTCCGATCAGACCGGGAAAATGATGCGGCAATTTCGGCGCTTGCGGAATATCTTTTCCGGTAAAACTCCTGCCATCAAAGCTGTGTAACGACCAACTGCACTGCGGGAACGATGAATTGCGCTGCGCCGCAACAATGTGATTGATATGTTGTATCATATACTCTAGCGCGCACTCCATACTGATGGAGCGCGCCCTGACCATGATCCGATTCACAACCGCCACCGTTTCGATGATCGCGCTGATGGCGTTTTCCGCCGTCACTTATGCCGATGAACCTGCGCCGGATGCCGATGCCTATCATGATCGCCCGTCGCAGGACATTGTCGTCACCGCGCTGCTTGCCCGCAACAGGGAAGATATTTTATCGGGCACATCGGTCATCACGGCCACCGAACTGACGCGCGATTTGCGCAGCACGATCGGCGAAACGCTGGCGCATCAGCCGGGGGTGAGTAGTTCGAGCTTCGGTCCCAATGCGTCCCGCCCGATATTGCGCGGGTTTCAGGGCGAACGGGTGCGTATTTTAACCGATGGCATCGGCAGTTTTGACGTATCCAACACCTCGGCCGATCACGCCGTCGCCATCAATCCACTGACTGCCGAGCGGATCGAAGTGCTGCGTGGCCCGGCTGCCCTGCTCTATGGTTCGTCGGCGGTCGGCGGAGTCGTCAACGTCATTGACGGGCGCATCCCGCGCGCGGTGCCGGATGAACCCATTCATATCGAGGGGCTGGCAACCTATGGCAGCGCGGCCAACGAGCGCACCTTGTCCGGCAAGGCCGAGGTGCCGTTGACCCCCAACCTCGTCGCCCATGTCGATGGAAGCTGGTCGAAAAGTGGTGATTTGCGCACCGGCGGCTATATTTTAAGCGACCCGCTGCGCACGCAGGCGCGGGCCAGTGCCGATCCGGCGGCAGCGGCGCTTGCCGATCTGCGCGGTGATCTGCCCAACAGCGCGGCGAAAAGCTGGGAAGTGGCAGGCGCGCTGGCTTATATCAATGCGGACGGCGATCTGGGCTTGGCGATCAGCCATAGCGACAATCTTTATGGCGTGCCGATCCGTTTCAACCTGACGCCGGGCGGCGAAGCGGAGCAGG
>JBDTLS010000225.1:0-4570 GCA_039934655.1 Sphingobium sp.
TGGTCCATGTGCAATGGATGCCGCTGCCTGTAGCGGACGCGCATTGGCTCGGTCGCTGGCGCGCTCTGGGAGGCCCCGCGCTGGTGCATACGGTGCATAATGCGTCGGCGTTTCACGGTGAACGGGACGGGGGGGCTTATGCGCGTCTGCTCATGCAATTCGACCGACTGATCGTTCATGGCGAGGAAACGCGGAGCGCATTGCGTGCGCAGGGGATTGCCGAAGAGCACATCGCCCTTGTGCCGCATCCGCCGATGCGGCTGCGCTCCGCCGATCCGCTGAACCTGGGCGCCATCCCAGATCCTAAATTGCCCCGTCTGCTGTTTTTTGGCACGATCCGTCCCTACAAGGGCTTTGACCTGCTGATTGCCGCCTGCTTCGCTTTGTGGCGGGATGGCGCAAAGTTTGAACTGGCGGTGGCGGGCAAGCCGTTTATGAATATCGAACCCTTGATCGAGCAGGTGCGCGCGGCTGGGTTTGGGGATCGACTGATCCTCGACCTCGATTTCCTGCGCGAAGAACAGCTCGACGCGCATTTGCAGAAAGCCGACATGATCGTGTTCCCCTATCGTCATATCGATTCGAGTGGCGCATTTCTGTCGGCATTGCATTATGGCAAGGCGATGATTTGTACGCGGGTGGGGATGTTCGGTTCATTGAAACCGTCGGCAGATGGGGAAGGGCCGGTCGTTCTGTGCGACCCCGATAGCGCATCCGCGTTGGCAGAGGCGATCCGGCCATTGATCGGTGATCTGGCACGGCGGCAACAAATGGGCATCCGCGCGCGCGAATTGGGCGATGCGATGGGTGGCTGGCCGGAGGCGGCGTCAGCAACCGTGCGCGTATATGAGGATGCGCTCGCGCGTGTGAATAAACGCGAACCGACCGGGAAGCCGCAATAATGGCGGGTGCAAGAATATGGCGTGAACTGGGCAACCGCTGGTTGGCGGCGCGGCTGGCGGTGAGCGGGCGCGTGCACCAATATCCGGAAATATTGGCGCTGCGCCGCTTTCTGTCATCTTTCAGCGTCGACGTGGTGTTCGATGTGGGCGCGAACTATGGCCAATATGCGCAGATGCTGCGGCATGATGTCGGCTATTGCGGCCACATATTCTCGTTCGAGCCCAACCCCGATGTCTTTTCTGCGCTGTCGAAAACGGCGGCGGGCGATGGCAAATGGCATGTGTTCAACATGGCGCTGTCGGATTTTGACGGCACCGTGCCGTTCCACATCATGGCCGCGCACCAGTTCAGCTCGATTGAACAGCCCGCCGCGCAGATGGACGCGATATTCAATGATCGCAACCGCATCGAGCGCACGGTCGACATGCAATGCCGCCGCCTTGACGGGATGATCGACGAATTGCTCGGCCCGCAGGGGTTGAACCGGCCGTTCCTGAAAATGGATACGCAGGGGCATGACCGCGCGGTATGCGAAGGCGCCACGGCCAGTCTGGCGCGGGTACTGGGCGTGCAAAGCGAGCTTGCCGTGCAACCGCTTTATGCCGGTGCGACCGAATATCGCGACATGATCGCCTATCTGGAGGCGAAGGGCTTTGTGCCCAATGCGCTGTTTGCGAACAACAAGGGGCATTTTCCACGGTTGGTCGAGATGGATGGCGTCTTTATCCGCAGTGATCTGGCTAGGGCTATCGCATGACAAACGGGGGACAGTTCGGTTCGACCCCAAGGCCGCTAATGTTCTGCAGCGCGTTGGGACTGGTGATATGGACCGGCGCGACCTGGGGCTGGGAAATCTGGCATAAGGGCGGGAATAGTCTCGCCGATTTTCTGTTCCGAACGCAGGATCTTCCCGCGCTGGTGATGGGGATGTTGGGCCTGATCCTGTGTGTACCATTTGTTATTGCCCACCAGCAAACGCCCGTGAAAGACGGCAGCTGGGCATTGAACCCGCGTATAATCCTTCCGGCGATTCTCGGCTTTGCTCTCATCGCATGGGTGGGAGGCTATTTTCTCTTCCACGATTATGCCCTGTCTCGCGATGAGGAGGTTGCGGAGATGGCCGCAGCCTACATGCACCACGGGATGATCGGTTGGCCGATCCCCGCGCGATGGGAGGAATACCGCCGTGCGATCATGCCGGAATTTTTTCTGCCCTATGGCGCCAATCATGTTTGGGCATCCGCCTATCTGCCGCTCAACAGTGCGTTTCGCGCCTTTTGCGGATGGTTGGGGGATGCCAATCTGTCCGCGCCGATCTTGCTGGTAATCGGTCTGGCCGCGTTGTGGCGCGTCGCTGTTCGCCTGTTCCCGGATCGCAGCGATGCGGTCGCGGTGGTGATGGTGCTGGCTGGCACCTCCATGCAACTGCTCGTCACCGGCATGACGGCGTTTGCGATGACTGGGCATTTTGCGTTCAATATGCTGTGGCTCGCCTGCGTGTTGCGCGACAGCCGATGGAGCCATGTGGGGGCAGGCGGGGTCGCATTATTGGCGGCAGGACTTCACCAGTGGCACTTTCCGCTGCTGTTCCTGTTGCCGTTCATGCCGTGGTTTGCATTGCAGCGGCGCTGGGCGGTGTTGGCGTTTCATCTGGCGGTGCTGGCGCTCATGGTCATCCTGTGGGGCAAGCTGTGGCCAGCCTATTTGTTGCAGCATCTCGGCCCACCCGCAGATGTCCTGCCCGCTGCCGGGGTTGCCGATAAGCTGGGCAGCCTGTTTGCTCGGCTCGATAGCTGGCATCCGTTGTTGCAAATGTCGCGCTTTGTCGCGTGGAACAACCTGCTGCTGGTGCCGTTGGCGTTGGTGGCGGCCGTGACGATGCCGTGGCGGGTGGCGTTACGAGGCGAAACGATTGTCCTGCCGCTGGCGCTCGGCGCAATCGCCGTCAGCGTGCTGGCGATGGATCAGGGCTATGGCTGGGGCTATCGTTATCTGCACGGCTTTATCGGGTCACTGGCGTTGCTGGCGGGCTATGGCTGGGTTCGGTTGGGTCACCATTCGCTTAGGCCGGTCATGGCGGCGGCGTTGATCGCCCTGCTGACCGGCACATTCCTTGCCAAACGGGCGCAGGATTATGTGTTGCCCTACGCGAAGAGCTATCGCGCGATTACGCAATCGCGTTTTGATGTGGTGCTGGTCGATCCGCGCGGCGGGTGGTTCGTGACCGATGTGGTGCGCGGGAAAAATGGCAATCCACTGGGGCATCCGGTGGTGATGAACATCGATCAGTTGAGCGTCGGCGCGCTTGATCGATTATGCGACCGTTACTCGATCGGGGTGTTCGACCAGAGCGCCTTTCTGCCGTTGGGCATTGGCGCCTTGCGCTGGGGCGACAGCTATATCGCTACGCTGCGAGCGCATATGGTGGAGCGGGGATGCGGGCGCATTATTGTGACGGCGCGTTGACGTAAACACGCCTGCCGCCGATCCATGTTTCGAGGACTTTGGCGGCGGCGATGTCCTGCGATGAGGCGGCGGAGATGTCCTGGTCGATCAGCAGGAAGTCACCGCTTTGTCCTGGCTCCAGTGCACCCAAGCGGGTTTCCGCAAAGGCGGCTCTCGCGGGATTGCGTGTGATATCATTCAGAGCCGAACCGACATCCGAATGCTCCGTCACCATGCGCGCAATTATTGCGAAGGGTGAGGGCGGAACCGATGGCGCGAACGAGCCGATCGCCAAATGCGGATTTTGCCGGAGCGGCAACAGCGGCGGTTGCGAAATGGAGCTGTCCGATAGCACCGGAGTTACCTGACCACTGGCGAACCGGGCAGCATCGGTTGCATCGAGCACCTCAACTCCGCCGATCCGCCAGCGCCGGTCGCCGGAATAGGTGGCGCTCATTTCGGCAAAGGCGTCAATCGCCTCATCGACGGCAGCATCGCCATGCGCGATCAGATTGATCTGAAATCCGTCCATCGCGGCGCGGCTCATCTGGTTGCGCAGCGGCGTGCTGGCGATACGCGCACTTCTCGTCGGTGGCTGTTTCATCCACGCCGTGCGCGACCCGATCGTGCCATCGAGAGTGAAGGTGACGCCAACCATCCGCAGCCGGTCATCATATAGCCACGGAGTCGGCTCTGGTCCGGCAATGGCCACCATTTGCTCCACGCCATCGGCATAGCCGATGATTCGCATCCGCAGCGCACCGCGATCCCCCGCACGACGATAGCTCTGCCAGTCGTTTATGGTCATGCCGATGTCGCTGACGGCGGTAACGCCATTGGCGAGCAGCGCCCGTTGCGCTTTTTCGAATGCGGTGTCCCGGTCGCGTGCAGAGGGTTGGGGCACGAGGCGGCGCAGCTGTGCGACCTGCGCCGCATTTAGTGGTCCCGTGATTTTCGCAAGCCCCGCAGCACGCAGCGCGGCGCTGTTCGCCCAGCGCAGTTCGCCGTCCGCACTGAGCAAAAACGCAGGGATTACGCCGGTTACGCTGTCGAGATCAGCGGTAGTGGGAGTGCGTCCCAAATTCCAGCGCGCAGCATCCCAGCCGCGCCCCAATATCCATTTGCGGTCGGGATTGTCCTTGATCTGCGCTGCGATCTTCGCCTGCGCCTCGGCGAGGTTGGCGGTGGCCGACAGATCGAGCGTCAGCAGCATCAACCCATA
>JBDTLS010000226.1:0-4533 GCA_039934655.1 Sphingobium sp.
ACATGCTTGGTCATGGGTCTTCTCCACGACGGACGGCCGGGAGACTCTCTCTCGACCTCAACCCGTCATGGAGACGGCGCAGCCCTCTCCCTCTAAGAGGAAGGGGACCACGCCGACCCTGGTTGATCGAAGACGGATCAGCGCGCGGCCGCCATCAGCTTGGCCGCCCTGCCCTCAAGTTCGAGCCGAGCGTCCTGATGCGGCTTGGCCCGTGCAAGCGCAGTGATCCCCTGGACGAAATCGAAGATGGACGCCGGTGGACGCCCCTCCTCGTCGAGAACGGCCGCGATAACCTTGTCGGTTTCCGGACGCGAGAAGCCGCGCTGGCGCAGGAAAGCGGTGCGATCCTCATCGGTGCGGGCAACGACGCGCTCACGAGCAGCCTTGATGCCCGCGATGAACGGCATCGGCGACGAAGTCGCAAAAGATTCCAGCGCTGGCGCCGCCTCGTGTGCGAAGCGGTTTGCGGCGAATTTGCTATGGCGGATGCTGATCCCCTCGAAGCCTTCGGCGCCCCAGATATTCCGGTTCATGCAAACGGCGCGAAGATAGAAGGACGCCATGCCAAGCGTCTTGGAGCCCACCTCGCTGTTCCAGCAGTAAAAACCGCGGAAGTAGAGGTCGGGATCGCCATTGGGCAGGCGGCCTGCTTCGATGGGATGGGCATCGTCGACCAGAAAGAGGAAGACGTCGCGGTCCGAGGCATAGAGCGTTGTGGTATCCTTGGTCACCTCGACGAAGGGATTGTGAGTCATGGTCGACCAATCGAGCAGACCCGGCACCTTCCAGCGCGTGTCGCCCGTGCCATCGCCTGCGATTTTCATGACCGCAGCGACCAGTTCGTGATCCCAGATGCGACCATAGTCTGGTCCGGTGACGGCGCGCAGCTCGACGCGTCCGTCCTCGGTCTCAAGCGTTTTCATGAGCTCAGCCCGATGCGACAGTAGCCCGTGCTGCAGGTTGATGCCGGCAAGTGGTCCGGGCAGCTGGCGCAGATAGCCCGAAGGCGCACCGACCAGGCTGCAGAGCTGGCCGAACGACCAGTGGGTAGGAGCAACAAGCTGATCGCGACCGGGAAGGATGAGTGCGAGGCTCTCGACATCGTCGCGGCTCGCCTCCACCCGGACCGCGCGCGTCTCCACTGTGCGGGCGTTCGCGCGCTCGGCGCGGCGCAGGACGGCTTCGTAAAGGGCAGTGAGGGACAGATATCGCTCGTCGTCCGGGCGCGAGAACCATTCGGACGAGACGCGACCGATGCGCTCGCCGCGTGAAATATCGACCTTGTAGCCATTGCCCGGGCCGCTGCGCGGCGCGCCGGATTCGCGAATGTCGGAAAGGATAGTCGCCATGGGAGATCTCCATGACGGGCGCCGAAAGACTCTCTCTCAGCCTCAACCCGTCACGGCAATCGCCGCTCTCCTCTTCCTCTAAGGGGGCGTTGCGGGGGATCGCCCCCGCAGAAGGGGTCCGGCGAGACGCGGTTCGCCGGCAGGGGAAGGCTTTCCCCACCCACACAGCATGTCTGGCCTTATGCCGAATTGATCAGCATAATGCGTCTTCAGGTGGGATCATCCATTTGAACGAACTGAGTATCACTTCGGGAGCAGTGCAGAAAGTGACCGACGACGGGTTCGAAGCGATTCGCAAAGAGATGGTCGCGGGCTTTTTCAAAGCAATGCTGCTCGCGTCGGAAACCGAAATCGAGGGCGAGCGTGCGGCCTATATCAACTCTGTAATCGCCTTGGACGCGATTCTCATGTTGCAGGCGGCGATTATCGAAAGCAGCCCCTCCATCAAAACCCGTCAGCAAATTCGCGAGATGACCCAGGCCATCGAAAAGCGACTTCGATCAAGCGTGGAAAATTTGCGGCGCGAATATGAGCAGACTGGCCGGCATGCGATGCCAACGATTTTGGCAAACTGAATGACGCCGTCATCTCATCAGATGCCGGCGATCATCGTGCGGCGTCAACGCTTTCATATCCAGCGAGCAGATACGCGGTGATTACCCGGTGATTACAGCGGCTCGTTTTCAGGTCGAAAAGTCGCCAAAAATTGATTTAGGATCAATATCTTGCGCGTTTTCCGACACTGAGGTCTGGTATTTTCGTTATCAACGTCGGTAGATCGCCAATTTTTTTCTAAAAACCTTAGTTTTTTTGGACTTTTTTCTACGCTACAAAAACCTCCATGCCGCTACATTTTTCGCTTTCGTGATTGCTGGGTGATTGCCAGAACAGGACACGAGGTTCAAATGGCGACAGGCAAAATCAGCAAGCGCACGATCGATTTATTGCGTCCGGCTGCAACCGATCAGTTCTTATGGGATAATGATCTCAAGGGCTTTGGCGCGAAGATCACTTCTGCTAGAGCGATTTCCTATATATTGCAGTATCGAATGGGTGGGCGGGAAGCAAAGACGCGCCGATACACAATCGGTGGACATGGATCAGCCTGCAACGCAGTGCTCGCTTTCGTGGCCCCGATCTAGAGCGCGCGACCCCTGCGCAATTGGTGGCAACCAGTGCGCGCTTGAATACGACGCTGCGGCGTCTGGGATCGGGTTGGGCGATTTTTGTCGAAGCGCAGCGCGTGCCAGCCCGCCCCTATCGCTGGTCGACCCGTGCAATCATGCTCGACAAGACGGATGCAACCCGGATGCTCGCCAAAATCCGTCGCCAATGGCTCGCGAAGCGCAAATCGGTTGCCGCGATCCTGAAAGAAGTGATGACCAACGAAGCGTCTATCTGCAGAACGAAAATTTCCAGATCATGGTCAAGACATCCTGTTCGGCCTGACCTACCGACAGGGGAAGCATATTTCCTCTATCCGATTTCGAGTCAGGCGAGCCCAAGAATGACAATGGCGAGGAAGTGACATGGAATATATACGCCTCCGATCGAGTGGACTGATCGTATCGCGCATGGTGTTCGGCGCGATGACGTTCAGCAGCGGAAATCGCGACTTGCCCAGCGTCTACAAGGTGGAAAAGACGCTGGCTGATCGCATCGTGGGGCAGGCACTTGATGCCGGCATCAGCTTCTTCGATACCGCCGACGTCTATGCCGGTGGCCCGTCCGAAGAAATGCTCGGCAAGGCTCTGTTAGCAAGGCGGGATCAGGTGGTCATTGCCACCAAAGTTGGCGGGCGGTTTTCCTCCAATCTGCTGGATGCGGGATTATCGCGCAGGCACATCATGCGATCTGTCGATGCCAGTCTCAAACGGCTCGGGACCGACTGGATCGACATATATATCGTGCATCGCGACTGTCCGTATACGCCGCTTGAGGAGGTAGTTCAGTCACTCAATGACGTGGTCCGCGCTGGTAAAGTTCGATACCTTGGTTTCTCCAACTGGCCGGCAGGGCGCGTCGCGATGGCAATGGACATGATGCGGGCGAACGGCCTTGCACCCTTCACTCACGTTGGCATCTATAAGCTTAAATCCGATGCTCCGGCGGATGTAGTGGACACACTTAGCAAGAAGGCGATCATGCCGCTCCTTGCATCGTCATCGGCATGGTTGAGCGCCTGATAGCATTCTCACCGTTGACAAAAATATATACGTAAATAATATAAATATATTATATACAGCGCGCGTGCTTGATGGAGTCATTGAGCGTCGATTCAGCGGAGTAAAGAAGGCGGGACAGAATGGGCGCCTATGAAATCGGCCGCTCGATATCGACCATCCGGTGCGCGGATGACTAGAATGCCACATTGCCCGGCCAGTGTAATGCCAGGCACCCTTGCAGCGGAGAAATGATCAATTGTGAGAACAGGTGACGCCCCCTCATCCCGCTGGCCAAAGCGCGCCACCGTATTGGTCCTGTGTTTTCTGGCGACCTTCGTCTGCTTCCTTGATCGCGTCAACATGTCGGTCGCGGTCATTGCGATGCAGAAGGAGTTCGGCTGGTCAGAGGCTACCAAGGGCCTGGTTCTAGCTTCGTTTTTCGTCGGCTATCTGATTTTTCAGGTGCCCAGCGGGCGACTGGCGAGCCGATTCGGTGGCCGATATGTCATGGCGGCTGCGATCATCTGGTGGTCTTTGTTCACTATACTGACTCCGCTGGCCGCGATGGTTTCCCTCCCCCTGCTGCTGCTCGTGCGGGTCGGCATGGGTCTGGGCGAGGCCGCGACCTTTCCCGCTGCCTATAATCTGGGCGCGCGCTGGTTTCCGCCGACCGAGCGTTCGCGCTTCGTGGGCGTGTTATTGAGCGGCATCCCCATCGGTACGCTGTTCGCACTGACGACGACCGGCGCCATTGTCGACTCATGGAGCTGGCACTCGGTGTTTTACCTGTTCGGTTCTATCGGTATTGTTCTTGCCTTGGTCTGGCTTGTTCTGATCCGCAACAGCCCGGCCGAACATCCAGGCGTGTCCGCAGCGGAGCGCGACCTGCTTCAACAGGGAGGCGCGGTTGCGCACGGCACCCGCGTGACACCGTGGCGGAAGCTGTTATCCCAACCGGCGGTATGGGCGTTGATCGTCAATCACTTCTGCTGCAACTGGATACTCTATGTCTTGCTGAC
>JBDTLS010000227.1:0-4498 GCA_039934655.1 Sphingobium sp.
CCATCGTCGGCAGCACCGCATCCGGGCGCTCCTTGGCGATGATCTTGGCGACGATTTCCGGCGTGATCGGCTCGATATAAGTCGCGTCCGCCATGTCCGGGTCCGTCATGATCGTCGCCGGGTTGGAATTGACGAGGATGATACGATAGCCCTCCTCTTTCAGCGCCTTGCACGCCTGCGTCCCCGAATAATCAAACTCGCACGCCTGCCCGATGATGATGGGACCAGCACCGATGATAAGGATGGAGGAGATGTCAGTTCTTTTGGGCATTGATAACCTTGCTATCATTGATTACATTGATTGCATTGCAATCAGGAGCATGTGCGATGGGTGCGGTAACGATTCGAAAAATTGACGAAGCGCTCAAACAGGCATTGCGCGAAAAAGCCGCCGCCAAGGGACTGTCGGTGGAGGCAGAGCTGCGCGACCTGCTGAGGCGAACTTATGGTCCGAACGCGCGAGGTCCGAGCGACCGAAAGCCGGGCGAAGGCCGCATCGAATATCTGCTGCGTATCGCGCCGGATGTCGAACCATTTGATCTGCCGGAACGGTCGCGACTGCGGGATCCTGAATTTTGATAATTGTCGATACCAACGCGTGGCGCGAACTGGGGCATGAACAAGGTCACCAGACGGTGAAATCATGGGCGATAGCGAATGCCGACCAGCTTGTCCTGTCGGCAATTGTATTAGGGGAAATATATCACGGTGTTGCCCTTCGCCCGCCCGGGAAACCAAGGCGCCTGCTCGAAGAATGGCTACATAGGCTCGAAGCGTTATATGCCGGGTCGATCCTAAACTTTGAGGAAAAAGCCGCGAGGAAATTCGGTGAATTGGCGGCACGGTCAAAACGAGCGGGTCGCAATCCAGGTGATATTGATATGCAGATTGCCGCGCAGGCTGCCGCGCATGGAATGGCGCTTGCGACGCGAAATGTGAAAGATTTTGAAGGGCTGGGTATCGACCTGATAAACCCTTGGGACACCTGATCCCGCCACGCTCCGCCACCGGGCCAGCGCCGATGAGAGGCAAGGAGGAGATGTCAGTTCTTTTGGGCATTAGTGCATAAATCCGGTTTTTGCTTCGCAACCCCAGCCGTCATATTCGACGTCGAACATGATTTCGATCTGAAGGCACGTCTTGGTTAACGCCCTGATGGATGCTTCATCCGTTTTTTGCTCGCGTTCCAGAAAGAGAAATGGCTCGCCATCTTCCGGCTCTTCCCTATCCAGAACCACCAATCCGAATTGGCTGGCTTTCTCTGTTAGTCTTTGCAAGGCATCATCACTTCCCCGAAAGCTGACATCCACGGCGCGGGGAATGGCAGATATGTCGCCATTTTGGGCGAGATTGGCCAGCACATCCTGATCGGCTTGCCATTCCTCCTCCAACCTTTCGGGATCGATTTGGGGTAACTTCACGCCTTCAATCCCTCCACAAACTTCTCGAACAGATAGAAGCTGTCCTGCGGGCCGGGGGAGGCTTCGGGGTGATATTGCACGCTAAACGCGTTGCGGTTGGTCAGTTCGATGCCACAGTTGCTGCCATCGAACAGCGACACATGCGTCGCCTTCACATTGTCGGGCAGCGTGTCGACATCGACCGCGAAGCCGTGGTTCATCGCGGTGATCTCTACCGCGCCATCCGACAGGCGCTGGACCGGGTGATTGGCACCGCGATGACCCTGGTGCATCTTCATCGTTTTGGCACCCGCGGCGAGCGCGAGCATTTGATGGCCGAGGCATATGCCGAAAATCGGCACTTCTTGATCCAGAAGTGCGCGGATGACCGACACCGCATATTCGCCCGTCGCCGCCGGATCGCCGGGGCCGTTGGAAAGGAACACGCCTGCGGGCTGCTGCGCCATCACCTCGTCATAGCTCGCGGTTGCGGGCAGCACAGTGACGCGCGCGCCGGCCTTCACGAGGTTGCGGAAGATATTGTTCTTCGCGCCGTAATCGAGTGCGACGATGTGGGGGCGATCGCCCTCTCCGTCACCCGCATATCCACTGCCCAGCGACCAAGTCCCGCCGCTCCATTCGCGCTGCTTGCCGGTCACCGCAATCGCGAGGTCCATGCCCTCCAGCCCCGGCCAGCTTTTCGCTTTGGCGTGCAGCGCTTTCAGGTCGAACTTGCCGCGCGGGTCATGCGCGATCACGGCGTTGGGCGCGCCCTGTATGCGGATGCGCCGGGTCAGCGCCCGCGTGTCCACCCCGGAAAGTCCGATGCGCCCATTGAGCTTCATCCACGCATCGAAGCCCATAACATTGCGGAAATTGCTCGGCGCGGTCACATCCTGCGCAGTGATGCAGCCGAGCGCATGGGGGGTATCTGCCTCCACATCATCCGCATTGGTGCCGACATTGCCGATATGGGGAAAGGTGAAATTGATGATCTGCCCGGCGTAGCTCGGGTCGGTCATCGCTTCCTGATAGCCGGTCATCGCGGTGTTGAAGCACAGCTCGCCCACCGCATCGCCAATCGCGCCGAAGCCCCGGCCGAACACCACCGTGCCGTCGGCCAATACCAATACCCCGGTCGCTCCTTTGGGCACATCGGGGTATGTGGCGTCAGCCATGCGGGCGTTCCTTTGTCGCGTTTATCGGGTCGTGCAGAAGCCGCGAACAAGCGCAGGCTAAACGGCCGGTGAACTACGGCTTCGCGGGTGCAGCGTCAATCCTGTTAAAAATCTGATTTCTCGTTATAGCTGTTTCTTTCCGCAATAATTTAAGGATTCGCACGTCATGATTCGTGACGCCATCAAAGCCGCGCAGATCACCGCCATGAAGGCCGGAGAGAAAGAGAAACTGGCCGCCGTCCGCCTGATCCTCGCCAAGCTGAAGGACCGCGACATCGAACTGCGCACCGCGACCCAGACGCCGGAGGATGACGCAATCGTCGTCGATGTGCTGCAAAAAATGGTCAAGCAGCGCCGCGAATCCATCACTATGTTTGAGCAAGGTGGCCGCACCGAACTCGCCGCCAAGGAACAGGCCGAGCTGGACGTGATCGAAAGCTTCCTACCCACCCAAATGAGCGAGGACGACACCCGCGCGGTGATCGAGGGCATCAAGACCGAAGTCGGCGCGGCGGGGCCAAAGGACATGGGCAAGGTCATGGCCCTGCTTAAGGAACGCCACGGCACCGTGATCGACATGAGCAAAGCGAGCGCGCTGGTGAAAGCGGCGCTGGTTTAAGGGGGCCTCAATGCCAATTCTTCTGCGCGCCTTGCTTCGCGGCAAACATGTAACGGTTGTTCATAGCCGCTTGGCGGCGGTCGCGGGTGCGTTGGCGCTTGGACTGATGGCGATCTTTTTTGCCCGGATTGGCGAGGTTGCCCAGCGGGCGTTTCTGAGCCTTCTTGCGATATCGCCCTACGCGCCGTTTTTGGTAACGCCGCTGGGCTTTGCGGGTGTCGTGTATCTAACCCGGCGGTTGTTCCCAGCCTCCAGAGGTTCCGGCATTCCGCAGGTTATGGCGGCCAGCCATAGCCCCGAACGTCAGGCAACCGGCGACCTTCTGTCGCTCAAGACGGCATGTGCCAAATTCGGGGGCACGCTGGTCATGCTGCTCGTCGGCGGATCGGTGGGACGGGAAGGTCCAACCGTGCAGATCAGTGCCGCACTCATGGTCGCAATCCATCGCTGGCAGCGCGTGCCGGTCACCGCCGGGGTCATCATCGCTGGCGGAGCAGCGGGCGTAGCCGCCGCGTTCAACACGCCGCTGGCAGGCGTCGCCTTTGCCATTGAAGAACTCGCTGCCGCGTTTGAGCAGAAAGTGGCCGTACTGGTGATGGCGGCGGTGATGATTTCCGGGCTGGTAAGCCTCGGCCTCGCTGGAGACTATGTTTATTTTGGCGCTATGAACGGCAACCTGCCATTCCGCACACTGTTTGTGGTCACACCGATTGCCGGGATATTAGGGGGAGTTTTGGGAGGGCTTTTTTCGCGCAGCCTCATCGCCATGACCCACCCCGGCCAATCGTGGTTGACGCGCGCACGGTCTCGCCCGGTATTGCTCGCAACGCTTTGTGGCTTTGTCGTCGCCTTAACTGGCTGGGCATCCGACGGCCTCAGTTGGGGGACCGGCTACGAAACCACCAAGCTGCTCCTCAATGGCCACAGTTCCTCCATGATCTTTGGCCCTGCGAAGTTCATCGCCACCCTTGCCACGGCACTGAGCGGCGCGCCCGGCGGCATCTTTGCGCCTTCACTTTCCGTTGGGGCCGGACTGGGCCAGTGGATTTCGCAGCTTTTCCCTACCAACTCAGCGGGCGCAATCGTATTGCTCGGCATGGTCGGTTATTTCACGGGCGTAGTACGCGCACCAATGACCGCGGTTATAATAATGATGGAAATGACGGCGTCCGGCTGAGGCGGCGCGCGTTTCAAAAGCACGTCGTTATGTCATCATCCTTGAGGTCGATCAGGACAGCAAAAACTGGTCCGTCTCGCCTGTGCAATCCGGGCTCGCAGCAACCAGCGCCGGCACCACGCCT
>JBDTLS010000228.1:0-4454 GCA_039934655.1 Sphingobium sp.
AGCACTCACAAAGGCACAACTTCAAGATTTCGAGATCGAGTATGCCGCGACGCTATCGGATGCGGGGCAGGCGCGGCGGGCATTGGAGCTTACCCGCCGTGCACTTGCGCTATCGCCGGGCTTGCCGCGCGCCTATGTGGTGCAAGCCGTCATGGCCGCGCGCGCGGGACAATATGATTTGGCGCGGCGCCTGCTCGTCTATACCCACGGGGCGCTCGATGGGCAGGCCGCCACGCGCTTGCTGCGCGGCGTGCTCCATATGCAGGCAGGTAACGCAACGCTGGCAATCGTCCAACTCGCGGCGCTGCTGGAAGCGCAGCCGCTCAACCTGCGGGTGCGGCTGTTGCTGGCCCGTGCTTATTATCAGGATGGGCAATATGCCGACGCAGAGCGGGCGCTGTTTCCGCTGGCGGAGCGCGCCGACGCCGACAGCTATGCGCTGGCGCTGGCCGCGCGTATTCAGGAGGCATTGGGGCAGCCGCAATTCGTCGCCGCTTTCCTGACGCGGAGCAATGCGGCGACACGCGGGTCATCCGATGAGTTCCGTGGCGCGGGAGAGCCCGCCGATCTGGCCGGTGACGCGCTTTCGCAACAAAATGAGGCGATACCCAACCTTCGCTATATTCGCGCGCTGCTCCAGGCGGGGCAGGGGGAGGCGGCCCTGACGCGGGCGAGCGCATTGGCACGCGCCAATCCGGGTGCGCCCGATGCCCACGTTGCGCTTGGCGATTGCCTGAGCATGGCAGGGCGCTATGCCGAAGCCGCGCAAGCCTATGAACAGGCCGGAAATATGCGTTTCACCGAGGCGGTTGCGCTCAGAATTGTCGCGGCGTGGCAGCGGGCAGGGCAAGCACCGCGCGCCGAGCGGGCGCTGGCACTGTTCCTTGCGCAAAGCCCGATGAGCATTGAGGGCAACCGGCTGGCAGCAACATATTGGCTGGCTTCGGGGGATAATGACCGGGCGATCATGATATTGGAGCGGCTGCAAGCGCGGCTTGGCAATGAGGATATGCTGCTGATGAGCGATCTTGCCCGTGCATGGCTCGGCAAAAATGACGGCGAAAAGGCGCTTGCCTTCGCGGCTCACGCCTATCGTCTGGCACCGGGCAGCGCGGTTGCGAGCGACGTTTTTGGGTGGACCTTGTTTAAGGTTGGCGATGCGCCAGGAACAGCACTCGACCTGCTACAGAAAGCCGCGCAACTGACTCCGCGCGAACCCCTGGTTCAGCTGCATCTTGGGCTTGTGTATGCCGCACTGGGTCAAGCCCAAGCTGCGCGCGCCGCACTCGGTTTCGCCGCACAAGCGCGCGGTTTCCCCAAACAGGCTGAAGCTCGCGCGGCGCTGGCGAAACTATCCTGATCGCGCCCAATAAAAAAGGCCCGGCTGCGCAGTGCAACCGGGCCTTTTCCGTATCGGTTAAGCGTCGATCAGCCGCTGTAGTACATGTCGAATTCGACCGGGCTGGGCGCCATTTCCCAACGATATACTTCCGGCCACTTCAATTCCATATAGGCGTCGATCTGGTCGTCGGTGAACACGCCGCCCTTGAGCAGGAAGTCCTGATCGGCCGCGAGGCTTTCGAGCGCTTCACGCAATGAACCGCAGACAGTCGGCACCTTGCTCAGCTCTTCTGGCGGAAGATCGTACAGGTTCTTGTCCATCGATTCACCGGGGTGAATCTTGTTCTGGATGCCGTCGATACCCGCCATCAGCAAAGCCGAAGTGGCGAGATAGGAGTTCGCCAGCGGATCGGGGAAACGGAACTCAACGCGCTTGGCCTTGGTGCCTGCACCATAAGGGATGCGGCATGATGCAGAGCGGTTGCGCGCTGAATAAGCGAGCAGCACCGGCGCTTCGAAGCCCGGCACCAGCCGCTTGTAGCTGTTGGTGGTCGGGTTGGTGAACGCGTTGATCGCCTTGGCATGTTTGATGACGCCGCCGATGAAATAGAGGCAGGTGTCGGACAAGCCGGCATAGCCGTCGCCCGCAAAGGTATTCTTGCCCTTGTTCCAGATCGACATATGCGTGTGCATACCCGACCCGTTGTCGGCCTTGATCGGCTTCGGCATGAACGTCGCGGTCTTGCCATAAGCCTGCGCCACCATCTTCACGACATATTTGTAAATCTGGATACGGTCGCAGGTTTCGACGAGCTTGCCAAAGGTCAGGCCCAATTCGTGCTGGCTGGCGGCGACTTCATGGTGGTGCTTGTCCATCGGCAAGCCCATTTCGATCATCGTCGAGACCATTTCGGCGCGAATATCGGTGGTTACGTCAACCGGGCCGACGGGGAAATAGCCGCCCTTGGCGCGGGGTCGGTGACCCAGGTTGCCCGCTTCATATTTCGTGCCGCTGTTGGAGGGCAGCTCCATATCGTCCAGCTTATACGAACTGGAAGCATAGGTGTTGTCGAACTCGACGCTATCGAACATGAAGAATTCAGGCTCAGGGCCGATATAGATGGTATCGCCAAGGCCAGTGGACTGGAGATAGGATTCGGCGCGCTTGGCGGTCGAACGCGGATCGCGGGAATACAACGAGCCGTCTTCTGGCTCCACAATATCGCAAACCAGAATCAGCATCGGCGTCGCGCTGAACGGGTCGACATACACCGCATCCAGATCCGGCTTCAGGATCATGTCGGATTCGTTGATTTCTTTCCAGCCCTCGATCGACGAGCCGTCGAACATCAAGCCGTCCGTCAGTTCGTCCTCACCAATGACGCTGGAGCACATGGTCAAGTGGTGCCAAGCGCCCTTGGGATCCGTAAAGCGGACATCGACCCATTCGATTTCCTTCTCTTCGATCATCTTCAGAATGTCTTTAGGCGTATTCGCCATGATCGCTTACCCTTCCTTCTAGTTGCGCCGGTCGCGATGGATATGACCGGCGTATTTCAGCAGAATGCCCTTCGTCCGGTGCGCTTTACGCCGGACGCTCGCTGATCGCCATTAAATGGCGTCATCGTCCCTTTCGCCCGTGCGAATACGCAGCGCGGACTCGATGGCCGTAACGAAAATCTTGCCGTCGCCGATTCGCCCGGTCTGGGCCGCAGTCGCGATCGCTTCCACAACGCGCGGCGCGAGGCTGTCTTCGACGACAACCTCCAGTTTCACCTTCGGCAGAAAATCGACGATATATTCGGCGCCGCGATATAATTCGGTATGCCCCTTCTGGCGGCCAAAGCCCTTGGCTTCGGTCACGGTGATGCCGGAAACCCCGACATCGTGCAGCGCTTCTTTCACCTCGTCCAGTTTGAACGGTTTGATGATCGCTTCAATTTTTTTCATTCAGCAATCCTATCCATCGGCTAGACAGCGAAACAACCCCTCAGGAGAGACGCGTGTTTGCCCCCCGATGCGATTATCACGATTTTCTGCCCCATAGCGCCCAAAAAACATACCGCAAGAAGCTACGACGCACCTGACCCTGCGATTCCCACGACTCGCTATACGAGCTTTGACGATACCATGCCATTTGTCCATAATGCACCCAATTCGGGCATTTTTAACAAGTCATGCTCAAAAATTGTGCAGTGCAGTCGGGCGGTAACGCACGAGTCGACGTCTCGCTAATCAGCGTCGAATTTGGGTCAATTTCCGCTCCCATGTCAGCGCATGTGCTACAATCTGGTCGAGGTCAGCGTAACGCGGTTCCCACGGAAAACGTGCCATCAAGGCGCGATTATCGGAAATAAGTTCGGGCGGATCGCCTGCGCGACGACCTTCGATCCGTCGCTCGATTTTGGTGTTGGTAACGCGGTCGACGGCATCGAGGACTTCGAGAACGGAAAAGCCGCTCCCATAACCGCAGTTGAGCAGATGGCTTTGCGTGGGCTCCGCAATCAACGCTTCCAGGGCGAGCACATGCGCCGCCGCCAGATCGGAGACATGGATGTAATCGCGCACACCTGTGCCATCGGCCGTATCGAAATCCGTTCCGAACACGCCGACGAAATCGCGTTTGCCTAGCACCGCTTCCACCGCGACCTTGATAAGATGGGTCGCACCCGCGGTCGATTGGCCGCTGCGTGCTTGGTGGTCGGCACCCGCCACGTTGAAATAGCGCAGCGCACAGAAGTTGAAGGGATGGGCGGCGGCAACATCCTTGAGCATATACTCGGTCATCAATTTGGACATGCCATAGGGGTTTATCGGCCGTTGCGGGCAATCCTCGGCGATCGGGCTTGCTTCTGGAATGCCGTAGGTCGCCGCCGTCGAGGAAAAGATGAAATGCGGCACGCCGCAGCGTACCGCACTTTCGATCAGGGAGCGGCTTTTCGCGCTGTTGTTGTGATAATATTTGAGCGGATTCTCGACCGATTCAGGCACAATGATCGATCCCGCGAAATGCATGATAGCGCGCACATCATGGGCGCGCAGCGTTTGCTCGACCAGCGCCTGATCCTCGATATCGCCTTCGATAAAGGGCACGTCGGAAGGCACCGCCCACC
>JBDTLS010000229.1:0-4415 GCA_039934655.1 Sphingobium sp.
TCCTTCATCAATCGTTGAAGGCCCACCTGCGCATATCAAGAACGTCGGCGGGCGGCTACATCATCAAAGTCGTTCAGGTGGAGCCGAGAAGTCTGATCTTCGAGCATCGGAGCGCAGCGTGCTTAAGGTACGTGAGCACCGAAGCACAGAAAATCGGGCTTCGCAGGCCCGTATGGGCTGAATCCCCGCAGCCCCTAAAGCGTGGCCTCGATAGCGCGGGCAGCCGTGTCGGGATCATCGGCCTGACTGATCGGACGACCCACCACGATGATGGACGCGCCCGCATCCATCGCCGCGCGCGGGGTCACCGCACGTTTCTGGTCGCCCATATTGCCGCCCGCCGGACGCACGCCGGGCACCACGAAAAAGCCATCGTGCCAGCGTTCGCGCACCAGCGCCACTTCCGCCCCGGAACACACGATGCCATCCAGCCCCGCATCCTGCGCAAGATCGGCGAGCCGCTGGACCTGCCCCATCGCATCACGCGCAACGCCGATTTCATTAAGGTCGCCAGCATCGAGGCTGGTCAGCACCGTGACCGCCACGACCTTGGTATTAACGCCCGCTGCTGCCTTGGCGTCTTCCAGCATCGCCCGTCCGCCCGCCGCATGAACGGTCAGGATCGCGGGTTCGAGCAGGTGCAATGCCTGCACCGCCTTGGCGACCGTATTGGGAATGTCGTGCAGCTTGAGGTCAAGAAACACCGGCAGGCCGAGCCTGGCCATCTCATGGACACCATGATGGCCGTTGGCGCAAAAGAATTCCAGCCCGAGCTTTACGCCCCCCACATGATTTTTTACCCGCATCGCCAATTGCTTTGCGCGGTCGAGGTCGGGCGTGTCGATGGCGACATATATCGGGCTTCTCATGCTGCTCCTTGTGGGTTGACGGGGTCCATCGGTTCGACTGGTGTGGGCGTTATCGTGCTGGCGAGCGCGCGCTCTGCGCTGTCGAGCTTGCGGCGCATACTCCAGCGGGTCGCGCGCGCAAATATCCACATGGGCAGCAAGCCCAGCAGAAACGCCGCGATAAGCAGGATCGGCAACCGCGTTTCAATGATGATGTCACCCCACAGCTTGATCGGCACATAGCCCGCATAATTGGGGGCAGCCGCCCAGTTGGCCTTGGTAAACAGGGCGATGGCGACGGCTATTATCACCCAGAAGGCGGTCTTTATGAACTGCATCGGGCACCTTTACGCTGGTTGAGGCACCGTTCTAGGCGATTATTCCACCTTGTTCCAGTCCGCTTGCCGGAATGCGCCTTCGCCGTCCGTTTATGGGACCAATGACCTATAATATTAAACCGTCTCCTCGGGTCGCAACAGGGGAGCAACTGGACCCGGCGGCGGTAACAGCCGCCGGGTCGCTTTTCCGGGCATAGTTTGACAAATGCTTTGCGCGAACCTGCTTACACCGATAGCTTTTCGCAGTGCACCATATATAGTGACGGCATCCGTTGACGAATCTGGGGGAAACCTATGCCGAATGACGTTCCGTCACTGGTGCTTTTTGGGGGGACGGGCGATCTCGCGCAGCGCATGTTGCTGCCCTCGCTCTATTTTCTGGATCAGGATGGCCTGCTGCCGGAAGGGCTGCAAATATTCGCGACCGCGCGACGTGAACTGGATGACGGCGAATATCATGCGTTTGCGAATGCCGCGCTCGAACGGTTTATCGACAAGAGCCTGTTGAAGCCCGCCCAGGTCGCCAGCTTTATCAAGCGGCTGCATTATGTCGCGATAGATGCATCGGATCCTGACTCGTTCGGACAACTGGCCAAGGTGGTGGGCGACGCCAAAAACCATCTGGCGATCTTTCTGTCGACAGCGCCGTCGCTGTTCGGATCGACGATTGACGGCTTGTCCCGCAACGGCCTGACCGGGGAGCGGACCCGCATCGGCCTCGAAAAACCGCTGGGGTATGATCTGGAGTCAAGCCGGGCGATCAACGATGCCGTGCTGGCCGCATTCCCCGAAGAACGCACGTTCCGCATCGATCATTATCTGGGCAAGGAAACGGTGCAGAACCTGCTGACCTTGCGGTTCGGCAACACCTTGTTCGAATCCTTGTGGAACGCCGCCGGGATCGACCATGTGCAGATTACCGTGTCCGAAACGGTCGGCCTCGAAGGGCGCGTGGACTTTTACGACGGCGCTGGCGCGATCCGTGACATGGTGCAAAACCATATGCTGCAACTGTTGTCGTTCGTCGCGATGGAACCGCCCGCGCATTTCGATGCGACCAGTATTCGCGATGAAAAGGTAAAGGTGCTGCGCTCGCTGCGGCCCATCGACCGGAGCAGCGCGATGAGCCACACCGTCATCGGCCAATATGCATCCGGCGCAATTGAGGGCGCGCCCGTGCCGGGCTATGCCGACGAACTGGGCAAGCCATCCAGCACCGAAACCTTTGTCGCGATCAAGGCGCATGTCGACAACTGGCGCTGGAAGGGGGTTCCCTTCTATCTGCGTACCGGCAAGCGCCTGCCGACCCGGCAATCGGAAATTTTCATTCAGTTCAAGCCGGTGCCGCACTCGATCTTTGCCGAACGTGGCGGCGCGCTGCATGCGAACAAGCTGGTAATCCGTTTGCAGCCCGAAGAAAATATCCGCTTGCTGGTGATGGCCAAGGTGCCCGGCCTTGATCGGGAAGGGGTAAAGTTGCGCGAGCTGCCGCTGGATCTCTCGCTGATCGATGCCTTTGCCGGAACGCGCCGACGCATCGCATACGAACGCTTGCTGCTCGATTTGATCGAGGGCGAGCCGACCTTGTTCGTGCGGCGCGATGAGGTGGAGGCGCAATGGAAATGGGTGGACGCCATCCGCGATGGCTGGGCGGCGAACAGCATGGAACCTAAACCCTATGCGGCGGGTACATGGGGTCCATCGGCGGCCATCGCGTTGACGGAACGGGACGGGGTTAGCTGGCATGATTGATGCTGTGCGTCGTGTCCGCTTTTCCATTGGTCGGTCTGAGTAGGAGATAATCATGACCAGCCTTCACACATCGATCAGCGCCGTCACCGATCGGGTTATCGAACGCTCGCGTGCCTCACGCGCGGCCTATCTGGAACTCATTCGCGCTGCGCATGATGCGGGGCGCGACCGCGATCACCTGTCGTGCGGCAATCTCGCCCACGCCTTTGCGGCGTCCCAGCAGGACAAGGGCGCGCTGCGTACCGGGCAGAGCGTCAATATCGGTATCGTCACCGCTTACAATGACATGCTGTCCGCGCATCAGCCCTATGCGCGTTACCCGGAACAGATCAAACTGGCTGCGCGCGAAGTGGGCGCAACGGCGCAGGTCGCGGGCGGTGTGCCCGCCATGTGCGACGGCGTGACGCAGGGGCAGGCGGGCATGGAAATGTCGCTGTTCTCACGCGATGTCATTGCATTGGGCACGGCGGTCGCGCTGTCCCACGCGATGTTCGACGGCATCGCGATGCTCGGCATTTGCGACAAAATCGTGCCGGGATTGCTGATCGGCGCGCTGCGCTTTGGCCATCTGCCTGCGATTCTGATCCCCGCCGGGCCAATGCCATCGGGCCTCGCCAACAAGGAAAAGCAGCGCGTCCGCCAGCTATATGCCGAGGGCAAGGCGAGTCGCGCAGAGTTGCTGGAGGCGGAAAGCGCGTCCTATCATGACGCGGGAACCTGCACCTTTTACGGCACGGCGAACTCCAACCAGATGATGATGGAGGTGATGGGCCTGCATATGCCCGGCGCAGCCTTCATCAATCCGGGCACCAAATTGCGACAGGAACTGACGCGCGCCGCCGTCCATCGGCTTACGAAGATCAGCACGGCGGAGGCCTATCGCCCGCTCGGGCATTGCGTGGACGAGAAGGCGATTGTGAACGCCTGCGTCGGTTTGCTCGCCACCGGCGGATCGACCAACCACGCTATCCATATCCCCGCGATCGCGCGGGCGGCGGGCGTCATCATCGACTGGGAAGACCTCGACCGCCTGTCGCACGCGGTGCCGATGATGGCACGGGTGTACCCCAGCGGATCGGGCGACGTGAACCATTTCCACGCAGCGGGCGGCATGGGCTTTACCATTCGCGAGTTGCTGGATGCGGGCCTGCTGCACAGGGACATCATGACGGTCGCCGCCGATGACCTGACCGCTTACGGGCAGGAGCCTGCGCTTGCTAACGATGCGCTGGTGTGGCGCGATGCCCCGGCGCACAGCGCGGACGAGAGTATATTGCGTCCCCCGGCCAGCCCGTTCCTGGCCGATGGCGGAATGCGCCTCGTCACCGGCAATCTGGGGCGTGGGATCATGAAGATCAGCTCCGTCGATCCCAGGCATTGGACCATCGAAGCGCCGTGCCGGATATTCGACGCGCAAGATGATGTCGTGAAGGCGTTCAAAGCCGGTGAACTGGACGGTGATGTGATCGTCGTCGTG
>JBDTLS010000230.1:0-4414 GCA_039934655.1 Sphingobium sp.
GATTTGGTGCGTAGTGAGAGGGGGAACGAGATTTTAATGTCAGAACTGTTCACCCTTCAGGGCGCTCGTGACCAGGCGGATACCAACGACATTCCCGACGCTCTTGAGCGGGCATGGCCGGACCTGCGCGCCGGTTTGCGCCGCGATCTGGGCGCCCGGATGTTTGACCAGTGGCTCAAGCCGGTGCGGCTCGGACGGTATTGTGCCCTTTCCTCTACGCTGGACATCTGGGCGCCGTCGGATTTTTCGGCAAGTTTTGTGACAAGCCAGTTTGGTGATCGCCTGAAGATGCTGTGGCGGTCGGCCGGGCTGGGGGTTAAGGACGTGCGGGTACTGTGCGCGCCGGACGGTGTATTGCCGCGAAGTTTTGCGGGAACGGCAGCGACGACGGCCGAGCCGCAGCCACGCGCAACGCAGGAACTGTTGGCGATGGGCGAGGCGGCCATTTCACAGGTGCCTTGCGTCCGTGAAGCGCTCAACCTGCGGCATGATTTTGATAGCTTCGTGACCGGCGAAAGCAATCAACTGGCGTTTTCGGCGGCGCAGGCGATGGCCGAGCCCAAGGCGCCGTTGTTCAACCCGCTCTATATTCATGGCAGCACCGGCCAAGGCAAAACCCATCTGTTGCACGCGATCGCCGACGCCTATCTCGATCATTCGCCGTGCGCCGTCGTCGTCTATATGTCCGCCGAAAAGTTCATGATGGAATTCGTGACCGCGATGCGCGCCAATGAAAGCATGGCGTTCAAGGCGCGGCTGCGCGCAGCGAAGCTGCTGCTGATCGACGACATTCAGTTTATCGCGGGCAAGGGGTCGACGCAGGAGGAATTTCTCCACACGATCAACGAGCTGGTGACGAATGGCGCGCGCATCGTCATCACCGCCGACCGCGCCCCCCATCATCTCGACGCGGTCGATCCCCGTATCCTCTCTCGCATGGCGGGGGGGCTGGTGGCGGATATTCAGCCCCCTGCGCTCGATTTGCGGCTGGCGATCCTCAACGCAAAACGCGCGAGCGTCGCCGATGTCGCGATACCCGATGTCGTGCTCGATTTTCTGGCGCGCTCGATCCGCGCCAATGTGCGCGAGCTGGAAGGTGCGTTCAACAAGCTGCTCGCTTATGCGCAGCTGACCGGGCGCCAGATCGATATGGAATTTGCGCAGGCGATGCTGGCCGATTCGGTGCGGGCCAATGCGCGCCGTATCACGGTCGATGATATTCAGAAGGCTTGTGCGGCGCATTACCGCATCGAGCCATCGGAAATGCGCTCCAAGCGCCGCGCGCGTGCCGTCGCTCGCCCGCGTCAGGTGGCGATGTACCTCGCCAAGAAAATGACGCCGCGCTCCCTGCCTGAGATCGGGCGGATATTCGGCGGTCGCGATCACAGCACGGTGATCCACGCGGTCCGCACGATTGAAAATTTGCGTCAGACTAACCCCGACATCGACGCCGATGTGCGCGCGTTACAGCGCCAGTTAGAAAGCTGACGAGCCGCTCTAAAGTCTGATGACTTTGAATGGAATCGTCATTGCGAGCGTAGCGAAGCAATCCATTTTCCCGCAGCTGGATTGCTTCGCTACGCTCGCAATGACGAAGATGGCTCGAATTTAAGGCTCGTCGTTCCAGCCGGCTACCTCTTCTCAGGTGGCAGCGTGATCTGGATGTCCTCCCCCGATTTACCGGGGAAGTTGGTGAACATCGCGTCGATCAGATTGGGCACCAGATAGGTCAGCTTGTCGCTGAGCGACTGCGCCGTTGCCGTACCTTCAAACACGCGCTGACCCCGGCCGCCATCGATCCGCAGTTGCAGCCTGCTGGTGTAAACCGTGTAGCTTTCGATATTGTCATAGCCGCCGCCAAACAGGAACGGATCATAAAAGCCGCGATAGTATCCACGGCCGTAAAAACCCGGATAAAAACCATAGCTGCGCCAGAACGGATCAGGGGCAAAGCCGGTCGACCGGATCTTCTCCTTGCCGCCGTCGACCATGTAATTCATCCGCACGATCAGGTCGGCGCGGGCGGGATCGTTTGTCGCGACATAGCCGACCTGGCCGAGCTTCGCGGCCACAAGGCTGGCATATTGCGCAAATTCGAGACTGCCGGCGAGCCTCGGGTCGTCCGCGACCACGGTAAAGCTCTGTCCTTGCGGCGCAGGCAACTGCTGAAACCGTGCGACATTGGCGTTAAAACTTTCCGCGCATCCACCAAGCGCGACAAGCGCCAGCGCGGGGGCGAGAAAGGCGGTATATTTTGTCAGACGTGCCATAGCTGTTCCTGTCTGTTCTGTTGTGCGCGCAGTAAGTTACAAAGCAACGTGTGCCGTGCTCTCCTGTTCCGAATGTGGCTGACAATTTGGCACAACGCAACTGAACGGTTATTGAACAGATTATCGCGGTTATAATTCAGACTACCGCTGATAGACGGCACCAGCCCGCGCCCCCTCCCGACCTCTCAGCAGGATATTCTATGGGAGGTCGGGAGGGGGCGCGGGCTGGTGCCGCACCGTTTCAGTGGAACGGAGATAAAATCAACGCATCAGCCCCATTGCCGCATAGGCGCCCGCCAGCGTCGGGGCAGCAGCCGCAGCGGCTTTTTCCGCACCGTTGATGAGGATCGCGTCGAGGGCTGCCGTATCGTCCTTGAGCGCAACATAGCGGTCACGGATCGGGGAGAGGTGCGCGACCAGCACATCCGCGAGTGCAGGCTTGAATGCGCCAAAGCCCTGGCCCGCAAATTGCGCGCACACCGCGTCCGGGGTCATGCCGGTCAGCGCCGCGTAAATGCCGACCAGATTGAGCGCCTCGGTACGCCCGGCCAATCCCGCGACCTCACCGGGCAGAGGCTCCGGGTCGGTCTTGGCCTTGCGGATTTTCTGGACGATCAGGTCGTTGTCGTCGGTCAGGTTGATGCGGCTCATGTCCGATGGGTCGGATTTCGACATTTTCGCCGATCCGTCGCGCAGGCTCATGATCCGCGCCGTTGCCTTGGGAATGATCGGATCTGGCAGGGTAAACAGCTCGACGCCGAAATCGGTGTTGAACTTGATGGCGATGTCGCGGGTCAGCTCCAGATGCTGCTTCTGGTCCTCACCCACCGGCACATGCGTCGCCTGATACAGCAGCACGTCGGCGGCTTGCAGGACCGGATAGACATACAGGCCGATGCTGACCCCTTCGCGATTCTTGCCTGCCTTGTCCTTGAACTGGGTCATGCGGTTGAGCCAGCCGATCCGTGCGGTGCCGTTCAGCAGCCAGCATAATTCGGCATGGGCGGGCACACGTGCCTGATTGAACAGCACGCTGCGATCAGGGTCGATGCCGCACGCGACCAGGGCCGCCGCCATCTCCCGTACATTGCGTAGCCGTTGCTCGCGGTTCTCGTGCACGGTGATGCTGTGCATGTCGGCGAGGAAGAAAAAGCATTGCGAGTCGCCGGTAACGTCATCCTGCATCTTCACCCAGTTGCGGATTGCGCCGAGGTAATTGCCGAGGTGGAGATTGCCGGTGGGCTGGATACCGGAAAGGACGCGCATGATGTCAGCTCGCTTTTTGGGGCCGCTTCATCAGCGACCGGAGTTCGGAAAGGCGATAGGCGCCAAAGGCGAAAATCGCGACCACATAAACCAAGCCGCCCGCACCGCACAACAAAATGAGCGCCAGCACCCGCTCCGTCAATGTGCGCGCCATATAGGGGTCGAAAAGGGGGCCGAGCACCCATAGGCCTGCGCCCATCAAGGCGCTGGCGGCCATGATCCGCAATCCGCGATATTTGAGCCGCGCGTCCATTTTGAGCTGGTCGCGTTTGTGGAGCAGCCAGTAAAGCATCAACACATTGACCCAGGCGGCAATCGCGGTCGACACCGCGACGCCGACATGGCCCAATGGCCAGATCAGGATCAGGTTGCCGACCAGGTTGAACAGCATCGAGAACAGCGCGACCCGCACCGGAGTCCTGGTATCCTGCCGCGCATAGAAACCGGGGGTCAGCACTTTGATCAGCACATAGGCGGGCACACCGACCGAGAACGCGGCGAGTGCGGAGGCCGTGCCAATCGTGTCATGCGCGGTGAACATGCCGTGCTGGAGCAGGCCACGGATGAGCGGCGTGGCCGCGATACACAGCGCGACAGCGGCGGGTAGCGCAAGAAACAGCGACAGCTCGATCGCGCGGTTCTGGGTATCGCGCGCCGCCTGTTCGTTGCCGGACCCCAACTGACGCGACAGCGCGGGCAGGATCGCGGTGCCGACGCCTATGCCGATCAGGCCCAAGGGCAGCTGGTTCAGCCGGTCGGCATAATAGAGATAGGAAACCGATCCCTCGGGCAGGAACCGCGCCGCGAGCGTCGTCGAGATCAGCAGGTTGAACTGCACCGCGCCGGCACCGAGCGCCGCTGGGCCGATCAGCTTGAGC
>JBDTLS010000231.1:0-4413 GCA_039934655.1 Sphingobium sp.
AACGCTTCCCAGCCACGCGAACAGTAGGTAGAGGCATTTGCATGAACGAAACTGTTTCTTTCGGCTATCGCGATGTCGACGCCTCCGCCAAAGCCGCGATGGTCCGGTCGGTCTTTTCCGGCGTGGCGGGCAAGTATGACCTGATGAACGATGCCATGTCGATGGGCGCGCATCGGCTGTGGAAGGATATGTTCGTCAGCCGCGTCAAGCCGCGCGCCGGTGAGGCGATCCTCGATATGGCGGGCGGCACCGGCGACATCGCGTTCCGGTTGCAAGCCAAGGGCGCTCATGTCACCGTAGCCGACATCAACCCGGAAATGCTGGGCGTGGGGCAGGAACGCGCCGCCAAGCGCAAGATCGACGGTCTTGCCTGGTCCGAACAAAATGCCGAAACGCTGACGTTCGCTGATCGCAGCTTCGATGCCTATACGATCGCTTTCGGCATCCGCAACGTCACCTTCATCGACAAGGCGTTGGCCGAAGCGCACCGCGTGTTGAAGTTCGGCGGGCGTTTTTTCTGCCTCGAATTTTCGACCTGCGTGTGGCCGGGATTTGCCGAAGTCTATGACGCCTATTCGCACCACCTCGTCCCCAAGCTCGGCAAGCTGCTGGCCGGGGATGAGGAAAGCTATCGCTATCTGATCGAATCGATCCGTCGCTTCCCCCCGATGCCCAAGTTCGAGGGCATGATCCGCGACGCAGGGTTTGTGCAGACCAAAGTGGAGCCGATATTGGGCGGTCTGGTTGCAATCCACAGCGGCTGGAAAATCTGACCGCTTATGCCATCGCATGTCACGCATATCTGGCGCTTGCTGAAATGGGGCCGCACGCTGGCGCGTCATGGCGCGTTGATGGGAATCGAGCGCGATCTTCTCACGCCCGCCCCGGTCCGCCGTCTGGTGCGGATCGCGCGTCTGGGCGCGCGCATCCCTAAGCAGCCGCGCTACGGCGATGCGTTTCAGGCGATTGGCCCCGCCGCAATCAAGCTCGGGCAAACGCTCGCGACCCGGCCCGATCTGGTCGGAGAAGAGGCGGCGCGCGATCTGCTGAGCTTGCAGGATGCCTTGCCGCCCCTGCCCTTCGCCGCGATACGGGGGCAGATCGAGTCGGCGCTTGGCGCTCCGCTTGAAAGTTTTTACGCCGAATTCGATGAAGTGCCGGTCGGCGCTGCATCCATCGCGCAGGTCCACCGCGCCCGCACCACCGACGGGCGCGACGTCGCTGTCAAAGTCCTGCGTCCCGGCGTCGCGGATCAGTTCGCCCGCGATATCGAAACCTATGAATGGGCGGCGGCGCATCTCGAAGCATTGGGCGGCGAGGCCAAGCGGCTGCGCCCACGCATGGTGATCGCCAACCTGAAACGCTGGACCGCGCGCGAACTCGATCTGCGCCGCGAGGCCGCGTCCTCTTCGGAACTCGCCGAGGCCATGTCCGCCGAACCCGGCTATATCATTCCCGCCGTCGACTGGGATCGCACATCGGGCCGGGTCATGACGATGGAATGGATCGACGGCATCAAGATTTCCGACCGCGACGCCATTATCGCTGCGGGGCATGACCCGAAGCTGCTCGCCGCGCGCCTCGTCAACACCTTCCTGCGCCAGGCGATTGCCGAGGGTTTCTTCCACGCAGACATGCACCAGGGCAATTTGTTCGTGACCCCGGATGGCAAGATCGCCGCGATCGATTTCGGCATCATGGGGCGCATCGACCGACGCGCGCGCATGTGGCTCGCCGAAATCCTCTATGGCCTGATCACCGGCAATTATAAGCGCGTCGCCGAAATCCATTTCGAGGCGCAATATGTTCCCGCTCACCACGATGTCGCGGAATTCACGACGGCGCTGCGCGCGGTCGGCGAACCGATGCGTGGCAAGCCGGTCAAGGATCTCTCAGTCGGCCAGATGCTCGACGGCCTGTTCGCCATCACCCGCGATTTCGACATGGAAACGCAGCCGCACCTGTTGCTGCTGCAAAAGACGATGGTGATGGTCGAGGGGGTCGCCAATGCGCTCGATCCCGACATCAACATGTGGGAAACGAGCGGGCCCTATGTGTCCGCATGGCTGCGCGATGAGCTTGGCCCCGAAGCCAAACTCGCCGACGCGCTGATCCAGAACTGGCGCACGCTCACCCGTCTGCCCGATCTCGTCCGCCGCATCGAGGAACATTTCCCCGATCCGGGCGGCGCCCCTCCCCCGCCACCGTTGCCCGAGGTGAGCCTGATGCAGTGGCGTGGTGGCTGGGTGCTGCGCTATGGCGCGGTGGCACTGTTGGCGGCGGGGATTGGCGCGGGGTTGGTGCGGGTTTGGGGGTGAAACCTTGCGCCACGATGTAATACGTATTACGTATTACATCCATGAAGGCCGGAAAACTCACCGTCAAACATCAGGTCACGATCCCGCGCGATGTCCGCAAGGCGCTCGGGTTGAAGGCGGGCGACCATGTGATTTTCGCGGTGGAAGACGGCCACGCTGTCATCACCAAAGTCGATTATGACGAACCCTCCAAGGAGGAATGGTTGCGCTTCACCATGGCTAACATGCCGGAATGGTTCAGCCCTGAAGACGATGAGGCCTTTAGTGACCTTTGATCGGTTTGACGTTCATGTCGTACCTTTCCCGTTTAGCGACCGCGACAAGTCGAAACGACGCCCTGCTCTGGTCATATGTGACGAAACATTTGTCGCACGCACGGGCAATGTGTTGCTCGCCATGATCACCTCTGCCAAACATTCGGCATGGCCATATGATTGCCAGATTTCAGAAATAGAAAATGTCGGCTTCAGCAGTGCCTCTATCGTGCGTATGCGTATATCGACTCTGGCTACGGAGCAGGTGGGGCGGAAGATCGGACGATTATGTAGTGCCGATATTTCCGCGGTCCGTGCCGCGTTAAAAGAAGCTATATTGTCATGACCCAGCGCATCCTCCTCATCATCTCCGGTGGCATCGCGGCGTATAAGTCGCTCGAACTCGTGCGGTTGCTCAAGCGTGATGGCCTCGCCGTGCGTGCCGTGATGACGCAGAGCGCACAGGAGTTTGTTACGCCGCTATCATTAGGTGCGCTGACCGAGGATCAGGTCTATGGCGACATGTTCGACCTCAAGGAAGAGCGCGAGATCGGCCATATCCAGCTTTCGCGCCAGGCCGACCTGATCGTCGTGTGCCCGGCCACCGCCAATATTCTGGCCAAGATGGCGGCGGGCATCGCCGATGACCTTGCCACCACGATCCTGCTCGCGACCGATAAGCCGGTACTGGTCCTCCCCGCGATGAACGTGCGTATGTGGGAGCATCAGGCCACCCAGCGTAACCTGCGCCAGCTGGCGGCAGATGGCATCATGATCATGGAGCCCGATGACGGCGAGATGGCGTGCGGCGAATGGGGCAAGGGCCGCCTGCCGGAGCCGGCCGTAATTGCGGGCGAAATCCGGCGCTTGCTGAGCGGCGGCGACGACGATGTCATTGCCATGCCGCCAACGCGCCTGTTGCAGGACAGCACCGGGCCGCTCTCCGACAAACACGTCCTCATCACCGCCGGACCGACGCATGAACCGATCGACCCGGTACGCTATATCGCCAACCGCTCATCGGGGCGACAGGGCTTTGCCATCGCCCGCGCGGCCGCCGAAGCCGGGGCGCGGGTGACGCTGGTCGCTGGCCCGGTCGATCTGCCCACCCCGCGCGGCGTTACGCGCGTGGATGTGCAGACCGCTCGGGAAATGCTCGGCGCGGTCGAAAACGCCCTGCCCGCCGATGTCGCGGTCATGGTCGCGGCGGTTGCGGACTGGCGCGTCGCCAGCGAGGCCGGACACAAGATCAAGAAGGATGGGTCCGGTGCCCCCGAACCGCTTCCCCTCACCGAAAACCCGGACATTCTCGCCACCCTCGCCATTTCAGCCCAGCGCCCGCGCCTGCTGATCGGTTTTGCCGCCGAAACGCACGATGTCGTTGCCCACGCCCAGGCCAAGCTCGCCAAAAAACGCTGCGACATGATCGTCGCCAATGACGTGTCGGGCGATGTCATGGGCGGCGCGGACAACCGGGTGCATATCGTGACGGCGGGCGGTGTCGAAAGCTGGGACAATATGCCCAAGGATGCCGTCGCAAATCATCTGGTCGAACGCATCGTCCTTCGTTTACAAGAACAAGCATGACCCCACCAATCACGATTCACATCAAGCGCCTGCCGCACGGACAAGGCTTGCCGCTGCCCGCTTATGCCACCCACGGCGCGGCGGGCATGGATGTCGTCGCGGCGGAGGATGTCGATCTGGCGGCGGGGGGGCGTCATGCCGTTACAACCGGCTTTGCGCTCGCCATTCCCGATGGCTATGAAATTCAGGTGCGGCCGCGCTCCGGCCTTGCGATCAAACATGGCATTTCCCTGCCCAATACGCCGGGCACGATC
>JBDTLS010000232.1:0-4411 GCA_039934655.1 Sphingobium sp.
ATCAATGCCACATGCGCATCGACAAACGCCGGGATCAGCGTGCGTCCTTTGCCGTCAAGCCGGTAGCGTGGATAGGACGGACGCTGATCCCCTGCCACGAGGCGGCGCGTCACCTTGCCATCATCGTCGAGCATCAAGCCGGTGAACCGGACAAGCTGCCCCTGCGCATCGGTGGTCAGGCCATTGATATTGTCGATCAGGCCGCCCGATGGGGTGGGCGCGGGCGCTGCTTCCTTCTTGCGGGCCAGCGCCGCAGTCCCGATAAACAACAACGCGGCACCAACAGCAGTAGTGATCCCCCTGCCTAGTAAACTCACCGTTTCGAAATCCGGCGCACCAGCGCGCTTGTGTCTTGCCGCCCGCCGCCCATCGCCTGAACCTCGGCATAAAATTGATCGACCAGCGCAGCCACCGGCAATGTCGCGCCATTTGCCCGCGCTTCCTCGATCGCGAGGCCGAGATCCTTGCGCATCCAATCGACGGCAAAGCCGAAATCGAAGCTATCAGCGGCCATGCTTTGCCAGCGATTGTCCATTTGCCAGCTTTGCGCGGCGCCGCCGGAAATCGCCTCGAACACCTTGTCGAGGTCGAGGTGGGCGGCCTGCGCAAAGCGTACCGCTTCCGACACGCCCTGCAACACCCCGGCGATGCAAATCTGGTTGGCCATCTTGGCGGTCTGGCCTGCGCCCGCTTCGCCGACATGCACGATCCGCGCGGCATAAGCCTGCATGACGATGCGTGCTGCGGAAATGGCGGGTTCCGAGCCGCCACACATGATCGACAACTTGCCGTTTTCGGCGCCCGCCTGCCCGCCGGAAGCGGGGGCGTCGACACTGTGGATGCCACGGCTTTCGCCTTCCACGAACAATTGCCTCGCAATGCGTGCGGAAACGGTGGTGTGGTCGATGAACAGGCTGCCCTTGCGCATTGTGCGAAACGCGCCTTCGCGGCCCAGTGTGACGGATGCCAAATCATCGTCATTGCCGACGCATGTGATGACAACATCGGCTTCCTGCGCTGCTTGCGCCGGGTTGACGGCAATTTCACCGCCATATTTTTCAACCCAGGCGGTCGCTTTCGACATCGTTCGGTTATAAACGATCAGGCTATGTCCGGCCTTGACGAGATGTCCTGCTGTCGGGGCGCCCATGACGCCCAGTCCGATAAACGCTATATTTGCCATTGGTCCTGCATAGACATTGAGACGCTTCCCGCATAGGGCGTGTTTGTAGGAAACGCCATTGGGGATCGGCCGTGCGGACATGAACAAGATCAGCCCTCTCGCACCTGATGCGCAGGCGTTGCCGGTTACGATTGCGGATATACGGATGGCCCATGCCCGTATCGCCGATTCGATCGTGCGGACGCCGACGCTGCACAGCAAGACGCTGTCTGATATGCTGGGCGCAAAGGTCTATCTCAAGTTCGAGAATTTGCAGTTCACGGCGGCGTATAAGGAACGCGGCGCGCTCAATTGTTTGCTGTTGCTCGATGATGCTGCGCGCGCCAAGGGCGTGATTGCGGCATCGGCAGGCAATCATGCGCAGGGGCTGGCCTATCACGGTGCTCGGCTGGGGGTGCCGGTGACAATCGTCATGCCGGTGACCACGCCGATGGTTAAGGTCATGCAGACCGAGGGACACAGCGCAACAGTGGTGCTTTTCGGTGAGAAGTATGATGAGGCCTATATCCATGCGCGCGAACTGGAAGCCGAACGGGGATTGACGTTCGTACATCCCTTTGACGAACCGGATATCATCGCCGGACAGGGCACGATCGCGCTCGAAATGCTCGAAGACGCGCCTGATATCGACACGCTTGTCATCCCGATTGGCGGTGGCGGGCTGTTTTCGGGCGTGGGCACAGCGGCGCGCGCGCTCAAGCCCGACATCGCACTTTATGGTGTGCAGGCGGAGTTGTATCCGTCGATGTATGTCTATCTCAAAAATACCGACATGCCGTGCGATGGCGATACGCTCGCGGAAGGCATCGCGGTGCGCGAGCCGGGTGGGTTGACGCGACGTTTTGTCGAGGCGCTGGCGGATGACGTGGTGCTGGTCAGCGAACGAGCGCTCGAGCAAGCCGTCAGCCTGTTACTCCAGATCGAGAAAACCGTGGTGGAAGGGGCGGGCGCCGCTGGCCTTGCTGCCATGCTATCGCACAAGGAAATGTTTGCCGGTCGCACGGTCGGCTTGATTCTGTGTGGCGGCAATATCGACACGCGCCTGCTCGCCAATGTGCTGCTGCGTGATCTGGCGCGTTCCGGACGTCTGGCGCGCCTGCGGATACGGTTACAGGACCGCGCTGGCGCACTCTATCACCTCGCCCGCATTTTTAACGAGCAACAGGTGAATATTATTGAGGTCTATCACCAGCGCGTGTTCACCAATCTGCCTGCCAAGGGCCTCATTACCGATATCGAATGCGAGACTCGCGACGAGGCGCATTTGCAGCGCCTGATGACGGCGCTGGCCGAAGGGGGATATGAGGCTTCGCCCGTTGAGTTGGCGTAATTTGGATTTGCTTCGCGTAACGGCGGTGGCGGATAAACCGAAGAAATCCCCTATTAATATGTTTCATGGTAAATCTGCTTTTCATTGCGTGGAGAGGGCGGCATAATCAGTCGCATCCATTAGATATAATAATCGCTGAACAGGAAAACGTGACTTGACTGCCCCATTTCGCTTTCCCCGTTTCTTTGTAACCAGCCCGAGCCCTTGCCCCTATTTGCCGGGCAAAAACGAGCGCAAGGTGTTCACGGAACTATCGGGCGAACATGCGGGCGAACTTAACGACGCGTTGGGTCGGATTGGTTTTCGCCGCAGCCAGAACGTAGCGTATCGTCCGAGCTGTGCGGAGTGTGTGGCCTGCGTTTCCGTCCGGGTTGTCGCGTCGGAATTCAGGCCCAATGGCACGCAGCGCAAGCTCATTAAACGCAACAGCGATCTTGTCGCCACGGCGTGCAAGCCCTGGTCGACCGAAGAGCAGTATGCGCTGTTGCAGCGTTACCTTCATGCGCGGCACCCCGGCGGCGGCATGACGGAAATGGACGAAATGGACTATGCCGACATGGTCGAGCATACGCCGGTCGACAGCTATGTGATCGAGTATCGCGAACCTTCCGTCAACGGCGTACCCGGCAAGCTGGTGGGCGCGTGCCTGACCGACCGTCAGGGTGACGGCCTTTCCATGATCTACAGCTACTTCGAACCGGACGATGACGCGCGCGGCGGTCTGGGCAATTATATCATTATCGACCATATATTGCGCGCTCAGAAGGCGAGCCTGCCCTATGTCTATCTGGGATATTGGGTCGAGGGATCGCAGCGTATGCAGTATAAGGTGCGCTATCGGCCGTTGGAACGGCTGGGTGCTGATGGCTGGGCCCGTTTTGAGCCCGATCAACCGAGCCAGTCTCCCCGCACAGCCGGTGGTAATCTTGCTGCGGTGCAGCCGCGCGATCTGGTGGCCATTTTCCGAAAATAAGCAAGAGGTACGGCTGTTTTTGGGTATGAATAGACGGACCAAATGTTGCAGTGCATATAAAAATATAGCATTTGGTCGGTTGGCCGTATAATTTAACCAACTTGTACCCGGTTAAGGTTGATTGCCCATGTGTTTAGAATATAGCGGAGCGAAATAGTGAAATAAGAGCGGACCGTCCTGACGGATGGTGGCGTTGTTATCATTCAAAAGGGGTATCATGTGGCGAATGGCCGCCTGATCACGAGCGAAAATCCTGATCTGACAAAGGGTCAAACGCGTGTGGGCTGGTCAAAGCAGGCCGTCCGCATATGCCTTTACGCACAACTTTTGCTGGTCGACTGCTTGGCGCTTTTCAGCAGTTTTTTTCTCGCATCGCACTTTTTGGGGGAGGCATGGCTGTCGCCCACCGGCGCAGGTCTCGGCTATCTCGTCACACCCATTTACGCCGTCATCGCGGTTAATCGCAATGCCTATTCCGTGCATGTTTTCGACAGCCAGTCGGAAAATTTGCGGCGCGCCCTCAGTGCTTTCTTTGTAGCGATCCTGCTCGTGATAATGCTCGGGTTTTTTGTCCGGGAAGACTTGGTGGTGTCGCGGTTTATATTCACTGTGGCGGTGGGCGTTGGGGCATCTGTGCTGCTCGTTTGCCGATATGTTTTCCATGCGATTGTGACGCGGCGTTTTGATGGCGGGATTACGGATGACCTGCTCATTGTTGATGGCGTGGAATTTGGAGATCGCGGCCACCGCTATATCATCGATGCGCGCGCCGAAGGGCTGGAGCCTGACTTGCAAAATCCGCGCATGTTGTCGCGGCTTGCCGAACTCGTCTATAATTTTGACAGGGTAGTCATCGCGTGCCCCCTCGAAAAGCAGTTGCCGTGGTCGTTGTTTCTGAAAGGCGCTGACGTGATCGGGGAACTTG
>JBDTLS010000233.1:0-4401 GCA_039934655.1 Sphingobium sp.
AATGATCAAAAAATAAAATAATAAAAGACAATAAACTAAATAAATTTGCAAAAAAAATATAAAAAAGAAAAAGAAAATGGCATCAGGAGACAAAAATAGAAAGTAGGTGGGACCTGGCGATCTCGTCCTTCATCTCGTCCCAGTCGCCCACGGACGCGTCGACCGCCTTTCCCGGCCTCATGATCCAGGCGGATTCCGGCGCCGAAGCGGGGATCCAACTGTACCGCAGGGAGAATGGCGTAAACCGTTGGATGCCCCCTAAAGACGGCATGCTCTGGGTGCCCTCCGCGGGCAGCTATTTCTGGGGCCGCGACATCCTGCCTCCCCGCATCCGCTTCGCCGGTTCGTAACGCTCCGCCGCGCCAGTCGAAAAAGAAGCGGTCGATGGGTGTGTTGCTTTCTACCATGCCCCGCACCGAAGCCTCGATCAGGTCACCCTCGGCGCCTGCGTTATTGGCTGCCAGCCCCAACCTCCACAAGAACCGGCGCTTCATTGCGGTCGCATAGAGATCGGGAAAGCGTTCTAACTGGGCAACCAGCGGCTCGACTTCGGATATCTGCCGCAGGGCAATCGCCAGTTGCGCGACATCCCAGTGGATCGCTTCGGCCTGCCGACCGAAAGCGTAAAGTCCCTGCTGGTCGAAATAGGCGGCGGTGAAGCCGGGGGTCCATTCCGGGGTGAACCGCCACGGGCCATAATCGAAACTTTCGCCGGTGATGTTGATATTGTCGCTGTTAAGCACGCCGTGCACGAACCCGGCGATCATATAACTGGCGGCGAGATCGGCGGTGCGTTCCACGACAAGGCCGAGCAGCCGCGCGGGCGCATTCGCATCGGGTTCCACATCATAGAGGCGCGTCAGGCTATAATCGACGAGCGTGTGTAACAGAGCTTCGTCCCCCAAAGTGGCGGCGCGCTGAAAGGAGCCGATGCGGATATGCGAATGGCTGAGCCGCACCAGCACCGACGAGCGGGTTGGCGACGGCTCGTCACCCCGATCCAGCGCCTCGCCGGTTTCGATCAGCGAAAATGTGCGGGATGTGTTGACGCCCAGTGCTTCCAGCATTTCTGTCGCCAATATTTCGCGCATCCCGCCTTTCAGGGTGAGGCGGCCATCGCCGAAGCGGCTGTAAGGCGTCTGGCCTGACCCTTTGGTGCCGAGGTCCATCAACCGCCCATGCCCATCGCGCATCTGCGCGAACAGGAAGCCGCGCCCGTCGCCGATCTCGGGATTGTAAACGCGGAACTGATGCCCGTGATACCGCAGCGCCAACGGCTGCTCTAACGAACCGGCGAGCGGCGCAAACCGACCGAAATGCTCGACCCATTCGGCATCGGTGAGGACATCAAGGCCAACATTCGCTGCCCAGTGGTCATTGCGATAACGCAGGATAGTTTGCGGAAAATCGGCGGCCACGACCGGATTGCCCAAATCGGGTATCGCCAAAATATCGGTAGCGGGTGTGAATTTGGCGGCTTGCGGGCGGATGATCATGCGTCAATATGGGGGTGGCACCGGGGAAGGATCAAGTATGACCGCATTTCAGGATGGATATTGGTGGTCAAATGACGGTTTGCGGTTGCATTATCGCGACTATCCTGCCGATGAGGAATATGCTGCGCGCCCCGCTTTGTTGTGTTTGCCGGGGCTGACCCGCAACGCACGTGACTTTGCGGCATTGGCGGAGCGGCTGGCCGGACGGTGGCGGATCATCTGCCCCGAACTGCGCGGGCGGGCCGAAAGCGCCTATGCCAAAGATCCGATGACCTATGTGCCGCTGACCTATGTGCAGGATATCGAGCGGCTGTTGACCGATCTTGCCCTGCAACGCTTCGTGGTGATCGGCACGTCGCTCGGCGGCATAATCGGAATGCTGATGGCGGCGACCCGGCCGGATCGTCTGGCGGGTATGCTGTTCAACGATGTCGGCCCGGCTCTGGAAAAATCAGGGCTGGACCGCATACGCACTTATGTCGGGACGGGCGGCACCCATCCTACTTGGGTCCACGCGGCGCGCGCCCTCGCGGAGAGCCAGAGTGGGAGCTACCCCGATTACGGGCTGGAGGACTGGCTGGAAATGGCCAAGCGCCTGTATCGCCTGAACAACAACGGGCGGCTGGTGCTTGATTATGACATGCGCGTTGCCGAACCGCTGCGCCTTCCCGGCGGGGAAGCGGGGGTTGACCTGTGGCCGGTCATGGCGAGTTTCAAAAATTTACCGACGCTGATCGTGCGCGGCGCGCTGTCCGATCTGCTGAGCGCCGCAACCGCGCAGCGCATGGTGGCGAACATCGGCGCGCAGGCAGAGTTGGTGACGGTTCCGCGCGTCGGCCATGCCCCGACCTTAAGTGAAGCAGAAGCGGCGGCGGGTATCGACCGCCTGCTGTCACGGGTTCTGGCGCATGGCGGATAGCCCGCGTCGGAAACGACCGCATATCCTGCACGCGCACAGCACATTCGACCTGGGCGGCAAGGAAGCGCGCGCCGTTCGCCTGATGAATCATTGGGACGGGCGGCTGGAGCACACGATCCTGAGCGCGCAACCCGATGCGATGGGCGCTCGTGCGCAGATTAACCCCGCAGTGGAATGCCATTTCCCCGCCGATGCACCGTCATTGCAAGGCTGGCCCGCACCGGGGCGTTATGGGCGGCTGGCGCGCTATATGGCGCGGTTCGATCTGGTGCTGACCTATAACTGGGGGGCGATGGACGCGGTGATGGCGCACCGGATTTTTTCGCCGCTAATGCGTTTGCCTGTGCTTATCCATCATGAGGATGGCTTTAACGCTGACGAGGCGGACGGCCTTAAGCTTAAACGCAATTATTTCCGCCGTATTGCACTGGGCAGTGCCCATGCGCTTGTGGTGCCATCGACGCGGCTGCACGACATTGCGCGGGATGTCTGGTATCAGCGTGACGCCAAGGTTCGTTTAATCCCGAACGGCATTGACGTTACCGCCTACGCATCTCCGGTGGCCGCAGACGCAATTCCCGGCCTTGTGCGCGATCCTGCCAAGCTGCTGGTGGGGACATTGGCGGGGTTGCGCGCGGTCAAGAACCTGCCGCGTCTGGTGCGCGCAATCGCGCCGCTCAAGGATCGGCTGCAACTGGTGATCGTGGGCGAAGGGCCGGAACGTGACGCCATCGCCCAGGAAGCAAGCGCGCACGGCGTCGATCTGCACCTCGCCGGTTTCATGGGCGAACCGTGGCGATTTGTCGGCGCGTTTGATATTTTCGCGCTGTCATCCGACAGTGAGCAGTTCCCGATTTCGTTGGTCGAGGCGATGGCGGCGGGCCTGCCGGTGGTATCGACCGACGTGGGCGATGTTCGCGCGATGGTGGCGCAGGAGAATCGCGCGTTTGTCGTTCCGCGCGACGATGAATCTGCCCTGACGCAGGCGCTGTTGCATCTGGCGGAGAATGCGGCCTTGCGAACGGCGCTTGGCGCAGCAAACCGGCAACGTGCGCAAGCCGACTATGCCGAAAGCAATATGATCAAATGCTATGAGAATCTGTATGCAGACGCGCTAAACATGCCGTTTTGAAGGAGCTCTGGCATCTGACGTGCAACAATGGTAAATTTAGCATGTCAAGCGTCGAAAACTTGCTATAGGCGGCGGTCACTCTGCCGATGGCGGACGGAATTACGCGGGAGCCTGTCTAGTGTTCAAGGGGTTAAAGCCCATTATATATGGTGGCCAAGAGGTTTGGCCGCTGGTGGAAGGTGGCAAGGGCGTTGCCGTTTCCAACCATAGCAGTTCGGGTGCATGGGCGGCCGCTGGCGGCATCGGCACCATTTCGGCGGTCAATGCCGACAGCTATGACACGATGGGCAATCTGATCCCCCAAATCTATTCCGGCCGCACCCGCCGGGACCGGCACGAAGAACTGGTCGCATACGCGATCGAGGGCGCCGTCGAGCAGGTGAAGCGCGCGTTTGAAATTGCGGGCGGCAAAGGCGCAATCAACATCAACGTATTGTGGGAAATGGGCGGCGCGCAGCGGGTGTTGCATGGCGTTCTGGAACGCACACGCGGCATGGTCGCGGGCGTGACCTGCGGCGCCGGTATGCCATACAAGCTGTCGGAAATCGCGGCGTCTTACGAGGTCAGCTATCTGCCGATCATCAGTTCGGCACGCGCCTTTCGGGCGCTGTGGAAGCGCGCCTATTCCAAGGCTGCGGAATGGCTGGCGGCGGTGGTCTATGAAGATCCCTGGCTGGCAGGCGGGCACAATGGCCTGTCGAACGCCGAAGATCCGCTGAAACCCGAAGACCCCTATCCGCGCGTCAAAGCCTTGCGTGACACCATGCGCGAGGGCGGCATTCCCGACCATGTGCCGATCGTCATGGCCGGCGGCGTCTGGTATTTGCGCGACTGGAGCAACTGGATCGACAATC
>JBDTLS010000234.1:0-4368 GCA_039934655.1 Sphingobium sp.
GCGGCCCGCTTTACAAATTCAGCCGACGCTATGTGATGGCGTGGAGCAATGTCGAGGCTGACCTCAACATCAACGGCGAACGATGGATCATCGAAGCCATTGCCCGCAAGGCGCCGTTGGAGAACTCTGTGTTCTTCGACGTCGGCGCGAATGAGGGCGAGTGGAGCAAGGTCGTTCTCGCGAGCGCAGCCAATGCCCGGCTGCTCGCCTTCGAGCCGGTCCCGGCCGTCCTCGACAAGCTCAGGCTGGCCCTGGCCGGAACCCGCGCCGAGATACTCGAATTCGCGCTTTCTGACCAGCGCGGGCGTGCCCAGATCAACTACACGCCCGATAACCTCCATTTCTCGTCCCTCGAAACATTCGGCGAGGAACTCGAGAGGGATGACAAGCCAGTCGAGATCGAGCTCCGCACCGGCGACGATATCTGCGCCGAATATGGTATCGACCATATCCGCTTCCTGAAGGTCGATACCGAGGGGCACGACCTGAAGACCATCCAGGGCTTTCGCGGCATGCTGGATCGCGGCGCGATAGACGTCATTCAGTTCGAGTATAATTTCATGGCGATTTACTCCCGAACATTCCTGAAGGATTTCTTCGCCGAACTGTCGCCCCGGATGCGCATCGGACGACTGCTCCGGAACAGGGTAGAGTATTTCGACTATACGCCGACGGTCGATAATTTCATGCAGGCGAACTTCATCGCCGTCCGCACCGATCTCGCCGATGGCGAGTTGAGGTTTCTGGCGGGCCACTAGACGAATCGCTAGGCCGTAGTGATAACTGCAAACGAGGTGGGCTGACTGAAAAGACGCGGAAGGCGGCATCGCAAGTGCGAGAAGCGCGTATTCGATGAACTTTTCAAAAAGGGGGCTGGGGCATGGCGAGATTTTCCAGTGCGCGACACGGCTTGCTCTGGCCGGCTGTTGCAATCGGCATGGTGTGCCTGTTTGCGGCGTCGATCCTGCTCCAGACCCCCATGACCGATAGCGAGCGGGCAACATGGGCTTCGCGCTTTGCCGATCGCCACGCGTACTCGGATGCCCGCCTGCGCGAGATGGTGAGCGCGTCGGACCCAGAGATGGCGGCGATATTGAAAGCCGAGCTCGCGAAGCGAGGTGCGCGAGCGGAATAGCTTGCCGGATCACGACCACGCCTCAAGGTACGCCGTTACCGGCGCGCTGATGAAATGATTCTTCGCGAGCACATAGGCGGCGACATCGGTGGTCGGGTGGAAGCCGTCGCCTGAATAGCGCATCGAGCCAGGAATGCCGATGTTGCCGGCGAGCCAGTCGGCGTTTTCAGTCCCTGTCCAATTCCATCCGAACAGCATTTGCGCTTCTGCGACGGTCGCGGCCGACATGACATTCGGATTATAGAGCCGGCCGTAATATGACTTGCCGACGAACGCCGCGAGATGGGGCGCTCCGGTATCATACGGCGATGGTGTCAAGCCAACGAACCCTGCGATTGTGGCGGGGTCATTCGCGGCAAACACCACATCCGCCAGCGCCACCGCAGTCGCGAATCCGCCGCCGATGCCATTGACGGACGAGAGCGGGAATAGCGTTAGCCCGCCCTTGCGCTTGCGCGATGCGCGCAGGATCAGCTTTGATCCGGCAGGAACCTTGATCGGCCATGTCGGCGCGTTAACGGGCGTGAAGAACAGGCTGGTGGGCGTGACACCTGAATAGCCTCCAGCGGTGATGAGCCCGAGCACGCCGCACAGATAGGCGTAGCCATCATATTCCGGGTTGGTCGCGGAAAGGGCCGTGATCGGATCATAATTCCATGCCGTGATCGAAACGGGGTTGGTCGATGGGGGGATCACGCCGCCAGAAACACTGACATGGATAGGCAGTAAGCCGACCGTGGAGCACGATTGCGCTAGCGTGTTGCCCGGCGTCGCGAAATTCTGGAATTTCGCACTCACGCCGAAAAATTTGGCTAGATCCTGGCCTGGGTCGGGCAGGAAGTGCGGCGTGGAACTGATCCCGCAGCTATCGTCAGCCAGCGTGATGAGCGGCTTGATCCGAGCGCTTTCGACTTCATCGCGAATACGCTTCAGGGCGATCGCCGGAACCGTCTCCATAAAGGGTGGATTCGGGCCGACATAGAGCTTGATATTCTCAAAATACGTGGCTGCGCCCGGGTTATAGTAAGTCCAACGCGGGCCGTAAAAGGCGCCGCCGCCGGCGGATTGGACATACAGCGCCACCGCATAACGATTGCCCCTGACGTGCAGCACCTGGGGCTGATACTGGTTGCCGCCGTTGCCCCCGGAGCTTCCAAAAACCGCGGTGACATATTGAAGCCAGACACCCGGCTCCAGCGGGCTGTCGAACAACACCCACAGCACGTCGCCATCATTCACGCCACTTGGGACCGAAATCTGAAAATAGTCGAATGAAGCCGCCTGCACGGTGTAGCGTCCCCTGATCGGGTTCCAATTGGCGCCGTCAGCAATGTAAGGGATTGGTGTTGGATCGTTCTGCTCAATGCCGGATCCTAGCAAAGACAAATACCATGGGTCGGTTGTCGGCCGAGCGGGGCGCCCGAATTGATAAGTGAGGAACCGGCACACTGTCGTGGCTGGCGGGACAACCGCAAACTGCAGGCTACGGGCACCCGTTGGCTGTATGCCGGTGAAAGATATTTCAGTCGCTGTTCTGGCAAGGGCAACGTCCGTCCCGATCTGCGCTCCGGCGCTGTTGTACCAGCGCCCGATCGCGAACGTGAAAGCTGTGCCTGCGCTTCCCGAAACGATTTGCAGGGACGCTGTAACAGTCGTTGTTGTGTCGCCTAGCTGATCGCCGGTAATAGTTACCGGGATGTTGGCGCCACTGGTGGTCAGCGTGAAGTGCGTCCCGCTGACAGTCGCCGCCTGCGCGGCCGGCAAAATGGCGGCTGCGCGCGCTCCGACGAAGGTGTCATCCGCGAGACGGCCAGTCGCGTAGACCGTGGCCGTCGCCGCCAGCGCCGCAGCCAGCGCCACTGAGGTAGGTATGGAGGCGATCGACGGATCAGCGGTCGCCACGCCTCCCACATTCTTGTAGCGATCGAGCGTATTGCCGTCCGCTGACTGCGCCCAATAGCCCGAGTTGAGCCCGATGCGGGACCCGTTGGTCAGGGTCAGCGTCGCCCCGCCGGCCGCGCCGGGCAGAATGACGGTTGGCGCGGAAATCGCAGCGCCGAAATATAGTCCGGGGTCCGTCAGGCGAACGTTCGTCACGGCCCCGCCGACGATGTCGAACAGGATCGTCGGGTTGCCGAGATAGTTTCCGCCCGAAAAGGTCGCCGCGATATTCAGGCCGTTCGTTCCCCCCGAACCGGGCGCGAGCGTGAAGGCCACCGCGCCCTGCGGCACGAACGAGGACCCCGCGGCCTTGTAAACCCCGAAGGTCGCCGTCGCGCTCGCAAGGGCTGTGGACGCGTTTTGCGCCTCCAGGGCGGAGCCAGCGGCATGCGTCGCCTGAGTTGCGGCAAAGAGCGCCGAAGCGGCAGCCTCAGCCGACGCTTCCGGGTTGATCGAATCCAGCCTCCCCTTGAGCACCAGATCGCGGATCGCTGCCCGCTTGTTGATCAGGTTGACCGTGGCGAGGTTATAGGCTCCCTCATTCTCGAAGCTGCTCGCCTGGCGATAATCGGGATTTGATCGAAGCAGGATCTGCGCATTCGGTGCCGGCGGAGTCAGGAAGGTGACGGCGCCGCCATCGTCGTTAAATGTGACCCGGTAAAAATTGGACAAAACGGCCTGGCCGTCCATCTCGACCGTAATCTCATCCTTGGTCGCGATCCAGAAACTGAACGGGAAGACGGTTTGAATGCCGTCTCCGTTGTAAGGGCCGTCTTGAATGTTCGAGCTGATACCTGCCACGCGTACCTCCTGATAATGCAGGGGAGATACGCCCGCGCGGACATGAGTTGAATCAAGGTCGCTCGTTCGCGTGCGCTATGGGACGACGATCACCGGATTCAAACTGCGAACGATCGCCTCGCACAACCAGGTGCGCGCGCTTCGGGCTTTGTTGGGAATGTCATGCGGGTCCTGACAGTTTCCGGTATGTACAGAACATTGTACATTTGATCCCAACCATTTGAATATTAGTGAAATCTTCGGAACAACTGCGACGCCACTGACTCGGCGGCCATTATCCCATCCGCCGCGGCAGAGAGGCGGCCGCCAGCGTAGCAGCACGTTCCCGGCGGGAAGCAAGTCGGTAGTGTTGAGGCTTTGAACGCTTGCGTTCGATCCAACCGACCCTAGTCTGTTGAATATGCCGAATCCTTCCCTGCCCTTCTCGCTGCCCACGCCCACGCCTGGTGGCCTTCTGAACCGACTGAAACTCTATCGCGCGCGTTATGGCG
>JBDTLS010000235.1:0-4357 GCA_039934655.1 Sphingobium sp.
GGTCAGCATGGAATGGTCCTGATTATTATTACGGTGCATACCGTTGCGGCCGACGAGTTGCAGATTGCCAAAATCGGCGAGCCAACCCCGGATCATGCTCAGCGCCTGCTGATATTCATTGTCATAAACAGGGAATGCCTTGGGCTGGCGGATGATCGTGCCGTCGATCACATCCGATGCCTTGGCAAGGCCGAGCACTTCGAGTTCACGCGCGGCCAGAGCGACGAGGGTTTTCTCGTCTGAATTCCAGATCTCGTCGCCTTCCTGACAAAAATAACCCATGCCGATGCTGGTTTTGTCGGTGTCTGGCACCAGCGCATCCGACCACGACCGATAATTCTGGATGCGGCCGACTTGTACATTCGGGTTGTGAATATAGACCCAGTTGTCCGGAAACAGATCCTTGCCGTTGAGAATGAGCGTGACGACGACGAAGTCGCGATATTTGAGGCGCCGCGCCGCCGCCTGAACTGCGGGTGGGGCGGGTGGCACCATCGAACTGATGAGCTGTGTGATCGGCATGGAGGAGATGAACTGGTCTGCTTCCAGTCGATAAGAGCCATTCGCCCCGCCGGTTTTATCGGTCACTTCGATGGCACGGATCATGCCATCCTCGCGCAATATGCGCGTGACGGACGAATTCATGCGGATTCCGCCACCCTTTTCGGTGATGTCGTCGCGCACCGCTTCCCACATCATGCCGGGACCAAGACGCGGATATTCAAATGTCTCGTCCTGCTTTTCGGTGTCCTTGCTGCCGGAAAACGCCTTCCATACCGCCTTGCGCAGCGACATATTGCTGATGCGCTGCGCAGCCCAGTCGGCGCGGATGGATGTGCCCGGCATCCCCCACACCTTCTCGGTGTAGGATTTGAAGAAATGATAGAACAGGCGTGCGCCGAAACGGTTGGTGATCCATTGCTCGAAATTCGTTTCTTCGGCGTAAGGGCGCAGCTTCCACTTGCCGTAACTCAGCAGAATGCGGAAGGATTCATAGATACCGAGGTTGGAAAAGGCGTTGGATAGCTTGAGCGGGTAATCATAATATTTCCCGCGATAGAAAATCCGAATCTGCTGTTTATGATGCAGCAGATCATTGGGCAGCACTTCATGCCACATTGCCTCGACCTGCTTGACCTGCGTCGTGAAGCGATGGCCGCCGATATCGAAGCGATAGCCCTTGTAGCTTTCGGTGCGGGAAATGCCGCCGACCCGATCTGTCTCTTCAAGGATGACGACGTCATAATCCTTGCTGTATTTTTGCATGCTGTACCCGGCGGTAAGTCCGGCTGGTCCGCCGCCGATGATGGCGAGGGTCGGGCGCCCGTTCTTGCCCACGACGCGGCCCTTGGACGGCGCGCTTTGCAAACGGCTGCGATACCAGGCAATGGTCTGGTCAAGGCCTTCATTGAGCATCACGACCGGATTCCATCCCAATATCGTCGTGGCGCGGGTGATGTCGGGGCGGCGGATGCGTGGATCATCGGCGGGAAGGTCTTCATAGACCATCATCGAAGTCGATTCGGTTTTGTCGACCACCAATGTCGCGAGTTCGCGCACGGTAAATTCAACCGGATTGCCCAGATTAATCGGGCCGACACAGCTTCCCGGCGCGTTCATCAACCGCACCAGCGCATCGATCATGTCGTCGATGTAGCAGAACGAGCGGGTCTGTGACCCCGCGCCATAGACGGTCAACGGATTGCCGGCAATCGCCTGATTAACGAAGTTCGGGATCACACGGCCGTCGCCAACGCTCATGCGTGGGCCATATGTGTTGAACAGGCGCGCGACGCGGATTTCCACCTGATGTTCGCGATTGTAGTCGAAACAGGCCGCTTCGGCTGCGCGCTTGCCTTCATCGTAACAGGCGCGAATGCCCGTGCAGTTTACCGCGCCGACATATTCCTCGGGCTGCGGATGGACATTCGGATCGCCATACACTTCGCTGGTCGACGCTTGCAGCATACGCGCGCCGCGCTTGTGGCAATACTCAAGGACATTGAGCGTGCCGATGACGTTGGTACGCAAGGTACCAATCGGATCGGCTTGATAATGGCGGGGTGCCGCCGGGCACGCCATGTTGTAAATCTGGTCGACGTCGATATCGGGCAGCTCGTCGCGGATGTCGCCCCGGATGAAATGAAACAGCGGATTGGTCTGCGCACCCGCAAGATTCGATTCCGATCCGGTCTGCAAATTATCGAGGCACCAGACCTCATGTCCTTGGCCAAGCAGGTGGTCACATAAATGCGACCCGATAAACCCTGCTCCGCCTGCAACCATGATCTTCATTGTAATGCCCCTAGCACACCGGCAGACTTAACTCTTTGACGCCCGACAGGGCGCCGTGTCTGCGGCCCGCGTGAAATCGACCGATCTTCCCCATCGATTCGATATCTGTAAAGTTACTATCCTAATAATCTGTTCACTGTCAGCTATTTTGTGGTGAGCGGATTCGGGATTATGTCTTTTCTCACAGGCATTACTTAATGGTGTTAGTTAATTTCCGCATCGGCGAGATTTCAGAAGTGGAATTCATATTCCAGCACCAGTCGGAGCTGGCCATTGGTTTGATCGCGCGCGGAACCCAAGGCAAATAAATACCCGGCTTCGATTTCCAGTTCGCCTTTGGCGGGGAGATGCTCAATTTCGGTTTTGACCATAGGCCCGGCGAAATGTTCTTCGCGCGGCAGAAAGTCGCGGCTGCTGCCGAGATTGCCGAACGCCTGCGCGCCCAAGCGAAATTCCCCGAACGCCTGCCAATCGACCGAGGCCGCATAGCCAAATTCAACCGGTGCGCCGCTTTGAAGGGACCGCTCCGCAACCAGGTTTAATCGCCCGTCAAAGCCTCCGCGCCGATGTTGCAACAGCAATTTGGTTTCCAGTGCATCGGGTCCATGACGAACCGCGGCATATTCCCCATATAGCGCGACATCGAGTGCGAGCGCGTCGATATGGGCGATGGGAACAATGGCTTCCACTGCAATAGCTTCGACCTTGCGGCTACCGGATGGTGTCCGCTCGGTTTCAACATCCACCGCGCCATAGAATTTGTCACCGAAGCCGTGTGCCAATTCGATAGCGAGCGCATCTTCGCCATCGGCGGTATCACCCGTCAGGCGCCCATAACGGGTTTCAATTTCGGTAACGTCGGGTTCGACGGTGGCGCCATATACTTTTTCGCCGGCGCCCGGTGCAGCCAGGGCCGATGTCGACAGGGCCGGTGTTGAAAGGGCTGCAAGCAGAGCAGCCAACCATAAAATTCGCATTGATTCCCCCTAATTTGAGAGATCAATAATGCGAATTATTATCGTTATCAACGAAAATGTTGTGCCGGGCTGTTCTAGGCGTCGATCATGTCCTCATCGATCGCGGCGGCATTTTCCTGAATAAAGGCATAGCGGTGCGCAGGATTGGTGCCCATGAGGCGATCAACCAGATCGCGCACGCCCATGCGCTCCTCATGCTCCTGCGGCAAAGTGATGCGAATCATCCCGCGCGTTTTCGGGTCCATCGTCGTTTCGCGCAATTGCATCGGGTTCATTTCGCCCAGGCCTTTGAAACGACTGACCTCGACCTTTTTGCCCTTGAATTCCTTCTCCAGCAATTCGATGCGGTGGGCATCATCACGCGCATAGAGGCTCTTGCCGCCCGCGACGAGCCGATAGAGCGGCGGTTGCGCGAGGAACAGGTGACCGCGCCGCACCAGTTCCGGCATTTCCTGAAAGAAGAATGTCATCAGCAGCGTGGCGATATGCGCGCCATCGACGTCGGCATCGGTCATGATGACGATGCGCTCATAGCGGATATTGTCGGGGTTGCAGTCCTTGCGTGTCCCACATCCGATCGCCTGGATCAGGTCGGCGATCTCGCTGTTAGCGAGGATTTTGGCCGAAGTCGCCGACGCGACATTGAGGATTTTACCCCGGATCGGCAAAATCGCCTGCGTCTTGCGGTCGCGCGCCTGCTTGGCGGAACCGCCCGCGCTGTCGCCCTCGACAATGAAAATCTCCGTTCCCGCCGGATCGCCCGATGAGCAATCGGTCAGCTTGCCGGGAAGGCGCAGCTTGCGACCGGACGTCGCGGTCTTGCGCTTGAGCTCCTTTTCGGCGCGGCGCGACATGCGCTCATCCATCCGGTCGATGACATAGCTTAGCAGCGCCTTGCCGCGATCCATATTATCGGCGAGGAAATGGTCGAAATGGTCGCGGACCGCCGCTTCGACCATGCGGGCGGCTTCGGGGCTGGTCAGCCGGTCCTTGGTCTGGCTCTGGAACTGCGGATCGCGGATGAAGATCGACAGCATCAGCTCGCAGCAAGACATGATGTCTTCGGCCTGAATATCCTTGGCCTT
>JBDTLS010000236.1:0-4330 GCA_039934655.1 Sphingobium sp.
AATATAGCTTCTTACGAAAGCCCCAACGAGTCAGATTCCACAGGTCTTGGTATAACCGCTCATCATCGGTGGCAGGCACCGATGATCACTCTTCATCTTCCAGACGCAGTCCCACCTTCAGCGTCACCTGATAATGCGCGATCTTGCCTTCCTCAATATGGCCGCGGGTGTTTACGACTTCGAACCATCCCAAATGCCGGAGGCTCTTTTCGGCCTTGTTGATGCCGCGCTCGATTGCGTCTTCAATGCTCTTGGCTGACGTGCCAACGATTTCGATGACCTTGTAAACATGGTGGGACATGGCGCTCTCCGTTATGTGCAGGGACCACGATCGTCCGGTCACGTCGTCGCATCCGCTACCCTGCCATCTTCTTTACAAACGTGATGATCTTAAGTTCCGCAGAACCACTCGTTTCAAGATAACTGCCCCATCAAGGAACAAGTATTTTGCCGCCGTCCTGATCTTCCGACTGGTATATATGGGTCGGCTTGGTACGATATGGTCGATATAATCGGGAGAGGTGTCATGATGGTGATTTTCATAGGTACGGATAGGGTCGAAACTGCCGTAAACGCCAGTCAGGTGACCTTCATATCATCCGTCACGGATGGCACCCGCATTCGGTTTGGCGAGGGCCGGAGCGTCACAGTCACCGAACCCATCGCTGAAGTGGTCGATACGCTCAACAGGAGCCTACGCCCGCACGATTAGAGCGGTTTGTTTTACCGCGTTTTCTGGGTCGTCAGGTGATTCCCCCTGACTGGAAAATGCTCTAATCAGCGCCGGTTTCCACCTCATCGGATCGTACGTTCCGACCGGCAGCGCCTGTCTCGCCTGCCGGTGCAGGATGTCGCGCGGCATCGGGATCGATTTCGTCCCAGACACGTTATACGAACCGTGGGCAGGAAAGCGCCCGTCAATTCTCTACTTAAGTTGAAGAGATATAAATTTACGACGAGTTGAGTGATTGGATATTGTCTATCATTAAAATAGACTTATTTTAATCCAGCCAAGCAATTCGACCCGACCAATTAAAAATTACAGGGACAGCCAATGCGTCGTAAATTTTTGAAATTAGCTGCTTTTTCTGCGCTGGGCAGCATTGCGTTGCCACTCGTCGCGGCGCGGGCTGCGCCCGTACAGCTGCTCAACGTATCCTATGACCCGACACGGGAACTCTATGAAGCGGTGAACATTTCCTTCGCGAAATATTGGAAAGGCAAGACCGGGCAGGACATTACCATCCGCCAGAGCCACGGCGGATCTGGCAAACAGGCGCGCTCGGTAATCGACGGTTTGCAGGCCGATGTCGTGACACTGGCGCTCGGCTATGACATTGACGCGATTGCGCAGCGCGGGCTGATCAGCCCTGGCTGGCGCACAGAATTGCCGAACGCATCAACGCCTTATTATTCCACCATCGTGTTTCTGGTCCGCAAGGGCAACCCCAAGAAGATTCAGGACTGGGATGATCTCGTCAAGCCCGGCGTTTCGGTCATTACCGCCAATCCCAAGACCAGCGGCGGCGCGCGCTGGAACTTCCTTGCGGCGTGGAGCTATGGCCAGAAAACTTATGGTTCGGGCCAGAAGGCCAAGGAATTCGTCACCAAAATTTTCCATAACGTGCCGGTGCTGGACAGCGGTGCGCGCGGCTCAACCACCACTTTTGTTCAGCGCGGACAGGGCGATGTACTGATCGCTTGGGAAAACGAAGCTCTGCTCGCCACGCAGAAGCTGGGTCGCGGCCAGTTTGAAGTCGTGACGCCGTCGATCTCGATTCTGGCCGAACCACCGGTCGCGGTGGTCGACAGGAACGTCGCCAAAAAGGGCACACGCACGGCCGCCACCGTCTATCTCAATTACCTGTACACCCCGGAGGCCCAGGAGATCATTGCCCGCAATTATTACCGGCCCCGCAATGCGCAGGTAGCGGCGAAATATTCCGGCCAGTTCCGCAATATCACGCTGTTCACGATCGATCGCAATTTCGGCGGTTGGGTCAAGGCGCAGGCAACATTCTTTAACGACGGCGGCCTGTTCGATCAGGTGTTCGAGGCCGCGAAGCGTTAAATCCAACTCGATCTTATGCCGCCCGGCGGGGACTTTCCCCTCATTGACCCCGACCGGGTGGCGCCCAAACCACATCCTACCGCTTAAATAATCACTGTGATATCCGCATGGGATATGCGGTTACGCAACAGGGAGAATAATAATGAAATCTGCCATATACTTGGCATCGATCGCGCTATGCGCGCTTGTCCAGCCTGTACTTGCCCAAACGACCGCGCCCGATCAGACGTCACCGCTTGATACTCTGGTACCGGCGAACGACGCGACCGACGCAGCGGCCCCGCCGCCCAGCACCGGCAATCCGCTTGAGGACCGCTTCAACGCGCTCGATGCACGCATCAAGCAGCTTGAGGCACGCAACGCCCAGCTCGAAGCAGCGGCGGCGCAAACCCAGTCGCGCGTAGAAAGCGCCGAAGTCCGCGCAGCCAAGGGTGTGCAAATGGCAACTGCGCCGACCTTTTCCAACGTGAACGATAATTTCACGTTCAAGCCGCGCGGGATGCTGCAAGTCGACTATGCCGCCTATAACGAACGCCGGGGTGGCTATGCTTACAGCAGCGGCACCGACATTCGCCGTGGTCGTTTCGGTTTTGAAGGCACCGCGTATAAAAAGTTCAAATGGCGTCTCGACGCGGAATATCTCAAGGGCAAGGTCAACCTGCTCGACGCATATGTCTCTTACGTCATCAACCCGAAACTGTCGGTCACTGCCGGTCAGCACAAAGCGCCCTATGGGCTGGAAGCCAATACCTCCGACGCGTACAACACCTTTCTGGAACGCTCGCTGGGCAGCAATGCCTTTGGCGCAGTGGGGGCAGAACGCCGCATAGGCCTGTCGCTCGCGTACAATACCGACAAGCTCAACGCGCAGGTCGGCGTATTCGGTGGCGCGGAAACAGTTACGCGTAATGCCAGCACCCGCGACGAGCCTTACAGCTTTAACGGACGTGTAACATGGGATCCTATCCTCGATACCGGGCGCGTCCTGCATCTGGGTGCATCTGGCTACCATGTGTCGCATTTGCCGGGTCACGCAGTAACAATCTCGGATCGCCCCAATTCACGCGTTGATGGCGGTTTGCTTGTTTCTGTCGCCGTACCAGGTACAGCACCCGCGGTCGGGCCAACTGGCGTCAAATCTGGCAACTATTATGGCTTTGAAGCTGCGGGCGTCTATGGTCCAATCTCTGTACAGGGCGAATATGGCCATCTGGCGCTTGATCGCTATACCACCGCCAGCGTCGCAACCTCCAGCACGCTCAACTTCAGCGGTTTCAACGTCTTCGGCAGCTTCTTCTTGACCGGCGAATCGCGTAGCTTCAAGAACGGCGTTGTCGATCGGCTCAAACCATTCAACAATTTTGAACCATCATCGGGCCATTGGGGCGCATTCGAACTGGCGGCGCGTTATGACCAGCTTGATCTGGATGACAATTCCATCGCCGCCACGCCTGCACTGGGCGGACGCAAAGCCCATAGCTATATCAGCGCGCTCAACTGGTATCTGAACCCCAACTTCCGAGCGGCGTTCAACTATATCCGCTTCACCGGCACCAGATCACCGCTCACCGCGTCTGGCGCAGTGGGCACCGCCAAGGGCGATGTCTTCGCCACCCGCCTGCAAGTGGATTTCTGATGACAGACCGTCTACGTCACACGCAGACTCTAACTACACACTCGCTCGTCCGCCCATCCCCATTTTGCAAGAGGGTAGGCAGGCGAGCCACCAACGTGCTTAGGCGCTTGATACGATGCATCACACAATGAAGGGGAAAGCATTGTGAAATGTAGATCGGCATTGCCCGGTTTTTCATTGAGTGTTGGTCTGACCATATTCTGGGTCAGCGCCATTGTCCTGATACCGATTACCGCCGTGTTTATCCGGTCGTTCGGAGACGGATGGGAGCATTTTCTGAGCGCCGCGTTTTCCGAGCGCGCGCTTGCTGCCTATCGCGTGACTTTTGGCGCATCGGCGGCGGCCACCGCCATTAATGCTGTCTTCGGGCTGCTGATCGCATGGGTGCTGGTGCGCTTTGAGTTTCCCGGACGCCGGCTGCTCTCGGCGGCGGTTGATCTGCCCTTTGCCCTGCCGACCGCCGTGGCGGGCATCGCGCTGACCGCGATTTACGCGAACACCGGCTGGATCGGCAGTATATTGGAACCGATGGGTGTCCCGATCGCCTATCGCCCGCAAGGCATCGTGGTGGCGTTGGCCTTTATCGGCCTGCCGTTTGTGGTTCGCGCGGTCGAGCCGGTGCT
>JBDTLS010000237.1:0-4322 GCA_039934655.1 Sphingobium sp.
TCCTTGAATGCCGCGATTGCCTCGCGGTGATCGGCCGTCTCCATCAAGAGGATCTGCTGCCGGTCCTCAAGCGCCAAAGCCGCTTCGATGCTGCCGAGTTGAGCCTGCGCGTTAATCGACTCCTTGGTCATTCGCAGCCCCATCGGCGCTGTCTTGAGCATGTCGTTGGCGAGTTCGAGACCCTTATCGAGCAGTGCATCAGCCTCGACGACCTCGCTCACCAGCCCAGTGGCCAGCGCACGCGCAGGCAAAATGAAGCGACCGGTGAGAAGAAATTCGGACGCGACCGAAAGGCCGACAAGTTTGGGCAGGAAATAGCCCGAACCCATGTCGGTTCCGCCGACGCCGATCCGGATATAGGCGGCGTTGAACTTCGCCTGCGGCGTACAATAGCGCACATCACAAGCCAGCGCGACCGAGAAGCCGGCGCCTGCTGCCGGCCCTTGAATGAGACCGATGATTGGCTGCGGACAGCTGCGCATGCCGCGGATGACGTTGGAGTAACGGATCTGGATGTCATACTGGCGCTGAACCCGCCCCGGTCCGGGCGCGGCGAAGGCAGGAGAGTCCAAGTCTCCGCCCGCGCAAAACGCGCGTCCCTCTGCCCGCAAGAGGACCACGCGCACGTCCCGCCGGTTCTGAAGGCCCTGAAAATACGTTGCGAGCTCGTCGGCAAGTTCGGGGCTCATTGCGTTCAAGGCCTCGGGGCGATTGAGCGTGATGATCTCGATCGGACCGCGCCGCTCGACATAGGTTAGCGACGTGTCCGCATCGGTCTTGTTCATGGCATATCTCCTGGTCTTTGGTGGTTTTCCTGTCCCTGCCGGTTAGGCGATCGATCCCGCCCGCCCGGCGAAGGACGCTCGATTCAATCAGCGGGCCGCGCTCAGTCCGCCGTCGACGGGAAGGATGACGCCGGTCAAATAAGCCCCGGCGTTGGAGCAGAGATAAACACACGCCCCGGCGATATCGGCAGGCCTGCCAAGGCGACCGAGCGGAACGATGCTCGGGATTTCGTCCATATGCGCCTTGTCGATCGCAGCAGTCATTCGCGTCGAAAAATATCCAGGCGCGATCGCGTTGACGGTGATGTGCGACGAGGCCAGTTCCGCGGCCAGCATCCGTGTCAGATGGTGCATCGCCGCCTTGCTCGCCCCGTAGGAGAAGCTGGGCCGCAATGGCACGGCATGGCCGACGAAAGAGCCCAGGTTGATGATCCTGCCCGGATCGTCCTGCGTCGCTGTCACGCGGAGCACCGGTAGCAGTTCGCGCACTAGCGTGAATGGCGACTGGACGTTGATCGACATAAGGTCAGGCCAGCTCTTGTCGTCGAGCTTTTCTATCGATCCGCCCGCAGCCTTGCCGGCATTGTTGATTAGCACGTGCAGCGGTTGGCCACGCGACTTGATCTGATCCGCAAGTGCTACGGCGCCCTCAGCCTGCGATAGATCCGCGACCAGGCCCGTACAATCTCCGAGGGCCTGAAGGCGGTCGGCGGCATCCCGACTGACCTCTGCCGTCCGCGAGGTGATCGTCACATGGGCGCCCCCCCGAAGCAATTCCTCGGCAATCATATAACCCAGCCCCTGGGCGCCGCCAGTAATCAGCACGCGCTTCCCGGCGATATTGAACAGTTCCGACATATCTCAACTAGCCTCCACACCGAGTGAATAACAGCACTCGCGCCACCGAGCGAGGTCGGCACGGAACTGCCAGATATGCGGTAGTTTCCGCTCATCGAATTGACAGTCGGCATCGTATCACTGAAATATGCCGCCGACCAAGATTGGCTTCGATTGGTTGGGGGTTTGCCAGCCGATTTAAGGCTATCGGCCAACGCCGACGATGAGGTTTAGACGACCATTAAAGTATCTGGTCCCTATTATTTCTTTCGAATCAAAGAATCAGGAGAGGGACGTTGTCCAAGGATGTTGCCGATCAGCCGAGATCATCCGGCTTGCAGCACGCCATCGCTGCTGGCGACATTGAGCCTGGCGAGACATTACGCAGGCTGACTCTCGGCGATTTGTTGCGGGAGGCCGCGACTGAAGCCGGGGACCGCATCGCGATGGTCGATGGCGTCGCCGACCCCGCCCTTCGACAGCGATGGACCTATGCCGAGTTGCTCGACCAGGCCGAGCAGGCGGCCCGCGCGCTTTTGGGCCGGTTCAGGCCGGGTGACAGGATTGCCGTTTGCTCGCCGAACTGCCCGGAATGGGTCATCCTCGAATTTGGCACGGCGCTCGCCGGCATGGTCCTGGTGCCTGTCAATCCCGCTTATCGCCAATCCGAGCTGGCCGGCATTCTGCAGGATTGCGAAGCGTCTGCGGTGTTCCACGCTGACGAGTGGCGGACTAACGATATCGGCGCCATGGTGGCGGGTGTGCGTGACACCGTGCTGAGGGATCTCGCACTGATTTCATTTTCCGATTGGGACGCCTTTCTGGCCAGTGGTGCGAACTCGACGCCGCTGCCGCCCGTAAGCCCGCGCGATCCGGTGCTCATCCAATTCACGTCCGGCACGACCGGCAGGCCCAAGGGTGCCGTTCTGCATCACGGCCTGATCGATCCTCCGCGCAACGTCGCCAATTGCTGCGGCTTTCCCCTGCATGGTGTCTGGCTCAATGCCATGCCTATGTATCACATAGGCGGGGCCGCCGTGTCGCTACTGGCGACATTTTCCAAGCAAGGCACCTTTGTGCAGATGCGCGAGTGGGATCCCGCCCTTGCACTGACATTGATCGAGGCGGAGCGGTGCAATGGCATGCTGCTGGTGCCGACCATGGTCGTTTCGATGCTGGATCAGCCCGACTTTTCCGACCACGATCTGTCGAGCATTGATTTCATCGTGGCGGGCGCCGCGCCCGTGCCGCCCGCCCTGCTGGAGCGCGTGACGGAGCGGATCGGCTGCAGGATGCTGATTTGCTTCGGCCAGACCGAAGCCGGCGGGCCCGTCACCAACACGGCGGTCGGCGACGGCGCGCACGAACTGGCCAACACCCTCGGCCGTGCGTTGCCGGGAATGCAGATCGAAATTCGCGATCCGCAAACCGGCGCCACGCTGCCTACGGGTGGAATGGGCGAGCTGTGCTTCAAGAGTTCGCAGCTCATGCTCGGCTATTATGGCCGCGAGGCGGAAACCCGCGCGGCGTTCACATCCGACGGCTGGCTCCGGTCGGGCGATCTGGGGATGTTGGACGAACGCGGCTATATATCGATCACCGGCAGACTGAAAGAGATGATCATCCGCGGGGGGATCAACATCTATCCCCGCGAGGTGGAGGATACGTTGTTCGAGCATCCCAGCGTCGCACAGGCAGCGGTGATCGGTATCCCCGACGACAAATGGGGGGAGATACTCGTTGCGGTAGTGCAAGCCGCAGAAGGTCGCGAACTGCGCTTCGAGGAGTTGTATCAGCACTGTCGTGAACGGCTGGCGAGTTTCAAGGTCCCTGCCCTTTGGTGTCAGGCGGACAGTTTCCCGCTCAATCCGACGGGGAAGATCCAGAAGTTCGTGCTCGGCGATTGGGTGCGCGACGGCAAGCTACCCACCGTTTCCGTGCGCTGATGCGCTCGTGATGCCTGCCGTGACCAGTGAGGTGATCTCGCTCTCGCGCCATCACGCCCACGGACAGCATACGACGTAATACAGAGGCGGATCCAACCGCGACTTGTAGCGAGGATCGAAAGGAAAGCGCAGTGAGCAACGAACTCCATCTTGAGAACTCAGATGGCTTGGCCACTATAACGATCGACCGTCCGGCACGGATGAACGCCTTTACGCCGGAAATGATCATCGAAATGGCCGCGATCGCCCGCGCGTTGGCCGATGATGCGCGGTGTCGCGTCGTGGCAATCCGCCATGTCGGCAAGAATCTCTGCACTGGCGGTGACATCGGCGACATAGCCGATGCCTCCGTTCAGCCCGCGGCCACGCGGAAGGCGGCCTTCTATGACGGTTTGGCAACGCGCGCGCATCCGCTGATGCGCGCTTTTCGCGATCTGCCCCAACCAATCGTGATCGGCGCGCGGGGCCATGCGATCGGTCTGGGGGCGCAGTTTCTGCTGCTCGCAGATTTGGTGGTGGCGTCAGAGACGTTGAAGATCAGCTTGCCGCAAGTCCAGTTGGGTCATGTCTTAGACCATGGGGAATCGTACCTGCTCCCGCGCCAGATCGGCCCGCGCAAGGCGATGGAACTGGCGTTGCTTGGCGATCGCATGAACGCGATCGACGCCGAGCGGTTCGGGCTGATCAATTTTCTCGTCCCTGACGCCGATCTCGATGCACGGACGGACGAGTTGATCGCACGATTGTTGCGCCT
>JBDTLS010000238.1:0-4315 GCA_039934655.1 Sphingobium sp.
GTTCCCGTCACTAAACGCGCGGCCGTCCGGAACTTTTGAGGACTGGCTGAAACGCCTGCGCAATGAGCTTACCAATCAAGACGCTCCATTTGCGGTCAATTTGATAGTTCACCGCACAAACGAGCGGCTCGAGGAAGATCTAGCGCTGTGCGTAAAATATCAGGTGCCGATGGTCATAACATCGCTTGGCGCACGAACAGATCTCAACGAAGCGATACACAGTTATGGCGGTATCGTTTTTCATGACGTGATTGATGATTTATTCGCGCGCAAGGCGATCGAAAAAGGTGCCGACGGGTTGGTAGCGGTTGCTGCCGGCGCCGGGGGCCATGCCGGTACGATCTCGCCATTTGCTTTAGTACAGGAAATTCGCGCATGGTTCGACGGGCCACTCGCGCTTTCAGGATCGATCTCGACGGGCGGTGCGATAGCTGCTGCCCGTGCACTTGGTGCCGATTTCGGCTATATTGGTTCAGCCTTCATCGCAACCGAGGAAGCCAATGCCGAAGCCGGTTACAAGCAGATGATCGTCGATAGCGAAGCGAGCGACATCGTTTACTCCAACCTGTTTACCGGCGTTCATGGCAACTACCTGAAGCCGAGTATTATTGCCGCCGGTCTCGATCCCGATGCCCTAGCCGTCTCGGATCCGACCAAGATGGACTTTGGTGCCCTCGTCGAAGGGACCAAGGCGTGGCGCGACATCTGGGGCTGCGGACAGGGCATCGGCACAATCGACAAAATTGTCCCCACAGCGGAGCTGGTTGCACGACTCGGCCGCGAATATCGTGCTGCGCTCGTCCGGTTGGCGGCCTGAATCGCGGTCAACGTCTTGCCTTTGGCCCCAGCGCACTCTGAATGATCCGCCGCACCATATCGCGGCGGATCGTTTGAAACGGTGGAGCGCGGTCGCTCAGCTTCCCGGCCATCTTCAGTGAAACGACGCCGTGGAGCGCCGCCCAGAATGTGTAGGCCAGCAATTCGGGGTCGGCATCCAATGCGCCTTCTGCAACCATCGTCTCCACATAGCGGATCATGTTGCTACGTCCCCGTGCGTTGGCCGCATCCAGCGCCGGATACACGCCGTCGTCTGGCTGCGACAATTCGAAGATCAGTCGATATGCCTCCGGGTTCTGAAATGCGAAATCGATATAGGCATTGCCCACCTCTCGCGAACGCGACCAGATATCGCCCGCCCCCCCCATTGCCGCTTCCAGCAAGTCGGAAAGGCGGTCGAGCGCTGCGGTGCGGGCAGCCGCCAATATGGCGTCCTTATTCTCGAAGTATCGATAAAGGGCGGTGGCGCTCCACCCCAGCGCCCGTGCAATGCTGTGCATCGACACGCGTTCCATGCCCAGTTCGACCGCCTGCCTTTCGGCAATACGGACGATGCGGTCACGCGCTTCACAAATCTGGGTTTCGGTTAGCGAGACGGGCATGTTACATGCTGGATAATGGCGTTATCCTGAAAATGCAAAATAGCAGGTTTTTAAGAAGCGGCCCCTGTGGGCACCTGGACGAACCGCGTCCCTCCACGTGGCGTTGAATAAAAGGATTTCTAATGGCGAACTATAAAAACATTCTGATCGAGACGCGCGGGCCGATAGAAATCTTAACCCTTAATCGTCCCGAGTTCCTGAACGCGGTGTCGCCTGAAATGGCGAGCGAACTTACCGATTATCTCGGAGGACTGCACGACCGGCTCGATATTCGTGCGGTCTTACTGCGTGCCGCTGGTAGTGCCTTTTGCGCGGGGATGGACATCAAGGCCTGGCCGCTTCCAGAGGGCGCAACGATGGTCGTCCATATGGCGCGTACCCAAAAAATGGTGGGCGACATCATGCGCAAGATGCGTAGCTGTCCGCAGCCGATCATCGCTCTTGGTCATGGCGCGGCCTGCGGGGCTGGCTTTTCGATGCTGCTCGCTTCCGACGTCCGTTTCGGCGCGCCGAGCCTTCGCATGAACGCCGCTTACATCAAGATCGGTCTCGGCGGATGCGACATCGGTTCGAGCTATTTCCTGCCGCGCCTCGTCGGGGTTTCGATCGCTTCCGAACTGATCCTGACGGGTCGCTTTATCAATGCCGAGCGCGCCCTCCGCGTGGGTCTGTTGAGCGATGTCGTCGAAGAAGGCGCGCTGCTCGAAGCCGGTCTTGCGCTGGCAGAGGAAATGATCGCCAATGCGCCGCTGGGTCTGCGTATGTCGAAGGAGGCGTTGAACTTTAACGTAGATGCACAAAGCCTCGACGCCGCAATGGCGCTGGAGGACCGGCAACAGATCATGCTGACAGCCACGCGGGATCATGTCGAAGCGATGCACGCGTTCGTCGAAAAACGTCCCCCTGTCTACACCGGGAATTGAGGGCTCTGGAATGACCGATCGGGTTACACTCACCGTCGATAACGGGGTTGCGGACGTACGTTTTGCACGACCAGATAAGCTAAACGCGCTCGATCAGGGGCAGTTCGAAGCGATCGTAGCCATGATCGAACGGCTGACCACGATGAAGGCGGTTCGCTGCGTCGTCTTGTCGGGAGAGGGCAGGGGGTTTTGTGCCGGTGTCGATCTCGAAAGCCTTGCCAACAACCCGGCACTTCGCGATCTCATGCCTCGCACTCATGGCGAGGCCAATCTTTTTCAGCAAGCCGCATGGGGATGGCGGACATTGCCGGTCCCCGTGATTGCCGCAGTACACGGCTTTGCGTTCGGTGCAGGGTTCCAGATTATGCTCGGTGCCGACATTCGCATTGCCACCCCCGATGCGCAGCTTTCGATGATGGAAGTGCGCTGGGGCCTCACGCCTGACGTTGCCGGGATCGCCCTACTTCGGGGTCTCGTCCGCGAAGACGTGGCGCGAGAACTAACCTATACCGCCCGCAAGATGAGCGGCGATGATGCGCTGGCACTTGGGATCGTAACGCATGTCCATGTCGATCCCTACACCCGGGCAATGACGCTGGCGCGGGCCATCGCTACTAATAGTCCCGATGCCGTTCGTGCCAGCAAACGACTGTTCAACCTCGCCGTTCAGGCGGATTCAGCCGCAATTCTTCTCGCAGAGTCACGGGAACAGATGGTTTTGTTGGCTTCGACCAACCATGCTGAAACCATTTCGGCAGCGCGAGACAGGCGCTCTCCCGCCTTTGAAGACTGAGGCAGAACTAATGAGGCCAAGTAGATTGGCCACCCAGAGTTTTGACCTATCAGGAGATATATATGACCAACACTCCGGGAATGACGAAACACGTAGAAATTCGCGATGCCGTTCGCCGACTTGTCGCGGGGTTCCCCGGCGAATATTGGCGGAAGCTCGATCGTGCCAGAGAATATCCTACCGCATTTGTAACCGCTCTGACGAATGCCGGTTATCTCGGAATGCTGATCCCGGAAGAATTCGGCGGATCGGGACTGGGTCTGTCAGAGGCCTGTGCCGTCCTTGAGGAAATTCACTTTTCGGGTGCCAACGGCGGGGCCGCTCACGCCCAGATGTATATTATGGGCGCGATCCTTCGTCATGGCAGTCCCCAGCAAAAGTCGCGCTACCTTCCCGACATCGCGGCGGGAAAACTGCGCTTGCAAGCGTTCGGTGTTACCGAACCGGGCGCTGGAACTGACACGACGCGGATCACTACATCGGCGCGGCTTGATGGCGACGATTATGTCGTGAACGGCCAAAAGATCTGGATCAGCCGCGCCGAGCATTCCGATCTTCTGTTGTTGCTGTGCCGGACGTCGCCGCGCGAAGCGTCAGCCAAGCCTTCGGACGGGATGAGCCTGTTACTGGTCGATATGCGCGAAGCGGTCGGAAAAGGCCTGACGATTCAACCAATCCGGACAATGCTGAACCATGCCACCACCGCGCTGTTCTTCGACGAGTTGCGCGTGCCGGTCGCCAATCGCATTGGCCAAGAGGGCACGGGGTTCAAATACGTCCTCGACGGTATGAACGCGGAACGTATCCTGATTGCAGCGGAATGTATCGGCGACGGACGGTTCTTCATCGAACGCGCTGCCGCCTACGCGCGCGAACGCGAAGTCTTTGGACGGGCAATCGGGGAAAACCAGGGCGTCCAATTCCCAATCGCCCGCGCTCATGTCCAGCTTTCGGCAGCGGCGCTGATGGTGGACAAGGCTGCGGCCATGTTCGAAGCGGGCCTGCCCTGCGGCAGCGAAGCGAATATGGCCAAGATGCTGTCATCTGAGGCAAGCTGGTACGCGGCCGATATGTGTATCCAGACACATGGCGGGTTCGGGTTCGCCGAGGATTACGACATCGAGCGAAAGTTCCGGGAAACACGACTTTATCAGGTTGCG
>JBDTLS010000239.1:0-4310 GCA_039934655.1 Sphingobium sp.
CAGGCGATCGAGGCCAGCCATATCTTCAACCTGTTGCAGGCGCGCGGCGTGATTTCGGTCGCCGAGCGCGCCAATTACATGGGCCGCGTACGCGATCTCGCCAAGGGCAGCTGCGAGGCCTATATCGCCAAAAACGCCGAAGCATGGACCGCCAAATTTCCGGGGTGGAGCGCGTGAATCCTCCCCGAACCGGGGAGGGGGACCACGCGACGACGTCGCGTGGTGGAGGGGGCGTGCCTGCCGCGCGCAACCCCGCAACCTACCGCGCGCGCAAGCTTCGCCGTGAAATGAGCTTGCCCGAAGTGCTGCTGTGGCAACGCCTGCGCGGGAAAGCATGTGGCTTGAAGTTCCGCCGCCAGCATCCCATTGGCTGCTATGTGGCCGATTTTTATTGTAGTAGTTTAAAGCTCGTGATTGAGGTCGATGGCGAGGTTCACCAAATGGGTCAAAACCCCGACCGGGATATGCGTCGCGATTTATATATGAGAGAGAACGGATATCAGGTGTTTCGTATAACCGCCGCTGATATTTTGCAGGACGCTGACAAAGCGGCCTCCGCTATTGCTGCTTTGGCCGATGTCCCCCTCCACCATCCTGCGGATGGTCCCCCTCCCCATGCTGGGGAGGATTGCTGATGTCCGACTTCCTGCTCGAACTGCTGTGCGAGGAAATTCCCGCGCGGATGCAGGCGAAGGCTTCCACTGACCTCGCACGATTGTTCACTGAGGAGCTGGCGAAGGTGGGGCTGAAGGCTACCCGCCTGACCAGCTATGTCACGCCGCGCCGCCTCGCGCTGATCGCGCATGATCTTCCGGTGCAGACGCAAGCGGGGAGTGAGGAGTTCAAGGGACCACGCACGTCGGCGCCTGCGCAGGCGCTCGAAGGCTTCCTGCGCAAGACCGGCTTGACGCAGGACCAGCTTGAGGATCGCGACGGCGTCTGGTTCGCGGTGGTGGAGAAAGCAGGGCAGGCGAGCGCCGATGTGCTGGCGCAGGCCATCCCCGCGATTATCCGCGCCTTCCCGTGGCCCAAATCGATGCGCTGGGGCGCGGCCTCGGCCAGCACGACCAGCCTGCGCTGGGTGCGCCCGTTGCAGGGCATCATTGCGCTGCTGGGTAACGAGCTGGTGCCGATGGAAGTCGATGGCATTGTTTCGGGCTATGCGACGGTGGGTCATCGGTTTCATCATGCCGGAGCATCGCCAGCAAAAGTGGGAACCGGTTTTGCGCCCGGCGATGCGACCACAGAACGCGCCACGATTACCATCGGCAGCGCGTCTGACTATGCCGAGAAGCTGCGGGCCTGCCATGTGATCGTCGATGCGCGTGAGCGTGAAGCGATGATTGCCGCGCGGGCGGCCGCTGCGGCGCAGGCGGCGGGGCTGGAGCTGGTCGAGGACAAGGGTCTGGTCGCCGAAAACGCGGGCCTGACCGAATGGCCGGTGCCGCTGCTGGGGCATTTCGACCCGGCCTTCCTCGATGTGCCGCCCGAAGTCATCCAACTGACGATGCGAACCAACCAGAAATATTTCGCCGTGCGCGACGCCGAGGGTAAATTGGCCCCCGCCTTTATCTGCACCGCCAACATCGACGCGCATGATGGCGGCGCGGCGATCATCGCGGGCAACCAGAAAGTGCTCGCTGCCCGCCTGAGCGACGCCCGCTTCTTCTGGGAGCAGGACAAGAAAACGCGGCTCGCGGTTCATGCAGAGAAGCTGTCGCGCATTACCTTCCACGAGAAATTGGGCACCGTCGCCGACAAGGTCGATCGCGTCGCCAAACTGGCCCGCTGGCTGGTGGAAGAGGGGATTGTAAATCCTCCCCAGGATGGGGAGGTGGCAGCGCGAAGCGCTGACGGAGGGGGAATGCCTCAGCGCGGTGCCGTGTCGGGGAATGGCCCCCTCCACCATCCTGCGGCTGGTCCCCCTCCCCGTGCCGGGGAGGATTTGGCCGACCTCGCCGAACAGGCCGCGCGGCTGTGCAAGGCCGACCTCGTCACCGAAATGGTCGGCGAGTTTCCCGAACTGCAAGGCTTGATGGGCGGCTATTACGCCCGCGCCGAAGGGCTTGACCCCCAAATCGCCGACGCGATCCGCGACCATTACAAGCCGGTCGGGCAGGGCGATGATGTGCCGACTGCTCCGGTAACTGTGGCGGTGAGCTTGGCGGATAAGCTGGATACGTTGGCAGGTTTCTTCGCCGCCAATTTGAGGCCAACGGGTTCTCGTGATCCGTTTGCCCTTCGTCGGGCCGCCCTTGCGATTATTTCTATAGCGCAAGATAACCGCTTGCGGCTGTCTATGTCCAAGCCGCTGGCGGCAGCACTGGCCTATTTAATAGGTAAGCAAAGCGCCCAAGCTGATCATCTGGCGTATGAAATCGGCGTTGATCAGCTCGAAGATGCGGGAGTTAATTTTTCTGCAGAAGCCAAGCAGGCACTGCGCGACATCGCTCTTAAGAGTTCTGTAGGGCGTGCATCGGCGCTTTACGATCAGGTGATCGAGCCAACAATTTCAAGCGTCGTTAGGTTCATGGCAGAACGTCTGAAAGTTCAGCAACGCGAAGCGGGCATCCGCCATGACCTGATCGACGCGGTTTTTGCGCTGCCTGACGAGGACGATCTCGTCCGCTTGCTCGCGCGCGTCCATGCCCTCCAGGCCTTCGTCACCACCGAGGATGGCGCGAACCTGCTCGCGGGCTACAAGCGCGCGGCCAATATCCTCAAGAAGGAACAGCCCGCGCCGATGGCCGGGCCACAGGATCAGGGGATACCGCAAACGGGGGAGGAAGACCCGTTCGTCATGGTCGACGATCCGCTGCTCGCCGATGCCGTGGCGGAGTTCGGGCATGTCGGATTTAATGGGTACACCCCCGAACCAGCCGAAGCGGCGCTCGCGGCCGCCCTCGATACCGCCGAACCGCGCGCTGATGATGCCATCGCCACCGAGGACTTCGCGGGCGCAATGGCGGCGCTCGCCAGCCTGCGCGCGCCCATCGACGCCTTCTTCGAACATGTCACCGTCAACGACGCAAATCCCGCCAAACGCACGGCTCGTCTCGCTTTGTTGCAGCGGGTGCGTGCTGCGGTGCACAAAGTTGCTGATTTTTCTAAGATTGAAGGCTAGAAGCCGATTCCGATAACGGGTTCAGGCAAACTGGTCCCACGCAAGCAGGGGTTGATCGACACGTGACAAAATATGTCTATCGTTTTGGCGGCGGCGCGGATGACGGCAATGCCGCTGGCGTCGTGGGTGACAAGAACCTGCTTGGTGGCAAGGGCGCCAACCTCGATGGCATGGCCTCGATCGGCCTGCCGGTCCCTCCGGGCTTCACGATCACCACCGAAATGTGCACCCGTTATTACGTCGACGGCGAAGTTTTCCCGGACAGCCTGCGCGCCGAAGTCGCCGAAGGGCTGCTACATATCGAGAGCGTGACGGGCAAGAAATTTGGGCATGAGAGCGATCCGCTGCTGGTGTCGGTCCGTTCCGGCGCGCGCGTATCTATGCCCGGCATGATGGACACGGTGCTCAACCTCGGCCTCAATGACGCGACGGTGCTCGGCCTTGCGAGCGCGAGCGGCGACGAACGCTTCGCATGGGACAGCTACCGCCGGTTCATCCAGATGTATTCCGATGTGGTGCTGGAGCTTGATCATGGCGCGTTTGAAGAAGCGCTGGAAATCGCCAAGGAAGATCAGGGCTACACGCTCGACACCCAAATGACCGCCGACAACTGGAAAGCGCTGGTCGCCGAGTATAAAAAGCTCGTCGAGAAATTATGGGCCAAGCCCTTTCCGCAGGATGTGCACGACCAGCTTTGGGGTGCCGTCGCCGCTGTGTTCGGCAGTTGGCAGTCCGACCGTGCGAAGGTGTATCGCCGGTTGAACAGCATCCCGGCCGAATGGGGCACCGCCGTCAATGTGCAGGCAATGGTGTTCGGCAATATGGGCGAAACTTCGGCGACCGGCGTTGCGTTCACGCGCGATCCCTCCACGGGCGAAAACGTCTATTACGGCGAGTTCCTCATCAATGCGCAGGGCGAAGATGTCGTCGCGGGCATCCGCACGCCGCAATATCTGACGCTCGCCGCGCGCGAACGGGCCGGGGCCAAGGCTGCGTCGATGGAAGAAGCGATGCCCGAAACCTACGCCGAGCTGGCGCGGGTGTTCCACATCCTCGAAACCCATTACCGCGACATGCAGGACATCGAATTCACGGTGCAGCAGGGCAAGCTGTGGATGCTCCAGACCCGCTCAGGCAAGCGCACCGCCAAGGCTGCGCTCAAGATGGCGGTCGATATGGCGAGCGA
>JBDTLS010000240.1:0-4253 GCA_039934655.1 Sphingobium sp.
TGGGTTGCGCCCAGCGTCGTGACCGTTCTGGGCGACCTGCGCAATGTGCCGCGCGTCGCGCCGCCGCCGCCGCCCCCCGGCGCAGTGATGGGCAGCACAGCTGCGGATCGCGATGGCGACGGTATTGTCGATGGATATTACACGTCCGACGGCATGTATCATCCCAACTATGTTCCGCCACCACCGCCACCGCCACCCCCGCCAGCGGCCACCCCGCATGGAGAGCGCGGCTGATTAATCCCACATGGGGAATGCGGGTTTGCCGCATTCCCCTTCATCTCGCTTTCACATGCGGATTGGTTGCCGCATGGTCGACGTGCGCGTCGGCTGCATCTTCGCGCGCGGAACCTGTCCCGGTGCAGGCCATCGCGCCACCATCGGCATCAACACAAGCCATCGCCGCAGAAATTCGCGCGCGTGTCAGCGGCAAGTTCGAGCATTTCTACGCCGCGCGCGGCTATCAGCCGCTGTGGGCGGCATCAGGGCACATCGGCCCGGAAGCAGACACCCTGCTCGGCTTTCTGGGCAGCGCCGATCTTGACGGCCTAAACCCCTCTAATGTCGACAGCCTGCGCAAGGCCATCGACCAGGCACAATCAGGCGATCCGCGCGCGGTAGCCAACGCCGAACTCAAGCTTTCCAAAGCCTATGCCCGCTATGTCGATGCCATGCGGCGTATCCGCAAACCGACCATGACCTATGTCGATGAGCAATTGCTGCCGAAAAAGCTCACCCCGGAAATGGCCTTGGGCGCGGCCGGCCTCGTCCCGTCCTTCCCGGATTATATCGCGAGCATGGGATGGATGAGCCCGCATTACGTCCGCATACGCGACCTGATGGCACGCGCGCAGCGATTGGATAATCCGCCCGACGTGGTGAAGCGCCTGCGCCTCAACCTCGACCGCGCGCGTGAATTGCCCAGTCCGTGGACCCATCATGTCGTCGTCGATGCCGCCAGCGGTCGCCTGTGGTTCTATCAAGGGGGCAAGGAATTTGGCACGATGAAAGTCGTCGTCGGTAAAGCCGCCAGCCCCACGCCGATGCTCGCCGGGATGCTGCGCTATGCCATTCTCAATCCCTATTGGAATGTGCCGGTCGACCTCGCGCAGAACCTGATCGCGCCCAAGATCTTAAGCGGACGCACGCTGGCTTCGATGAATATGGAGGCGCTGTCGGACTGGAGTGCCGCGCCGCAAAAGCTCAAACCGGCGGCGATCAACTGGACCGCAGTGGCATCGGGCGCACAGCAGTTGCGTCTGCGCCAGTTGCCCGGTGGGTCCAATGCGATGGGCCGGGTCAAATTCCTGTTTCCCAATGATCTGGGCATTTATCTGCACGACACGCCGGAAAAGGATTTGCTGGCGAAGGAAGACCGGCATTTCAGCAATGGCTGCATCCGGCTCGACAACGCCCCGTCACTCGGCAAATGGCTGCTCGGCAAACCGGTCTCCACCAAGGGCGTTAGCGCCGAAACCGCAGTCTCCATCCCGCTGCCGGTGCCGGTCTATCTCACTTACCTGACGCCCGTATCGACCGATCAGGGCGTGGGTTTCCTGAACGATGTTTACGGACGGGACGCTTCCGCCTCGCAATAGAATAATTACGGCGGATTCCCGACGTTTCAGCATCGTCGTATATCCGCGATACCTTGCTACTTGTTCGCGGCCCGGCTAGGAATGGGCAAGGGAACGCCCACGAGATAAATGGTTCGGGGCGGGCTGCGGCGTGGGGGTTACAGCTAAACGTGAAGACTATCGTCCAGCGCGCGCCACTGAGCATGATGTCGCTTATCCTGTCGGGGTACACCGCGCCCGCTCGCCACCGCCATCATCTTTGGCCTCGCCATAGGCGCGCCACTCGTCATGACTGCCCTGCCCGCGCTTGTGTTGACGCTGGAGCAATGGCAGCCAAAATGGACGCTGAAACTGTCGCGCAAATCGGTGGAAACGAAGCATTGACCAATACGCAACAGCAAGTGCAAACGATGATCGTTTTCACCCCCCCTGAAGCCGAAGGACGCCCATGAACCGTCGTCGTATCATCCTTGTCATAGCGGCGCTCGCGCTTTTGATCGCTGCATTGGCGACCAAAGGCTTTGGCCTGTTCGGCGACAATGAGGGCGTGTCACTTGTTCTTCACGGGAACGTCGATATTCGGCAGGTCGATCTTGGGTTCCGGGTTGCGGGCCGTATCAAGACTATGCCGTATGAGGAAGGTACGCGCGTCGCGGCGGGTGCAGTGCTCGCAGTGCTCGACCCTGCTCCCTTGCGCGATATCGTCGCCGCCGCCGACGCACAGGTTGATGCCGCAACCGCCGAACTCGACAAGCGCCGCAACGGTAATCGGTCGCAGGACATAGCGCAGGCACAGGCGCGACTGGCCGAGAGCCAAGCCAATCTGGAAAACGCGCGCGCCGAATATGATCGGCGGTCGGTGCTGGTGAAAAGGGGCACGATCAGCAGGGCATCATTCGACACAAGCCAGGCACAATATCGCGCGGCCCAGGCACAGGTGGACGCTGCCCAGCAGGCGCTTTCGCTGCAAACCGCAGGCGCGCGGCAAGAGGATATCAAAGGCGCCGCAGCACAGCAGCAACTGGCGATGGCCCAGCGTGACAAGGCCCAAACGGATTTGAATGACGCCGTGCTACGCGCGCCCAATGGCGGCGTGATCCTGACGCGCGCGCGCGAACCCGGCGCCATCGTGCAACCGGGCGAAACCGTGCTGACTTTGACCATCGACCGGCCAATGCGGGTGCGAGCCTATATTGCTGAAACCGATCTGGCCCGCGTTTCGCCGGGCATGAAGGTGGAGGTTACCACCGATGGCAATGCGAAAACCTATCACGGCACCATCGGCTATATTTCTCCGACCGCCGAGTTTACCCCCAAGACGATCCAGACCGAGGAGTTACGGGCCGATCTGGTCTATCGCCTGCGGGTGATCGTTACCGATCCTGATGATGGCCTGCGTCAAGGCGCGCCGGTTACCGTCATAGTCCCCGGCGCACATCCCGCGACGAAGCACTAGGATGACCGATGTGGTCGCCTATGCGACTGGCGTGGTAAAACGCTTCGTCAACAGCGCGGCACCCGCGCTTGACAGCGTAGCGATCACCATCACAACCGGCCAGATGACCGGGCTGGTTGGTCCCGATGGCGCAGGCAAAACCACATTGATCCGCATTCTCGCCGGGCTGGTCCATCCCGATGAGGGCGATGTGCAGGTGCTGGGCAAGCCCCCCGGCGAAACAGATCGCAGCATGATCGGCTATATGCCGCAACGCTTTGGTCTGTATGAGGATCTGAGCGTCATCGAGAACCTGCGACTCTATGCCGATTTGCGCGGGTTGCCGGAGGAAGAACGCGCCGCGAGCTTCGATCGGCTGCTCCATTTCACGGGCCTCAGGCGTTTTACCGACCGGTTGGCGGGCAAGCTGTCGGGCGGGATGAAACAGAAGCTGGGGCTGGCCTGCGCAATGGTCCGAACGCCCAAACTGCTGTTGCTCGATGAACCGGGTGTGGGGGTCGATCCCGTATCCCGGCGCGAACTATGGGCGATGGTCAAGGATCTGGCGGGGGACGGCATTGGTGTGCTGTGGTCGACTGCCTATCTCGACGAGGCGGAAAAATGCGATACGGTGACATTGCTGAGTGAAGGCAAATGCCTTCATGCCGGATCGCCGGATACGCTGACCGACCGGATGCAGGGCCGCGTGTTCCGTGTCTCCGTCCCCGCCAAGGGGCGAAGGATCGTCCTGCGCCATGCCCTTGATGCCGACGCCATATCGGATGGCACGATCCAGGGAGCATCGATCCGGTTGACGCTCAAACATGGCAAGGCGCGTCCACCTGCGCAGGCACTGGGCGCGGAAATAAGCGCGCGTGAAGAGGATATTCCCCCGCGGTTTGAGGATGCGTTTATCGATCTGCTCGGCGGCGGTCCGCGCGGAACTTCGACGCTGGCGTCCCACTATCGCGAAATTCCCGCCAATACCGCGCCCGCCATCGAAGCCAAAGGGCTGACGAAGAGATTTGGCGCCTTCACTGCTGCAAGCGATGTCAATTCATGGCTGCTTGGACGACGCGGCAGATCTCGGCATCGAGCATTTTTTCTACGGACAGGTCGACAACCCGCTCGTCGAGATTTGCGATCCGATCTTGATTGGCCATCACATTCAAGCTAACTCGGAAATGACGACTCAAGTCGTTCGCAAGCAAACGCCCGCCGATCGAGTCGGCAACGTCGAAATC
>JBDTLS010000241.1:0-4236 GCA_039934655.1 Sphingobium sp.
CAGCAGGGCCAGCATATCGATCCGCTCCGATTTTTCGCAAAAGCCAGCATGGCCCGGGAACGCTTTGATCTAGCGCGCGGAAATGATCGTGTCGATCTGGCGCTGCGGCCGGTGCCTCAGCGCGTGAGCAGCTTCCGTCGCCCGGCCGCGATAAAACTCGCCGCAAACAACAGGATGACGGACAGCGTCAGCCAGTCGAGCGGCGCCGGCCCCGCCACGAAGCCGAGATGGGCCAGCATCGCCCAGCCCCCGCCGAAGAACAGGATCAGGTAGAAGGCGATATGGCCGGTCTCGCGGGAAAGGGTGCGCCCCAACTCGTCCGACAGCCGCGAGGCGGCAATCCCCAACACGATCAGGGTGCCGATCAGGATCGATGCGCCCGCCAGGGCGGCCGTCTGGGAGACCACCCGTCCGGGCCCGGCAAGACCCAGCAGGGTCAGCAACAGGCCGCAGGCCGCCGTCCAGATGAAGCTGTACAGGAACAGCCGGCCGCGTTCGCGCATATCGTCGGCAGCCACCTCGTCATCGATGAGGTTGGCGCTCGTGTGAGCGCTTGCCATGACGAAGGTGCCGAGGATGGCGACGAGGAAAAGGACTGAGCCCGTCACGACGGCGGCCCATTCAGAGGCGCCCATTGTGCGCAGGTCGCCCGTGCGGGCCAGTGCGCCGAAAGCCGCCATGAAGAGCAGCATCACGCCGATAACCACCACGTCGCGGGTCACGAAGTTACGAAAAGTCCGAAGGCTGACGGGCCGCTTTCGGCTGGTGAAGCCAGCCGCCGCCACCGCGAATATCAGGCCCAAACCCAGCATCGCGGCGAGCTGCTGCGATTGGAATAGCGCGCGAACCAGCTGGCCCATGCCCTTGCCGCTCAGGAGCAAGGTGCCGGCCCAAACCGCGAGGATATAGCCGACCGCGCCCACAGCGCCCCACACCGCGACATTGCGCCAGTTCGGCGCGGGCTTCTCATTCGCCATGGCCATCATTCTTCCTCCGGTTCCCAATGGTCGATGAACAGCCCGGGCACGGCGACGCCGAACAGCTTCGCCATGCGCAGGGCCAGCGGCAGGCTGGGATCATATTTGTCGGTCTCGACCGCGTTGATCGTCTGCCGCGAGACGCCGAGCCGCCGGGCCAACTCGCCCTGGCTCCAGCCACGCCCTTCGCGAAACGCCTTCAGGCGATTTTCCAAACCGACACTCCTTGCTGTCAAGAGCTCTTTACAAGGAGCGCGGCGGGTCTGTCAAGAGCTCTGGACATTATATACATGACAAAGCATCATGATCCAGCTACACCAGCCAGTGACAGGCCGGCGTTTGAGATTGGGGATCAGTCGGGGCAAGCGGACACATTGATTCAAAGGCGCAGAAAATCTGCTAGTCCTTTGGGGATGGGGTCCGACCGTTCTTCACCGGCTTGTCTTTCGCTTTCACGCGGGGCGGTTTCGGCTGGCGTAGATGCACTTCGCTGGGCGCTCTTGTCGGCTGAGCCTTTGGATGACCTACAAGCCGTTGTGCGCGACGTTCTGCGCGCAAGCTTGTCACCTTCAGTTCGTGTTCAATTTGACGAGTAGCCAGATCTGCTATGTCGGCAAATTCCTTGAAATCGCCGGGAGCGTAGGTTGCAACCTCAACACCGACCGTCGATTCATCGGCGCCAGTCAGTGCTGTAGTGCGAAACGCCACCTTACCTTGCTCGGTCATGCCGAGAAGGAAGCCATGAGCGACTACATTCCGGCAGCGCAGCATTCCGCGCCATGCCTCGTTCTCAAAGCATTCCGAAGTGACCTGTTTGGCGGAGCCACCAAGCGCATTGGCAAACGTGGTAGCAAGGGCGAGTTTTTTGGATATCCCCGTGATCCCCAGCAGTACCAGGGATTGCCCTTCTGAAATCGAGGCGAGGTTGCACAAATGCAAGCTGATGATGTCCTCCAGCTCCGCGAATGACCGTATGAGGCGACCCATCGCCAAGAGCATGTCGTCGTTCAGTCGAAAGGGGATTATTTCGGACCCCGTTTTGCTATATTCATTGTGCATGCAAAACACCCCAGATGACGCTTACCCCGAAGCGGAGACGGCGCAGCGCACAGATGCGGTACTGAGCCGCATGCTGCGCACCCCGCCTAAACCGCACCCCAAGCCGAAAGAGTCAACCGAGCCTCGGCGGCGGGGAAGGCCACTTGGAGGGCGTGGGACCGACTGAGCGCTGGCGCGCTGGCTGTTCCGCAGTCCGCTGATTCAACAACTCTCAACTCTATGGGAAGGAGAGTTGCCTGCGCACTGCGGCGGCAACGGGAATTGGGATATGCTACATCAACTGAGGGAGAAGCTGGGTTTTGGCAGCTTTGGGAGATTGTGAGGTAGTGCGCGATCTGCGTAATTGCCTGTCAACCAGTCCTGCAATAGAACGCTGCCGAGTCGGCGGCGGATGGGGTATACACGATGAGCGCGGATAACACATCGGCACAGGCGATGAGCGGCCCCCCACAAGCCGTTCAGGTGCCAAGTTTTTCGGGCTCGTCGTTCACGCTTTTAGGTACGCAGTTTGAGGTTGGGCTTTTGATCAACGGCAACGCGCCAGCGATCGACGCTGAGGGAGTTGTTGGGTTGGCTACCGTTCCGCAACTCTATCTGCGATTGGCGCCTGTGGTGGCTAAGGAGCTCTTACTTCTGTTGAGCGGCTACGTGGAACAGATTGAAAAGGACGTGGGCGTGCTTACCTCGCCGTTCATATCGCAAAAGGCTGAATAAGGCTTGAGTCAGCCGAGAGACATACGATCTATAATCAGGAGTCCGGCGCAAAGCATTGTGCCGGGGGCGGTTGTGCTGTATGATCAGACGTGGCTAGTTCATATCACACCGTTTCATAGTGATGTGCCATTAGAGCACATACAAGATACGCTGGCGGACCCGTGTTTTATACAGGAAAGCGCCTCGCGTGCTGACACACTCATTTTCACGAGCACGACTAACACCAATTCGGATGGCGATCCTCTCTGGGTGCCGATACGGCCAGAGTCGTCTGGCCGGCATTACGTTACGACTGCTTACTATAAGGAAACGAACGCTCAAGGCACAATTCTTTGGAAACGTGGCGATGGGTGAATTCCGCCGCATCGAGGCAAGCTACGATGATATCGCGGACGTTCTGTACGTGGCGTGCGATCGCGCAAGCGTGGGGGTTCGCTATATAGACGGCCCAAAGGGCCTACTGGTGCGGGTAAGGGCCGACGGAGAAGCGATTGGGATCACGGTAGAGGATTTTCGCTACCTCTGGGATACGCGGATCGAGGAGTTAATCTCCGCTATCTCAACTAAGCTGGGCGTCGACGCTGACCAAGTGCGCGAAAGGCTTCCCATCCTGTAATTAGCGCTGCCAGTAGCCAGCCCACTTGCGCGACTAATCCGGCTTCTTCACCCATCGCGTGCCATATGCCCCACCCTTGAACGTGCGCTTCCTACCAAGCGCAGGGCGCTTAGGCTGCGACTGCACCAGTCCGCCGATAGGTGAGACGCTTGCCCATAGCGCCCACCAGCGCGATTGTGGCGCGCTCGTCATCGTTCACGCCATTGGCAATGCGGTGCGTGTAGCGGAAATCAAACTCGGCCATGTAGCGTTGCAGGTGCTGCGAGCCGCAGTGCTGGTAGACCCCCTTCATGCCGCGCTTGAAGATGCCGAAAAAGCCCTCGATCGTGTTCGTGTGGATCGTGGCGTCGCCCTTGCGGACATACTCACCGCGAGTGTGGTCGACGTGCTGATGGCCAGCGAAATCCTTGCCGAGTGTTTTGTAATGGTGCGCGCCGTCCGTCATCAAGTGGGCATCGGGTGACATATGTTTGGCCAGGATCGGCGCAATCGACTTGGCGCTGAAATTGCCCTCGAATACGATCGACACCGCGCGGCCGGTCGCGCGATCGACCAGCGAGATAACCTTGTTCATGTTGTGGATCGGGGTTTTGTTGTTGCCGGGAACGCGGCCGATATAGGTCTCGTCAACCTCGACCATGCCGCCACCCGAACCCATGTTGCCGGTGTCGTCGGTCGTCATTGCTTCGCGGATGCGATGCGCCATGAACCATGCGGTCTTGTAGGTGACGCCAAGCATACGGTGGAGCTGATGGGCGCTGATGCCCTTCTTGCTCGATACCAGCAGATGCGTAGCGAGCAGCCATTTGTTGAGCGGAACCTTGCTGTCCGAGAACACCGTGTTGACGAGAACGGTGAACTGCTGGCGGC
>JBDTLS010000242.1:0-4212 GCA_039934655.1 Sphingobium sp.
ATCTGGGCACTGGTGCGGCGCCGGGCAATCGCTTCGTGGTGGCGGACTAATACTTTCGTTTAATGCAATGACGAAGATGGCTTGTTTAACGCCATCACGCTCTAATCTTGATCCAGCGCGAAATCACTTTTTGCTATTTCCGTCCGCGTCATTTGCAGGCGGCCATTCAGCACTGTAAACGCCACCCGTCCATCAACCAGGTTGAGCGCATCCTGCCCATATTGCTCGAATCGCCAGCCCTGCAATATCGATAGCCCGTCGCGAACCCCGGCCGCGAGCATTTCAATATCATCGGTCCGCGCGAGCAATCGCGGCGCGACATCGATTTCCTTCGCGCGTATTTTCAACAGCAATTTGAGCAGGTCAGCAACCAGCGTGCTGTCCTTGGTCAAACCGGGGCGTCGGGCATCGCGCTCCGGCATATCGTCTTTCGACATCGGCTCCGCGCCCGCAATTGCATCCATCAAACGCCTGCCAATATCGTTCCCCTTCCACGCGGGGGAAAGTCCGCGCACCTTGCCGAGATCTTCCTGTGTGTGGGGCGGGTGGGATGCGATATCGGCCAGCGTCTCGTCCTTGACGATGCGGCCACGCGGCAAATTCTTGTCTCGCGCCTCATATTCCCGCCATGCTGCGAGTGCCTTCAACCGCCCCAGCACATCGGGCTTCTTGCTCGCAATTTTAACCCGCTTCCACGCATCCTCGGGCGGGTTCGCATAATTCGCGACATCGCCGATGCGCTCCATCTCCTGATCGAGCCACCCGCCACGCCCATTTTTGCGCAAATCCTCCAGCATCATCGGGAATATCTGGATCAGATAAGTGACATCGCCGATCGCATAGTCGATCTGGCGCTTGTCGAGCGGCCTGCGCGCCCAGTCGGTAAAGCGAGCGCCCTTGTCGAGCGTGACGCCGAGCCACGCATCGACGAGGTTGCCATAGCCAATCTGTTCCCCCAGTCCCAGCGCCATCGCCGCGATCTGCGTATCGAACAGCGGGAAGGGGGTCTTGCCGGTCAGGTTATAGATGATCTCCAGATCCTGCCCGCCGGCGTGGAAAACCTTCAGCACGTCGTGGTTGTCGACCATCAGGTCGAGCAGCGGCTGGAGGTCGATGCCGTTGGCTTTCGGGTCGATAGCGGCGGCTTCATTCTCGTCCGCAATTTGCACGAGGCACAGGTCCGGCCAGAACGTATTCTCTCGCATAAACTCGGTATCGACGGCCACCCAAGGCGATTTGGCCAGGCGTTCACATAAAGCGGCAAGCGATTTACTGTCAGTAATCAGCGGATGAATTTGCATATGGTGTTCGATCACATTATGGGCATGGCGCCGGTAAGGGCGGGTGCAGGAAAAATGGCTTATGCCTGCCCATAGCCCGGTATCACATATTTGTCATTTCCGAACACCACTGGAAGAAAACGAAGTTTATGCATCTGTACCGCACCCACACTTGCGCCGCGCTGCGCCCATCTCATGTCGGCGAAACCGTCCGCGTTTCCGGCTGGGTGCATCGTAAGCGCGATCATGGCGACCTCGTTTTTATCGATCTGCGTGACCATTATGGCATGGTGCAGATCGTGACCGAGGTGGACGGCCCGGTGTTCAAGGTGATCGAGAGCCTGCGCGCTGAAAGCGTGGTGACAATTACGGGACGGGTGGTAGCCCGCTCGAACGAAGCGATCAACCCCCGTATGGTGACCGGCGAGATTGAAATTCGCGCCGATGATGCCGTGGTGCAGTCCTCCGCTCAGGAATTGCCGCTGCCGGTGGCGGGCGAACAGGACTATCCCGAGGATATCCGCCTTCGCTATCGTTTCCTCGATCTGCGCCGGGAGCGGCTGCACAAGAATATCATGTTGCGTTCCTCGGTCATCGCGTCGCTGCGCCGCCGGATGATCGATCAGGGCTTTACCGAGTTCCAGACCCCGATCCTGACCGCCTCATCCCCCGAAGGCGCGCGCGACTTCCTCGTGCCAAGCCGCGTGCATCCCGGCAAATTCTACGCACTTCCCCAAGCACCGCAGATGTTCAAGCAATTGCTGATGGTCGCTGGGTTCGACCGCTATTTTCAGATCGCGCCCTGCTTCCGAGATGAGGATGCGCGCGCGGACCGCTCGCCGGGCGAATTCTACCAGCTAGATTTGGAGATGAGTTTCGTCACGCAGGACGATGTTTTCAACGCATTAGAGCCCGTTCTTCACGGCGTGTTTGACGAGTTTGCGGATGGCAAAACGGTGACGCCTTACCCGTTCCCGCGCATTCCGTTTGCGCAATCCATGCTGAAATATGGATCGGACAAGCCGGACCTTCGCAACCCCATCGAGATCACCGATGTTACCGAGCATTTTGTCGGGAGCGGCTTCGGCATCTTTGCGGGGATTGTCGAGGGCGGCGGCAAGATTCGCGCCATCCCTGCGCCGGGTGCTGGCGCGGGCAGCCGAAAATTCTTCGATGACATGAACAATTGGGCGCGGGGTGAGGGGCATTCGGGCCTCGGCTATATCAACATCAAGGATGGCGTTCCCGGTGGCCCTATCGCCAAAAATCACGGCGAGGAAGCGACGGCCAAGTTGATCGCGGCGCTTGGTCTCGGTCCCAATGACGGCGTGTTCTTCGCGGCGGGCAAGGAATTGCAGGCCGCCAAGCTCGCAGGCGCAGCGCGCACCCGCGTCGGCGAAGAACTGAAGCTGATCGAGGAAGGCGTGTTCAAATTCTGCTGGATCGTCGATTTCCCGATGTTCGAATATGACGAAGATGCGAAAAAGATCGACTTCTCGCATAACCCGTTCTCGATGCCGCAGGGCGAGATGAACGCGCTGGAGACGATGAACCCGCTTGATATTCTCGCGTGGCAATATGACATCGTCTGCAATGGGGTGGAGCTGTCGTCCGGCGCGATCCGCAACCACAAGCCGGAAATCATGTATAAAGCGTTCGAGATCGCGGGCTACACCGCCGAGGATGTCGAAAAGAACTTCTCCGGGATGCTCAACGCGTTCAAATATGGCGCGCCGCCGCACGGTGGTTCCGCGCCGGGCGTGGACCGCATGGTCATGCTGCTCGCCGATGAACCAAATATCCGCGAAGTCGTTCTGTTCCCCATGAACCAGAAAGCCGAAGACCTGATGATGGGCGCGCCCAATGAAGTGATGCTTAAGCAACTGCGTGAGTTGCATATCCGGGTGGTGGAACCAAGCAAGGGGTAAGACCAATCGCCAAGGGCACGACCATAAAGCTGCGCGATTACGAGGTGGGCGACAAGTTCGAGGGCGACTTCGACCAATCGCTGCTCGCCCTCCAGCAGCGCCTCGCGCGCATTCAGGTCGCCCATATCGTCCATAACCGCCGCAGCATCATCCTGTTCGAAGGCTGGGATGCGTCAGGAAAAGGCGGCATTATCAAGCGGATGACTGCCGATCTTGATTCGCGTTATTATGAGGTCTGGCCGATCAGTGCGCCGACCGAAGCCGAGAAAGATCGCCATTTCCTCTGGCGGTTCTGGACCAAATTGCCCGCGAGCGGTGACATCGCGGTGTTCGACCGGAGCTGGTATGGCCGGGTATTGGTCGAACGCGTGGAAGGCTATGCTTGCCTGAAAGACTGGAAGCGCGGCTATGACGAAATCAACGCGTTTGAGGCGCAACAGATCGATTCCGGCACCAACATCGTCAAGCTGTTCCTCCATGTGACGCAGGAAGAACAGGACAAGCAACTGGCGCAGCGCCTCGACGATCCGTGGAAGCGTTGGAAAACCGGCGCGGACGATTATCGCAACCGCAACCGGCGCGCAGACTATCTCGACGCGATGCATGATATGTTCAAACACACCGATACCCGCTGGGCACCGTGGACGGTGATAGACGGCAACGACCGCAAGTCGGGCAGGATTGCCGCGCTGACCGCGATTGCGGATCGTCTGGAGGCGCTGGTGCCGATGGACATGCCAGATCGCGACCCGGCGGTTGTCGCGCTGGCGGAAAAGGCATTTGGGTATAAGTTGAAGGACTGAGCGACCTTGAACTCGCAAAGACTACCTTAAGTTAATCCGTTCGTCCTGAGTAGCCATTGAGGCCCTGAGCTTGTCGAAGGGCGAAATGGCGTATCGAAGGACATATGTGCAGCGCCTATGCTTCGATATAGGCCTTCGACAAGCTCAGTCCTTATACGCAATCCCGAAGATTCTGACGTATCCGGTATTGATTACGCTCAG
>JBDTLS010000243.1:0-4191 GCA_039934655.1 Sphingobium sp.
AATGGCTTCGTGCCGACGGTGAAGCAACTGGTTGATCGCATCCTGACCGGCGACTGACTTACACAGTAAATTCCGCCCAGATCGGCAGATGATCCGATGCGCGGCGCGAAATTGCGCTGTCGTGCACGCCGCAGTCCCGCAGTTCGAGCGTGGGCGTGTGCATGATCCGGTCGAGCTGCGCGACCGGGCGGCGCGCGTGAAAGCTGCGTCCGCATGGCGCAAACTTATAGTGCCGCGCAAAGTCCGCGATACATCCGCGCGATACGCTCCATTCATTAAGGTCGCCCATCATCACGGTTGGCAGCGGCGGCAGCATGTCCGCGGTATGCAGGATCGCGCCCGCCTGCCGCTTGCGCCATAATCCGGACAGATCAAGGTGCATACCAAACAGGCGCACATGCAGCCCGTTCTCCAGAGCAATTTCGACCATGACCGCGCCGCGCGGTTCAAGGCAGGGCAGATGGATATGATGCTGCGTCACAATCTGCGCTCCTTTGCGTACCAGAAACGCATTGCCATGCCAGCCCATGCCGCCGTTGTGCAGTTGCAAGGGCACTGCTTTGTAATCGCTGTGATGTTCCAGCAGGGCATGAGGAATAGCGGCGCTGCGCGTGCCAAAGCGGCGGTCAGCCTCTTGCAGGGCGATGACATCGGCGTCGATCTCGCCGAGCACCGACATAATGCGTTCCGGGTTGCGGCGGCGGTCGGTGCCAATGGCTTTACGGATGTTATAGCTGGCGACGCGGACAACGGGGGTGGTCATGCTGGTGTAATGCCGCAGGTGGGAGGGGTGTTCCAGCGTTATGACCAAAATTCGCTGGCGGCACTATATTTCGCGCTGGTGTTCTTCTTATGTTCCGTTATATCTCAACCTATGGCCAAGGCAAAAAAGCAATATGTGTGTCAGCAATGCGCGTCGGTTTCGTACCGATGGCAGGGGCAATGCGATGACTGCGGCGGGTGGAACACGCTGGCGGAAGAAGCGGGCGCGACGATCTTTGCCGCGCGCCATGATTTGCAGAGCGGCGGGCGAGCGATTGCGCTCAGCGGCCTCGATAGTGTCATCGCATTGCCGCCGCGCGAATCGACCGGTATTTCGGAACTGGATCGCGCCTTGGGGGGCGGGCTGGTGGCGGGCAGCGCGACCCTGATCGGCGGCGATCCGGGGATCGGCAAATCGACATTGCTGCTTCAGGCGGCTGCACGGATGGCGATGCGGGGCTTGTCGATCGCCTATGTCAGCGGTGAGGAAGCGTCGGATCAGGTGCGTTTGCGCGCGCGGCGGCTGGGTTTGGGCGAAGCGCCGGTGCAGCTTGCGAGCGCGACATCGGTGCGCGATATTCTGACGACTTTGGGGCAGGGCGCTCCGCCCGCGCTGCTCATCATTGATTCGATTCAAACCATGCACAGCGACCTGATCGAGGGCGCGCCGGGCACGGTCAGCCAGGTGCGGGCCAGTGCGCAGGAGCTGATCCGCTTTGCCAAGGAACGCAGCACCGCCGTCGTGCTGGTCGGCCATGTCACCAAGGACGGCAGCATTGCGGGGCCGCGCGTGCTCGAACATATGGTCGACACGGTGCTCAGCTTTGAGGGCGAGCGCAGCCATCAGTATCGCATATTACGCGCAATCAAGAATCGCTTCGGCGGGACCGATGAAATCGGTGTGTTCGCGATGGTCGAGGAAGGGCTGGAGGAGGTTGCCAATCCGTCCGCCCTGTTCCTGACGCATCGGGAGGAGAATGTGACCGGCGCGACGGTGTTCCCCGCGCTCGAAGGGACACGGCCAGTGCTGGTGGAAATTCAGGCGCTGACCGTCCGTCTGGCGAGTGGGGCGACCCCCCGGCGTGCGGTGGTGGGTTGGGACGCCGGGCGGCTGGCGATGATATTGGCGGTGCTGGAGGCGCGCTGCGGACTCAGTTTCGCGACCTGCGAGGTCTATCTCAACATTGCGGGTGGCTATCGCATTTCCGATCCGGCGGCTGATCTGGCGGTCGCAGCGGCACTCGTTTCGGCGCTGGCTGAAAAGCCGGTCGCTGCCAATGCGGTATTTTTCGGCGAGGTCGCGTTGTCCGGGGAAATCCGCCCGGTCGCCCATGCGCCCTTACGACTACGCGAATCGGCCAAGCTGGGATTCGAGCGGGCGATGACGCCACCCAATATCGATAATCCCAAGACAGGTATGGCGATTACCGGCTACCGCACGCTCGCGCAATATGTTGACCATATGCTGGGGCGCGGCTAGCGAGGCGACATGAGCGCACTTGATATAATGATGCTGCTGGTGCTGGGGGGCTGCGCGGCTTTCGGCTTTCTGCGCGGGTTTGTGCAGGAAGTGTTGTCGCTGCTCGCCTGGGTGTTGGCGGTGGTTGCCGTGCGGTTGTTTCTCGCGCCGGTTGCTGATCTGGTCGGCGTGTGGCTCGGCACCAGCGGCGGCGCATCAATATTGGCGTTTGTCCTGCTGTTTGGCGTAACTTTTTTCGTGGGCAAGATGATTGCGCGCCGGGTCGGAAAACAAACGCGCAGCTCGGTGCTGGGACCGATCGATCGCGTGCTCGGCGCGGGCTTCGGCGCCATCAAGGGACTGATTGGGGCGACGCTGGTATTTCTCGCCTTTTCGCTGGTGTATAATCTGGTGTTTGGAGAGGACTCCGCCCGGCCGTTATGGATGACGAGCGCCCGCAGCTATCCCTTGCTGCACGCCAGCGGTAATGCGATGAGCCAGTTCGCGCGCGAAAGCAGTGCTCCCGATAAAGCAGGGCCTGCTGCCGCAAACTGACCCGCACCGCGTAAATTATCGCTGCGGCCTTTTCATTACAGGCCATTTTCCCTAACACTCGGATGATGTCTGCACCGCTCTATAATCAGGATATATTGCGCCTCGCGACCAGTATCCAACATCAGGGGCGCTTGGTCGATGCCGATGCGAGTGTGGAGCTGCGCTCACCGACATGCGGCAGCCGCATAACGGTCGATGTGCGTGTCGATGATGCCGGGCGGCTGATCGATCTGGGGCTGGAAGCGCGCGCCTGCGCCTTGGGACAGGCCTCTGCCTCCCTGATGGCTGCAAATGCCATTGGTCGCAGCGTTCACCAGACGACAGAAGCGGCGGAGCGATTGCGCGCATTTCTATCGAACCCCGATGCATCGGCGGATTTTTGGCCCGGTATGGAAGTTCTCGCCCCGGCCCGTGCCTATCCCGCGCGCCATCCCTCGATCCTGCTCGCATTCGATGCGGTGGCCACAGCGATGCAGCAGGCTGTCGCATTGCGCCGCCGGGGTGCCGCCTGATGCCCGTGGAGCCAAGCGCCGCCGAATTGTTATTGAGCGAAGGCGTCATCCTGCTGGGAGTCGCGACGGTGTTCGTGCTGTTGTTCCGGCGGCTGGGGCTGGGCGCGGTGCTCGGCTATCTTATCGCCGGGGCGCTGGTGGGGCCGCAGGGTTTGCACCTTGTCGGCGGTGCACAATCGAAGCTCGATATTGCGGAAATAGGTATCGTCCTGCTGATGTTTCTGGTCGGTCTGGAACTCAGTCCGGCGCGGCTGTGGCGGCTGAAAAACGACATCTTCGGTCTTGGCGCGGCGCAGGTGGGGGTGTGCGGACTGGCGCTTGTCGCGATCATATATGCTTTTACCAAATTTTCCGGCGGGGCGGCGCTGGCGTTGGGCCTGCCGCTGGCGCTGTCGTCGACGGCGCAGGTCCTTCCCAGCCTTAAAAGCAGCGGGCGGATCAATTCGCCGTTCGGGGAAAAGGCGTTTTCTATCCTGCTGTTTCAGGATCTGTCGATCGTTCCGCTCATTACCATATTGGCGGCGCTTTCCCGCAACCCCGCGGATGTTTCCGGCCCTCCCGGCTGGACGGTGGCGCTGTACACCGTCGGCGCGATTGCGGTGCTGGTGGTGGCGGGGCGCTTCATCTTGCGCCCGGTGCTCAATCTGGTCGGCGGGCTGGGCGATCGGGAACTGTTTGTCGTCGTCGGCCTGTTCACGGTGCTTGCAAGTGCGGCGCTGATGCACAGCCTGCATTTGTCGACGGCGTTGGGGGCATTTGTTGCGGGCGTGATATTGGCGGACTCCCCCTATCGCCATGAAATAGAATCGGATGTCGAGCCGTTTCGCTCTATCCTGCTGGGCCTGTTTTTCCTGGCGGTGGGTATGGTGCTCGATATTGCGGCGGTCATGGCCCATCCGGTGT
>JBDTLS010000244.1:0-4172 GCA_039934655.1 Sphingobium sp.
CGAACGGAACGCCCGCCAGCACGATGATTTTCTCGCCACCCGCCACCATTTTGTGACGCAGCGCCATGCGCCGTGCCTTGCCGATCATTTCTTCAAAGCTGCCGATATCCTTGGTGCGCACCGCATGGACGCCCCAGATCAGGCCCATCTTGCGCGCGGTATCGGTACGGGGGGTGAGCGCCAGTATCGACGCCAACGGCCGCTCACGCGACACGCGCCGCACCGTGCTGCCCGATGATGTAAAGCACACGATGGTTTGCGCGCTGACAGTGCGGGTGATGCTGTTGCTGGCCTCGGCGAGGGCATCGGCGGTGGTGGCGTCCGGCTTCGTCTGCGTGAAGTGCAGCCGGTCGAAATAGCCGGGATCGGCCTCGACGCTCTTGGCGATACTATCCATCATCGTCACTGCTTCGCGCGGCCAGTCACCCGCCGCCGTTTCCGCCGACAGCATGATCGCGTCGGCCCCGTCATAGATCGCGGTGGCGACGTCCGATACTTCGGCGCGAGTGGGGGTGGGGGCCTGTATCATCGATTCGAGCATTTGCGTTGCGACCACCACGGTGCGCCCCATGCGGCGGGCGGCGGCGACGATCTGTTTTTGCAGCGGCGGCACGGCCTGCGGCGGCAGCTCGACGCCCAGATCGCCCCGCGCGACCATTACCCCATCGGCCACTTCCAGAAGTTCCTCCAGCCGCTGCACCGCCGCCGGCTTCTCAATCTTCGCCATCAACGCGCCATAGCCGCCCATCAGCTTGCGCGCTTCGGCAAGGTCTTCGGGGCGCTGCACGAACGACAGCGCGATCCAGTCGGCGCCTTGCTGCATGGCGAAGCTCAGGTCGCGGCGATCCTTCTCGGTCATCGCCGCCATCGGCACGACGACATCGGGGACGTTCACGCCCTTGCGATTGGAGAGGATGCCGCCCACTTCAACCTGTGTGGTGATGCGATCGGCGACTACCGCCTTGACGCGCAAAACGAGCTTGCCATCATCGAGCAACAGCCGCGTTTCGGGCAGCAGCGCGGCATAAATTTCCGGATGCGGCAGATTGACGCGCGTGGCATCGCCGGGCGTGGCGTCCCGGTCCAGCACGAACGCCTCACCCGTCTTTAGGAGCACGCTGTCCTCTTTGAAAGTCCCGACGCGCAGCTTTGGCCCTTGCAAATCGGCCAGGATCGTCGTGGGGCGGCCAAATTCTTTTTCCAGCGCGCGAATGATGGCGATGCGCGCGGCATGATCCTCATGCGTGCCGTGGCTCATGTTGATGCGAAAGGCATCCGCGCCCGCAAGATATAAATCCCGGATCATCTCGGGTGAATTGCTGGCCGGGCCGAGCGTGGCGAGGATACGGACTTTGCGTTGACGCGGATAGATCGACTTCACGGGCACTCCTGTTTTTTGATCGCTTAATCGTGTAGCGATCCATTTTATGGCTGATGATTTTCCGCTACCCGCGCTGAATAGCATTTTTATGGCACAGGAGACTTAGACGTGAGCGAGTCGATAATCAACGACGCAGCGGGGGCCGCCGTATTTCGCCGCCTGATCGCGCATTTGCAACACCGGACCGATGCGCAGAATGTCGACCTGATGGGGTTGGCGGGGTTTTGCCGCAACTGTCTGGCCGACTGGCTGGCGGAAGCGGATGGCATGATGAGCAAGGAAGCGGCCCGCGCGCTGGTTTACGGTATGCCCTACGCGGAATGGAAAGCGCAGCATCAGGCCGAGGCTAGCCCGAAACAATTGGCGCGGATGGAAGAAAGCGTAGCCAGAAACAAAGCGGGCCATTAAGGACGGCGTTTCACGATTCACGTCCTACCATTTACCCGGAGAATATCATGAGCGAACCCAACGTCGCCGCAGACCAACTGCGCCTTATTATCGAACGTATTGAACGTCTGGAAGAAGAGAAAAAGGGTATCGCGGATGACATCAAGGATGTTTACGGCGAAGCGAAGTCGGTGGGATTCGACACAAAAATCGTGCGGCAGATCGTACGCCTGAGGAAGATGGAAACTCACGATCGGCAAGAAATGGAAGCGCTACTTGAGACTTATAAGGCAGCGCTCGGTCTGGAGTGAAATCAGTCGTGAATATCCGTCAATACTGAATGATATAGGGCGATAGTTTCAAGATCGCCCTCATTCAGCTCTTTCAAAATCTGTCTCAATAAATCGGTATCGACCCGTAGTTGGTGCATCATGGATTCCATAACATCGCCCGTTATATCGAGAAACCAGAAGAATCCCATGTTCGCTATGTCGATATCCTGATCCGAAATCTCCAAATCCTGTACGCTTTTCGGGTGTGTGATCCTGTTTCGAATTGCTGTTGCTTTCTTGAGGTTATCCCAGCCCTCACTGCCAAAATCGATATTTAAATCAGGGCAGAATGTTTTTGCGACGTTAACGAGGAAGCGGATCATTGTTGTCATCGGAATAAAACGCGGCTGCTGAACAAGAATACCATGTGCATTTATGGAATATGTCGTTTCCGAAAAAGCCAATTCGATAAATGGCGGAATATGATCAATGTCCTTTATGATTGCTTGAATATGATTCCTGCAATGCCATGAAAGTCCTTCAATAGCCGAAATAATGGTCCGAATGAGATTGCGTTTATCAGTTTGTTCATTCGAATTTCTCGCAAGATTTAATGCATGCTGGACGTCATTGACCAAAATGCGAATGAAATCGAAATCCACGGTTTCTTCCTGTTCCATCTTGCTTCCATCCAGCGCTGCCGAAAGATTGCTATAGCGAGCGGGAGGAAATCAACAAAATTGAAACAGCGGGTATGTATCAGCACAGGTTGCCGAACGCCGACCTGATCGCTAGAGAGCCACACAACCTAAAAAGCAGAACAAGGAGCAGGCCGTGGCCGGCCATAGCAAATTCAAGAACATCATGCATCGCAAGGGCGCGCAGGACAAAAAGCGTTCCGCCACGTTTTCCAAGCTCAGCCGCGAAATCACGGTGGCCGCGAAAATGGGGATGCCCGATCCTGATATGAACCCGCGCCTGCGCGCCGCCGTCAATGCGGCCAAGGCGCAATCGGTGCCCAAGGACAACATCCAGCGCGCCATCGACAAGGCCACGCGCGGCGATGCCGAAGTGTATGAAGAAATCCGCTACGAAGGTTTTGGTCCGGCGGGCGTCGCGCTGATTGTCGAGGCGCTGACCGACAACCGCAACCGCACCGCCACCAATGTACGCACCGCCTTTGCCAAGAACGGCGGCAACCTTGGCGCGTCGGGATCGGTCAGCCACGGCTTCGACCGGCTCGGCCTGATCACCTATCCGGCGGGCGCAGGCGATGCCGACGCGATGTTCGAGGCGGCGCTGGAAGCAGGCGCGGAAGACGTTTCGTCCAACGAGGACGAGCATGAAATCTGGACCGCTGTTGACGGTTTGCACGAGGTTGCCAAGGCGCTTGAAGGCGCGCTGGGGGAAGCCTCCGCCGTCAAGCTGGCGTGGAAGCCGCAAACCAATGTCGATGTCGATGAAAGTGCCGCGCAGCAGCTTTTCAAGCTGATCGACGCGCTCGACGACGACGACGATGTGCAGACCGTGTGGGGCAATTATGAAGTGTCAGACGCGGTGATGGAGAAACTGGGCTGATGTCTCCTCCCGCCAGCGGGAGGTTAGGCTGAGCCAGATCATCCTCGGCCTCGATCCCGGCCTCGGCACGACCGGCTGGGGCGTGATTATCGCCGATGGCAACCGCTTGTCGCATGTTGCCAATGGTCAGATAAAGACGGATACGAAAGCTCCACTCGCCACACGTTTGTTGGCGCTCGATACGGCGTTGACCGATCTGTTCTTGCTCCACCGGCCCGATGGCGCGGCGGTCGAGGAAGTGTTCGTGAACAGCAATCCGCAATCGACGCTGAAGCTGGGGCAGGCGCGCGGTGTGGTGCTGCTTGGGGCGGCACGATCCGGGTTGAATGTGGGTGAATATGCTGCGCGGCTTGTCAAGAAATCCATCGTCGGGGTCGGCAACGCGAGCAAGGATCAGGTCCACGCGATGGTCGCCCGCCTGCTGCCGGGCGCGGCGATTGCCGGGCCGGACGCCGCCGATGCGCTTGCAGTCGCGATCACCCATGCACATATGCAGGCAAGCGCGCGGCGGATGGCGGGCGTATGATTGCCAAGCTGACCGGAATTCTCGATTC
>JBDTLS010000245.1:0-4154 GCA_039934655.1 Sphingobium sp.
CCAGACCGCCCAGCATCGCTGGACGCAGCTCGTACAGGCTGCCGAAGCGCAACAGAAGCGTTCGCAGATCGCGCTCTACAATGTGCTCGAGCGCGAGGAGCGCGAACGTGACTGGGATGCCGCGGAGCAGGACGAGAATTGGGAGGCGGTGGGGCCTTCCTATGAGGATGATATCGTCATCGACTCAATGTCGGGGATCGTGGTGATTCGGGATGTGGGGGAGGGGGCGGGGTGAGGGCGGCCTTTGGGTCTGCGGTGGCTGCGCTATTTCCGGACTGCGTCTAGAGTCGCCGTCGATTGCACCTGGCGCACATGCGGCCATTGCTCTGGAATAGGCGTTCCCCACTACCCATGTTCCTGAATGGAAGGGGACGGCAATGGTCAGCACATCCAACGACGGCATCATGTCCGAGTACCTGGTCAAATATGGTGTGATTAAATCAAGCGAACGCGAGCGACCTGCGGACCTCCTTGAAACGCTCTACATTTCCGAGCGTTTCCAAGCCGGTGACGATCTGAAATCGGTTCGGGAGAATTATGATCACTCCGTATGGAACGGGGTTCCTACCGCGGATATAGATCGCCGTCTCGCCGCCCTGGATAATTTCATGAGCGAGCTTGCCCGTGATCGCGCCGCGATGTGGGGTCTCAACTGATAGCAGAGCGATATCGACTGACGGGGTCCGTACTCCCGCCAGTCGACCGTCAGCTAACCACACCATTTTCTGCCGTTCAGCTGCCGCGGGTCAAATCGAGGCGTGAGACCCGCTCGGCAGTTAACAGGCAGAAAGGTTGCCAGTCAGGAACCTCTACGACTTTGCGACGTCCGCCCGCAGAGCGGTCCGCAAGCGGGCTCGGAGACTGGACTGTTGTCGAGCCCGGTGGCATCGTTTCGGGTATGATCCACGTGGTTCACATCGCAGTTGCGATCAGCGGGCGAATTAACTGCCCGGCCTGATAATTTCGGGCCGGGTCTCTCCGCCGGTGAATATCATGACGCGAGCTCCGTCTGCGAAGGTTCGAAACCATGTCATCAAAGGAATCCATGTTGCACCTCGTGTGCGGCAAGATCGCTGCGGGAAAGTCAACGCTCACAAACGCATTAGGGATGATGCCGGGTGCGATAGTCGTCAAGGAGGACTATTGGCTGGCCCGCCTCTATCCGCATGAGCAGAATAGCTTAGCCGATTACATCCGCAATTCGAGGCGTCTGCGCGACGCTATGACAGCGCATCTGGTTGAACTGTTGAAGGGCGGGATGACTGTCGTGCTGGACTTTCCCGCCGATACGCCCGCTAGTCGGGCATGGATGCGCACGCTTTTCGAGGCGGCGGAGTGCAGGCACAAACTTCACTATCTCGAGATCCCCGATGAGGTGTGCAAAGCTCGCCTCCGCCAGAGGAATGATGGTGGCGAACATGAGTTCGATGTCAGCGACGAGGATTTTGACCTCTTCACCAGTCACTTTGTGCCACCCTCTCGCGATGAGGGATTCGAGGTGGTGCTGCATCGCCCATAGCCTTCGCAGATCCGCTATAGGCTGCCGCCAGCCGATAACGGACAGACCGTTCACCTCCAGCATCCATGCCGCCGAATGCAGAGCGACGGAAAAGCTGCCAGTTGGTTAGCGAGGGGTCTCGCTCATCAGGAGCCGGTCGGTAAGCAATCGCTCCAGTTGTTGCCGTTGCACGGATTGTCGATGCCTCCCCGCTGTGCGACCTTCGCCAAATGGCTGATGAGCTATCCGACGAAGAGGACGACCACTGGTGCATTGCCCAGCGTCAGCAGGTGCTCGCCTATTTGTCCGAAGAAGGTTTTGAGGCCCCGAACGTTGGTGATTGGCCTGCATGGCACTGCGCGCCGATCATTTCCGTCTGGGCCGTGGAGAGCTTGAAGCGACCCAACTCGGTCGGCTGGTGGGTGGTTTCGGGAGATTTCCCAACAGATTATACCCCATGTGAAGGCGAGCGGCATCCACGCCAGGCCCTTCGAGACATCGGTTCGCGTTGGCGAGACGCGGCGGCGCGATGGGCTGATGGCCAATCGGCAGTCGGTTGGAGCTTGCGCAATTCCGACCAGGAAAGGGAACTTGCTCCCTTACTCGCAGCCCGCGCTGAGCTTTTCCTCAACATGGCCGAGGATGGCAGCAACTGGGAAGAATAGCTGCCGATCTCGCAGGCCATCAGCTTACGCCGTTCGCGCCTCCGTCGTGCCAACGCTTAAAAATCGGACGGCAGGTTCTGGAAGGAATAACGGCCGGGCGGGAACCGCCCGCTTGCAGAAAGTCAGGTTCCGGGCGAGCATCCTTGAACTAACAAGGATGCTCGCATGATTGATCGCCATATCGTCAAAACGCTTGTGGAGGTCGCCCTCTTCCTTGAACTGTCTGACGATAAGGCCATTGACCCAGACTGCGCGGTCGGTGTCATGGAGCAGATGGCCACAAACCTTCAGGCCTTGGATACAGTATCCCAGCGCGCCTTAGCCCTCGGAATGCAGTCGTTGGCAGCAGACTATCCGCCAAATGAGCAGTTCATTCGCGATCTTCCGGAGGCGCTCGGTATTGCTTCGGAATGACCGCTTTCCACCTACCGAGGTCTGGAATGGGTCGCTAAGCCGTCGGCGCCTTGGCGACCCAATTGTAGTCGATCAGGAATGGTGCGACCCTTCATGAGTCAATTTGTACGACGGCCCACCTCGGAGCGCAGGATTGTGAATGAACCTTTTCCCGTTCTGAAGGATGAAGAGCAGGAGCATCCTGTTCCGTCTGAATGGAGGTCGAAGCTCAGAGACATCGCGGGCGCCCTTGAAAATGGCAACTACAGCCTGCGGGGCCTTGCGGATGTCGATCCGCTGGATGAGGCGACAGCGGCCGGAATTGCACGAAATATCGATGATTATGGCTGTACCTTGTCCCCACTCCCGGACGACAGCTGGGACACATCGGTTTGCCAGTGGCAACTGGATTATTGGGAAGTGCTGGTGGACCTGTTCACCGTGGAAGAGGGACGCAGTGATCTGGTTCTGGATGTGAAGGTTTTCGAGGAGGCTGGCGGCTTCCTGTTCAAAGTGCACTTCGTCTATGTGCCGTAGCGCGGACCAGGGTCGCGGGCGGCAATGACCGCTTTCCGGGCCGCGCCGATCTCTCAAACGCGAGAGGCGACCATTGCAATAAGCATCGCGGCCGGCACGAAGAATATCTGGGCCAGCACGGTGCCGAGCAGACGGCTAAGCGAAACCCACACAATCGTGCGCCGGAACAGAGCTGCATCGACGCGACCCTCGACAACGTCATCCGTCATGACCGAGAGCTGCGGATCGATCAGCGCGAACAGCAGGATGGTCGCAAATCCATTGATCACGGCTGACAGCTGCGACGCCGTCACGCGAAAGGCGGGGTTCAAATAGCCCGCGTAGAGTGAGGCAAGGACCCCGACGGTGATCAGCGCCTGGGCAAGCACATTGGCCGTCAAAACGCCCCAGCCAACGCCGCGGGGGAGGATCAAGTCGCGAAAATGTGACACGCTCGGCAACCGTAGCGATTGCCGCATCGCAGTGAGTCCTGCGGGGGTGGCCGTGCGCAGCAGCATCCGCCCCATTGATCGATGCTGCTGGAAATACCCGATTGCTCTCGCAAAAAGGCGCTGGCCGCTCGGCACGAGCAAAATGCCGATGAAGACCGCGAGGGTTGCGCTGCTGAGCACCAGGCGAAAATCATGGGTGAGCGATGATCCCCCGCCATCGGCGATGCGGGTCTCGATCCGTTTTGCGAGGAATGGTCCGAGGAAGCTGTTGGATGTCCGGCTTACGAGCACGAGCATGTTGAACAGCGCGAAGCTCATCGCAATGCGGCGGGTGCGCACGCCTGCGATACGAGCGGCATAGGCAAGAGTGCCGATCAGATTGATGCCCGCCGTGAGCAAGCAGATGATCACGAGCTGACGGTCCATGCCGGACTGGTACAGCAATCTGGAGCGCTCGCTCCAACCTTTTCTGCTTGAACGCCGGGGTTTCTCCCGTCACCGAAGCCCCTGCTAGCGTTTCAGATGCCACTGCCTGTGGGCGAGCCAGCCTGTATGACGTGGGCGAGAGGAGCGGCGTAGTGCCTACGGTTATAAGCCATGCGCTCGTGCCGCTCACCGTCGCTATCGCGG
>JBDTLS010000246.1:0-4125 GCA_039934655.1 Sphingobium sp.
TGATCGGTCGTTCCGTCGCCAGTGTATTGACGACGGTTGGCGCCTCGCGCGTGTCGATGGGGCCACCCATCATCGTCAATGTTTTGGGCCGGTTGGGGTTATTATTCGCCGACATGATGCACGCCGCAGCATAGCTGGCAACCGAAGGCTGGCAGACCGCAAGCATATGGGCGCCGGGGCCGATATGATCTATCCAGTCGATCACATAATCGATATAGTCATCAAGGTCGAAAGTGCCTTCGCTGATATTCACGTTGCGGGCGTCGCGCCAATCGGTGATCCACACATCATGGCCCGGCAGCATCCGTTCCACCGTTCCACGTAACAGCGTCGCATAATGACCTGACATCGGCGCGACGATCAGCAGCTTGGGCTGGTCCTTCGGAGCGCCCTTACGGGTAAAATGAACCAGCTGGCCAAAAGGCTTGCGCGCCTCGATCTTCTCAACAACCGCAACTTCCGCGTCGTTTATCACGGTCGTCGGCAGGCCGAACACCGGCTTTCCCCGCGGTGCAGCGGCATGGGCAAATACTTCGAGGGCCGACGCAAGAATCGGGCCTCCGCCAAAATAAGACAGCGGATTGGAAGGATTGTTTAACAACTCCATCCCAGCGTTGGCAAAAGCGCTCGCGCTGGCAAGTAAACTGCGTTGAACCTCATATGCGCTGTAAAGCATTTTTTCTCGTTTCTTTGTTCCGACCCGACTGCAAAATGGTGCGAATTGATTTTGATAAGGTTACTGCACCGCACAATATATAGCTTTGTTTCCACATCGATCAAAGGGATAAAATATCTGAAATTGATAATGGTTTTGGGGCCCGCTATTGAGCGGACGCCGTTGCCCTGCTAAGCGCGCGATCATGGCCGAAACCAGCAATCCGATAGCGTCCCCCACCCTTTCATCGGCACCGCCGACCGCCAAACCCAAATTAACCAGCCTTGCCATGATCTGGAGTATCGCCAAAGGCTATCCGGGTCAGGTGGCGGCGGCTACGGCAGCGTTACTGGTCGCTTCGGCTGCGACACTGGCAATCCCCAGCGGGTTCAAACTGGTTATCGATCGTGGGTTTGGCGCACATCATGGCGCCTCTGCCGATGTAGGGCGCTGGTTCGAATACCTGCTGCTGATTGTGCTGATATTGGCACTGGCGACAGCGTGCCGTTTCTATTTCGTATCCTGGTTGGGCGAGCGCATCGTGGCCGACGTGCGCATCGGTGTGCAACGCAATCTGTTGCGTATGGCCCCGCGTTTTTTCGAGGAAAATCGCCCGTCCGAAATCGCTTCGCGGATGACATCGGATACGGCTGTGATTGAACAGGTCGTGGGTACGACCGTATCGGTTGCCCTGCGTAACATATTGACGGGCTTCGGCGGCGTCATTTACCTGTTTACCTTGTCACCCAAGCTGGCGTCGATGCTGCTGCTGGGTATCCCGGTGATCGTGCTACCGGTGATTATCATCGGTCGCAGGTTGCGTGCGCTTTCGCGGCACAGTCAGGATCGCCTGGCCGACATCGGCAGCATGACCGCCGAGGTGCTCGGTGCGATGCGGATTGTGCAGGCATTCGGTCAGGAGCAGCGCGAGGCGGATCGTTTCGCGGGTGCCGTATCATTGGGTTTTGCGACCGCGAGGCGGCGGATTACGGTGCGCGCCGGGATGACGGCTTGCATCATATTTTTGATCTTCGGATCGATCACGCTCGTCATGTGGCAGGGCGCCATCGATGTCGCGAAGGGGAATCTTTCGGGCGGCAGCATCGCGGCGTTTGTCTTGACAGGGGGCTTGGTTGCGGGCGCTTTTGGCGCGCTGACGGAAACCTGGGGGGATCTGCTGCGCGGTGCCGGGGCCGCGAGCCGCCTCAATGAACTTATGCAGGTCGAGGCGGATATCGCTCCCCCACTGCATCCGGCCATCATCCCGCAAAGCGTTGGGGGCGCTCGCCTGCAATTCGATCAGGTCACCTTCCACTACCCCACCCGCCCTGCGGTAGCCGCTCTCAACGATTTCACGCTGGATGTTGCGCCCGGTGAACGGGTGGCGATTGTCGGGCCATCCGGCGCAGGCAAAAGCACTTTGATCCAACTTGCCTTGCGCTTCTACGACCCGGAGAGCGGCGCCATTCGGCTTAACGGCGTCGCGTTGCCCGAAGCCGACCCTGCCGATGCGCGGGGCATGATGGCATTGGTGCCGCAAGAAACAATTATGTTCGCAGCGTCCGCCCGCGACAATCTGCGCTATGGCAACTGGAACGTCAGCGAGGATCAGATTTGGGCTGCGGCGCGCGCTGCCCATGCCGAAGAATTTTTGAGAGGCCTGCCCCAAGGGTTGGACAGTTTTCTGGGCGAAGGCGGCGCGCGCCTTTCAGGTGGCCAACGCCAACGCATGGCGATTGCGCGCGCGCTGATACGCGATACCCCCTTATTGTTGCTGGACGAAGCGACTTCCGCTCTTGATGCTGAATCCGAACGCGCCGTGCAGGACGCGCTCGATACCCTGATGCGTGGACGCACCACCATCGTCATCGCCCACCGTCTGGCGACCGTGCAATCCGCCGACCGCATCATCGTGATGGATGAGGGGCGGATCGTTGAACAAGGTACGCACGCACATCTGATCAACCAGAAAGGTCTGTACGCGCGGCTCGCACAGTTGCAGTTTTCCAGCGTCGGCTCGTCATCACATTCGGGCGCGTCGGAATCAGAGTGACGTCTTCTTCTGCGATCAAGCGGTTAAGCCTTACCAGCCCATCCGTACAATGTGATCGTATATCGCCGTGTGGAGCGGCGTTTCAAATACGCACCCTGCTTCATGCGCGCGCGTCCAGATAACATTAGCGCGGCGGCCCTCAAAACCCGAAAACATAATCCAGATTTTCATGCCCGGATTCAAGCTGACAAAGCTTTGCAAGCGGAAGCCGGTTGGAGACAGGTCCGCAATCCGGCTTGTGAACCAGGTTTCGCCGGGAAGACGCAGTTTTACGCCGATCAGCACGGTTTGCCGATGCGCGTTGCGGCTATCCTCCTGCCCCTCGATCGCTATATCCATGTGACCCATGATGCGGTGCTTTTGTCCTGTTTAACAGTGACGTTTAACCCTTTAGGGTAAGAAAACAGTTAAAGCTGTGCTGTTGCAGCCGAAGCATCATCGCGGACTATTTCCTCGCTCGTTCCCGCTCAATATCGCCGCATTAGTCCCGCTCCGGCATATTAAACATTGTGCCACGCACCATAAGCGCCTAGGCGCCGGTCAGCACCGCGTTGGATGCGCGCGCATAAGCGCAGCGTCACGCCAAAATATGGAACCCATTTTCGTGACTGAGCTTTTCAAGTGACCGTAACCTTTGACGCCCTTCCCCCGCTGCTGGCCGAGGCCATCGCCGAGCGCGGTTATGATACGCTGACCCCTGTGCAGGCGGCGGTTATGGAAGACGACGCATTGGGCCGCGACTTGGTGGTGTCGGCCCAGACCGGGTCGGGCAAGACGGTCGCGTTCGGCCTTGCGATGGCGAGCGAGTTGCTTGGTGACGAAGGCATGTTGCTCGGTGCAACGGCCCCACTTGCGCTCATCATTGCGCCAACCCGCGAACTGGCTTTGCAGGTCAGCCGCGAGTTGATCTGGCTCTACGCCAAAGCAGGCGCGCGGATCGCGACTTGCGTGGGCGGCATGGATGCGTCCAAGGAACGCCGCTCGCTGTCGCACGGCGCGCAGATCGTCGTGGGCACGCCGGGCCGCTTGCGCGACCATTTGGAACGCGGCGCGCTCGACCTCAAGCAGTTGCGCGTGGCGATCCTCGATGAAGCGGATGAAATGCTCGACATGGGCTTTCGCGAAGATCTCGAAGAAATCCTCGACGCAGCGCCCGACAGCCGCCGCACGCTCATGTTTTCGGCAACGATGCCCAAGCCGATCGTCGCGCTCGCGAAACGCTATCAACGCGATGCGCTGCGCATCTCCACGGTTGGTGAAGATCGCGGCCATGGCGACATCAGCTATCAGGCGGTGACCGTCGCGCCCGCAGACATCGAAAATTCGGTGGTCAACTTGCTGCGGTATCATGAAGCGGAAACGGCGATGCTGTTCTGCGCGACTCGCGACAATGTCCGCCACCTCCACGCCAGCCTGA
>JBDTLS010000247.1:0-4116 GCA_039934655.1 Sphingobium sp.
CCACCCCTGCGGTCGGCTCGTCGAGAAACAATATGCGCGGCTCATGAGAGAGCGCCTTCGCGATCATAACGCGGCGCTTCATACCGCCGGATAATTCCAGGATCTTGGCATTGCGCTTGTCCCACAGGCTCAGATCGCGCAGAATTTTTTCGATCAGCGCATCGTTGCGCGGCTTGCCGAACATCCCCCGGCTGAACCGCACGGTATCAATGACCTTTTCAAAGGCATCGGTGAAAAGCTCCTGCGGGACCAGGCCGATGGACGCACGGGCATGGCGATAGGCATGGACCGTATCATGCCCCCCCACCGAAACGCTGCCGCTGCTCCCCGTAACGATCCCGCAAATGATATTGATAAGCGTGGTTTTTCCAGCGCCATTGGGGCCAAGCAGCGCAAAAATCTCCCCCTCGTTGATGGCCAGGTCAACGCCATGCAGCGCAATATGGCCCGACGCATAGGATTTGGTCAGGCCAGTGATGGAGAGTACCGATGTCATGCGCGATGCGGCTCCGTTCGATCCGTGGTTTCGTTAAGGGAAAGTGCATAACGGGGATCGCCCGCACCGACACGCATAAGGTAAGGTGTGCGAGATTTCCCGCAAGGGGGACCGTCACTGACGTGCGCGCAAAAAAGGGATGACATTACTGCGTGATACCGCTAAGCGCCCATAACTGCTGATCCGGTTTTGCCGGTGATGCATCCGTCCGAGACAGTTGGTGAGGGGAATTTGCCCTTCTTAATGTCCAGCCTAGACGGGGAAAAGTTCTTTGACCGGGCTTCGCTTTCCACGCGGCGTTCCGGGTCTGCCTCTCCTTTCCTGCCCTAGGGCGGAATATATGGGCGGACGATCCTTCCCCTTCGGACAATTGCCCCGTGGCGGCGCGCATGTGCGTGTCGATGCGGGTTTTTCCTGTCGGATGGTCCGGCAGGAAGTTACTGGAGAATGGCATGGATCGTACCCAGAAGTCTGAGGTGGTAACCACGCTGAATGCAACTTTCGCCGACATCGGTGTTGTCGTGGTGACACGCAACCTGGGCCTTACCGTGGCTCAGTCAACCGACCTGCGGACGAAAATGCGCGATGCAGGTGCCCAGTTCAAGGTTACGAAGAACCGCCTCGCCAAGATCGCGCTCAAGGACACGCAATATGACCAGCTCGGCACCCTGCTGACTGGCCCTATCGCGCTTGCCACTTCGGCCGATCCGGTCGCAGCTGCAAAGATTGTGGTCGAATTCGCAAAAACCAACGACAAACTCGAAATCGTTGGCGGCGCGATGGGCGCAACCCTGCTCGATGTAAACGGCGTGAAAGCGCTGGCATCGATGCCCTCACTTGACGAACTGCGTGGCAAGATTGTCGGCCTGCTACAGGCACCGGCAACTAAGGTCGCGACAGTGCTTCAGGCACCGGCAGCGCAGTTGGCGCGGGTCTTCAATGCCTATGCGGAAAAAGAAGCCGCATAAGCTCACCCTTTGTTTCACTCTTAGATAAGGGGCCCAGCCCCGCCCAGAAATTGGAGATTAAAGAATATGGCAGACATTAACGCACTGGTCGATCAGCTTTCGGCCCTCACCGTCATCGAAGCAGCCGACCTGTCCAAGGCTTTGGAAGAAAAGTGGGGCGTTTCGGCCGCTGCTGCTGTTGCTGTTGCTGGCCCGGCTGCTGCCGCGGCTGCACCGGCTGCTGAAGAGCAGACCGAATTCGACGTCATCCTCACTGGCGACGGTGGCAAGAAGATCAACGTCATCAAGGAAGTCCGCGCCATCACCGGTCTCGGCCTGACCGAAGCCAAGACGCTTGTGGAGTCCGCTCCCAAGGCGATCAAGGAAGGCGTGAACAAGGAAGAAGCCGAGAAGGTCAAAAAGCAGCTTGAAGAAGCTGGCGCGACCGTCGAACTGAAGTAAATTCCGTTTCCACCTCGTAATGAGGTGAACGGCCCGAAAAAGAAGGTGGTTGCATTATTGCAGCCACCTTCTTTGTTTCTGGGCTGGTTGGTGTTGTCCTATGGCGATGCGATACTGAGCGATAGCAAGCCCTACCAGCATCAGTGGCATGACTGGTATGCCCAACAATGCAAAGACTATTCCCAGCTGCGGTGCGACAAAGCCCAGCATCGCCAGTGTTCGGTCGGTGGAAGTGATATTAGGTAATGTCATGACGGTCCAGGCCGCCAGCGTAACAACCGTCAGATCGTAGCTTAGTCCATAAGGTAAAACGAGGAACGTACAGGTCGCTACAAGCAAGGCGAGTTCGCGGGTCGGTGCTTTTCGACCGGTCGCATCGAACACCATGACAAGACCAATCACCGCGAGCACAATCTGCGCCGCGATTGCCAACGGCCATCCACCTCCGATTGCCAACACCGCCGTGGCAGCGGAAGAGGAAAGTTTCCCGAAGAACGCCCCACCGGCATCGATCAAGGCCTGTCGTCCGGCCCCTAATGCGAAGAACGTTGTCCATGCGGACAATCCATAAAGGGTGATGCTGAGCAAGATCATCGCAACAATTGTGACGGCGGCAGACAGGATCGTTCGCCATTCTCGGCGCAGTAGCAACACCAATGGTATTAGCACCGCGAATTGCGGCTTGATAATTAGCAACCCGATGGCAATTCCGGCGGCCCAAGGCCGCGTGTCGAGCCAGCGCCATCCATAAAGAAACAGGGCGCCCACCAGAAAGCCGTACTGCCCCTCCCAGATGTTGAGCAACGCAGATGGCGTAACAATTGCTAGGATAGGCCAGCTCCCATCCTTTGGCCACCAGGGACGCGCCGCATGGAAAAATAGTGCCCCTGTTCCACCCAGCCACGCGAGAAGCGCGACTGGATAGGGTAAGCGCGCCAACAGATCGGCTAGGACGAATGTAACCGGCGGGTAAGAAAAAATGTGTCGGTCAAGCGGTCCGTACAGGCTTTCCTGATACGCCATAAATGCCGTCGGATCGTAGAGTTTTCCGAAATCGCGTGCCGCAATCAGCTTGCCGCCGGTCCACATGTTAATGAAGTCTCGGCCCCATATTTCATGGTGGTCAATGACACCATTCTTCGACGCCTGAAAATCGAACACGTAAAGGAACAGGACGAGCATTCCGCCGACAATCCACGGCAGATATTTATATTCTGATCGTTGATCGACAGGCATCAACACCCGATGGCACAAACAGATGAAATATTCATCATCAATGCCTCCAGCATATAATTTGGCGCCTCACCGCAGCGGCGCAGCGCCGATCAGTGCCGTTGTGCCATCTCCGCCATGCAGGGCCTTATCGCCCGCAAGCCACAGGCATTCGCCCGGTTCGGCGCGGTCATCCCCGCTAAGTGCTGCGCCGCTTAGCGGCACAACCCATAGTTCCCGGCCCATGAATAGCTGTCGACTGCGTGTCAGATCGGTGCTGTAAATGACACTGAATTGAGAGCAATCCAACAGTATCTGGTCGTTCCGCGACGAAGCGGCGCGATCAATATCGCTTGCGTACTCCACCGGATAAGGTCGTGCGGCCGCCACATCGACACCATCATCAAGGTGCAATTCACGCGGGCGGCCATAATCATACAGCCGATAGGTTACGTCGATATTTTGCTGAATTTCGACCAGCGAAATGCCTGCGCCAATTGCGTGAACCGTGCCGGCTGGCACGAAAAAGAAATCACCAGGGCTGACCCGCTTCCAGTCCATCAACGTCTCTATCGAGCCATCGAGCGCGGCGGCGCGCAAGCTGGCGGCGTCCATCGGTTCGCGGGTGCCTAGGCCCAGAGTGGCGCCTTCATCGGCCGCCAATATGTACCAGCACTCGCTCTTGCCGCCCTTCAATCCGCGCGCGCGGCCCTGCAAATCATTGGGATGGACCTGCACCGAGAGTTTTTCGCTCGTGAAGATATATTTGACCAGCAACTCTTGCGGACGTGCGCCGTCCGCTTCAAACCATATCTCGCCGATTTGCCGATCGCTCGCAGCCGACAGTCGGTCAAATGGCGCGGGCAAGCCGATACGCCCCCACGGTTTCTCAACAAGATGCGTATTCAGTTTCACAGCGATATGTCCCTATTACGCATTAGAGCGGTTTGCGATCCGATTGCATCGGCTCGGCCGCTCTATCCTATGGTTGCACCGCGT
>JBDTLS010000248.1:0-4100 GCA_039934655.1 Sphingobium sp.
CGGGTGACGTCATGGCCGATACCGATCGCGATCAGTTGCACAGGGCTGCGCGTTTCGATCCATTCGATCACCTGCCGCAAATGCCGCTCGAGATAGACGCCGCTGTTAACCGAGAGTGTGGAGTCATCGACCGGCGCGCCGTCAGAAATCACCATCAATATGCGCCGCTCCTCGTGTCGTGCGATCAGCCGCGCGTGCGCCCATAGCAATGCTTCGCCATCGATATTTTCCTTCAGCAAGCCTTCGCGCATCATCAGGCCGAGCGAATTGCGCGCCCGCCGCCAAGGGTCGTCGGCCCTTTTATATATGATGTGACGCAGATCATTAAGGCGCCCCGGCAGCGGTGGCCGTCCGGCGGTCAGCCAGTCCTCGCGCGCCTGCCCGCCCTTCCATGCCCGCGTGGTGAAGCCGAGGATTTCCGTCTTGACGCCGCAGCGTTCCAAGGTGCGCGCCATGATGTCGGCACTGATCGCAGCAATGCTGATGGGGCGACCGCGCATCGAACCGCTGTTGTCGATCAGCAGTGTCACGACCGTATCGCGAAACTCGGTGTCGCGCTCGATCTTGTAGCTGAGCGAGCGGGTCGGGTCGATGACGATCCGCGCCAGCCGCGCCGCGTCCAGCATCCCTTCGTCCTGATCGAAATCCCAACTGCGCGATTGCTGCGCCATCAACCGGCGTTGCAAGCGGTTGGCGAGCTTGGTGACCACACCTTGCAAGCTTGCCATCTGCTGATCCAGAAACCCGCGCAGGCGAACCAATTCATCGGGATCGCACAGCTCGGTGGCCTGAACTTCCTCATCATGCGCTGTGGTATAGGCCTTATAGTCGAATCCGGGTGGCAGGTCGCTCATCGGACGATTGGGACGCACCGGTATCATGCCGTCGTCGCCCATGTCCTGCGCGTCGTCGTCGCTCAGGCCATCTTCGTCACTATACTCACTCTCGCCGTCATCGCTTTCGCCTTGGCTATCCTCGCCGCGCGCCTCGGTGGTGGCATCGCTATCGCCGGTTTCGTCTTCGCCGTCGTCGCTCTCATCCTGCTCGGACGTTTCCTCTTCGCTGTCATCCTGCGAACCATCGTCGTCAGTTTCGGGCGGCGCATCCGTTTCAATGAGCGCGAGATGCTCCAGCAGGCTGGTTGTGAGCCGCTGAAACGCACGCTGGTCATCCAGCGCGAGTTGCAACGCATCGAGATCGCTTCCCGCCCGTTCCTCGATCCAGTCGCGCACCATGGCCAGCCCGGCGCGCGCACTTTCTGGCGCGGCCTCCCCGGTCAGGCGTTCACGCACCATCAACGCAATCGCGGTGTTCAGCGGCACCTCATCGCTGTTATTGGCGCGGATGATCGGGTCCGATTTAAGCCTCAGTTCTAGCGCCGCACCAAGATTATCGCGCACACCCTCCATCGCGCGCGCGCCGATGGCTTCCACGCGGGCCTGTTCCACGGCATCGAATACCGCGCGCGCAATCGCATCACCGGGCGCGGCGGCAATGTGCAGCTTCTGATTATGGTGCCGCATTTTGAGCGCGCTCGCATCTGCGAACCCACGCGCCAACGCTACCTGATCGCGCGGCAGAGTGCGCCCCGGCATCGGCACCTTAATTGACTAGCCCGCGAGATGCGGCGTATCGGCGGTGAAGGCCACCTCGACCTCGGCATCGCGCGCCAGCGCCCTCGCCGTACCCGACAATATCGCCTTAAAGGCTTCAAGAGGTGTGGGTGCCGTCATACGTCAGCGGGTAAGACTAGCCCACCTTCCCCACGATGCTTTCCGGCAGGTCTTTGCCGAATACGCGCTGATAATATTCAGCGACCAGCGATCGCTCGGCCTCATCGCATTTGTTGAGGAAGCTCAGGCGAAACGCAAAGCCGACATCTTTGAAGATCAGCGCATTTTGCGCCCAGCTAATCACGGTACGCGGCGACATGACGGTCGAAATGTCACCATTGATAAAGCCCTGCCGCGTCAACTCGGCAACCTTGATCATGCTCTGCACTTCCTTGCGACCGCCCGCATGATCATATTCGCCGGACTTGGCGAGCACGACCTGCGCCTCGATCTCGGCGGGCAAATAATTCAGTGCGACCACGAGGTTCCAACGGTCCATCTGGCCTTGGTTGATTTGCTGCGTGCCATGATACAGCCCGGTGGTATCGCCCAGCCCGACCGTATTGGCGGTCGCGAACAGCCGGAAATACGGGTTCGGTCGAATAACGCGATTTTGATCAAGCAGCGTCATCTTGCCATCGGCTTCCAGCACACGCTGGATCACGAACATCACATCCGGCCGCCCGGCGTCATATTCATCGAACACCAAAGCCACCGGGCGCTGCAACGCCCAAGGCAGCAAGCCTTCGCGGAACTCGGTGACTTGCTGACCTTCCTTGAGCACAATCGCGTCACGCCCCACGAGATCAATGCGGCTGATATGCGCGTCAAGATTGATGCGGATGCACGGCCAGTTAAGCCGCGCCGCGACCTGCTCGATATGGCTCGACTTGCCGGTGCCGTGATAGCCCTGCACCATGACGCGCCGGTTGAATGCAAAGCCGGCCAAAATCGCGAGCGTCGTGTCCGGGTCGAACACGTAGGCGGGGTCAAGATCCGGCACGCGCTCGTCGGCTTCCGAAAACGCCGGCACCATCATATCTGCGTCAATGCCAAACAGGTTGCGCGCGTTCACTTGCTTGTCAGGCGCATCCATTAGCGTCTCGCTGCGCATATCGGGCTGGGCGTTGGGAATATCGGTCATATCAGGGCCTTGAAATTCAAACTGGTGATGCAACGGAAAGCTCAGGCAAACGCCGGAGCCTTTCGCAAGTGCGTATAGGCGGCGATGACATCCTGCAACGCCTTTTCATGGCCACGATCGCCGCCATTATGGTCCGGGTGGTAGCGGCGGGCAAGCTCGGTATAGCGCGAACGCAGCATTTTGCGATCAGCATCGACACCCAGATGCAGCACCTTGAGCGCCTTGCGGTCGTCGGGGGACAAGATACGCCCGTCGGCACGCTGGGCAGCCTCTCGCATCCGCTCCTTGAACCGCGCACTGATCGCGTCGAGCGGATCGGCGAAATCCTGCCACTTAGGCGCGGGCGAAGTAGCGTTGGTGGAGAACGCGCGTGTCTCGCGTTCCCAGCCCGCATAGGGGCGCTGCGCTGCCTCGATCTCGTCCGCGCTCATGCCGGAAAAGAAATTATAGCCCGCATTGAACGCCCGCACATGATCCAGGCAAAGCCAGCGCCATTGCGGTGGCCGATCGGCTGGTCCCGTGCCATCGTCAAGCGGCGGCGCGCGGAACTCGCCGGTTTCGTGGCATCCGGCAACCGCGCAGGCATGAACCATTCCTTCGACCCGGCCGTGAAATCGGGGGCGGTGGGTGCGGGGAGGGGGGTCGGCGTCCAAGTGAAAAGTCCTGATGAAATTATCGGTTGATGCCTTATATAGGGACCATGACTACCCAAGCAAACGGCCCCGTGGCCACAGAAATCGAACAAAGACTGCGCGCGGCGCTTGCCCCGTCGCATTTGGCGGTCATCAACGACAGCGAAAAGCATCGCGGCCACGCGGGACATGACGGGGGGAGCGAAAGCCACTTCACGGTCGAAGTGGTGGCAGAGGCCTTCACAGGTCAGTCGCGCGTGGGGCGGCAACGCATGGTCAACACGGCACTTGCTGAATTGCTGCGCGACAAGGTCCATGCGCTGGTGATCCGCGCCAGGGCGCCGGGAGAGTAAACTCGGGCGAGTGTGCGTTATCAAGAATGCATATCGGTATCTCGCTTGCCAGCAGCAACATCACTCGCTAGAGCGCGCTCTTCCAGTGCATGCGGAGCGGTGGCCGAGTGGTCGATGGCGCTCGCCTGGAAAGTGAGTATACGTCAAAAGCGTATCGAGGGTTCGAATCCCTCCCGCTCCGCCAAATATCCCGATATCAGACTGTAATTGCAGAATAAAATTGCAATTTTTCTGTTCTGCCCCTCATAAAATCCCACATGGATCTAGCGCTTAGTTGGGGTAAAGTCAGAATAAGATTTACCCCCTTAGGCTCAGGACCCATTGATTTGCGGCAGTGATTATGATTCAGGTTGACGGA
>JBDTLS010000249.1:0-4020 GCA_039934655.1 Sphingobium sp.
GACTGTATTGGCTGTGGCGTCGAGCGCAGGCAGCAGCCAGCAACCTGCTGCGCCCCATCGGCTGTCTGCTTTGTCGATCGAATGGCAAGGCAAGGGTGATTTGGCGCGCAAGAGTGGCAAACTCGATGATGCCAACAATGCCTATGAAAGCGCGCTTGCTGCCGACCCGCAAAATCGTGGTGCCTATATGGCGCTCGCCGAAATTGCGCGGGGTCAGGGCTTGCAGGGCAAGGCGATCCGCTTTTATGGTGAGGCGCTGGCACTCAATCCGACCGATGTGAATGCATTGAGCGGACAGGGGCAGGCGCTGGCGGAAAAGGGAGCCATCGCGCAGGCGCAGAATATTCTGGCGCGGATCAAGCCGCTTTGCAAAAGCGCTTGCCTGGCCGCCAACCAGTTAGCCGCAAGCATCAAGACGCAGAGCAGCGCGCGGGCGGCCGCCTTGCTGGCGGCGAAGGACACGGAACCAACGCCCGGTGGCAATAACGCGCCATCCGTGACGCAAAAGCCCTGATTACTCAAAATCCAATGTCGTAAAATCAATGACGGCACACGAGATTTATTTGCGCGATAATATCCCGGCCAGCGCCACGAAATCACTCACGCTGACAGTTTCTGCGCGACGCTGGGGGTCGATATCCAATATCGTTAGCGCTTCCAGTGCACCGGGCACACCCTTCAGACTTTGGCGCAGCATCTTGCGGCGCTGACCGAATGCGGCCCCCGTCAATCGTTCCAGCACGCGCAGGTCGACACCCTCAGGCGCCTCGCCCGGCGTGATATGCACCACCGCCGACATGACCTTCGGCGGCGGCGTGAACGCGCTGCGATGCACCTTCATGGCGATGCGGGCATGGGCGCGCCACTGCGCCAATATGGCGAGCCGCCCGTAATGATCGCTGCCGACTGGCGCGACGATACGCTCCGCCACCTCGTGCTGAAACATCAGGGTAAGTGACGCCCACCACGGCTGCCAGTCGCAAGACAGCCAGTTCACCAGCAGCGCGGTGCCGATATTATAGGGCAGGTTGGCGACAATATGTGCGCCCTCGCCAACAAGGCCGCGCGCGTCGACGGCCATAGCATCGTCCGAAACCACCCTCAGCTTATCGGGAAATGCTTCGGCCAATTCGCCAAGCGCCGGGATGCATCGCCGGTCGCGCTCCACCGCATATACCTGCGCGCCCGCCCTCAGCAGCGCCCGCGTCAATCCGCCCGGACCGGGGCCAACCTCAAAAACCCGTGCACCATCGAGTGGACCGGGGATAGCGGCAATCCGGTCGAGTAACTGCTCGTCCAGCAGGAAATTCTGCCCCAGCGCCTTGCTGGCGTTCAGGCCATGTGCGGCGATGACCTCCCGCAGGGGCGGAAGCGCAGGAGTGCTCGCCGCCATACGCGCCTAGGCTTCGCTGCGCGCGCGGTGTTGCGCTGCGTGCCGCGCCATCTGGATCGCGGCGATCATAGCGCCCGGATTGGCGAGGTTCTTGCCGGCGATCCCGAACGCTGTGCCATGATCCGGCGATGTACGGATGATCGGCAGGCCGAGCGTCATATTAACGCCGTCATCGAAATAGAGCGTCTTGATCGGGATCAGCGCCTGATCGTGATACATGCACAGTGCGGCGTCATAATTCTCGCGCGCGCGTGCATGAAACAGACCGTCTGCCGCGAACGGCCCGCTGACATCCAGTCCGTCCTCCTTGAGTAACGCGATGGCTGGGGCGATAATGTCCAGCTCCTCCCGTCCCAGCGCGCCCCCTTCTCCTGCATGGGGGTTGAGCCCCGCGACGACAAGGCGGGGGCGATCGATGCCAAACAACCGCTGTAACGCTTTGGCAGTCGTGGTCGCGCGCGAACGGATCAGTTCGATGGAAAGCGCGGCGGGAACGGCGCTGAGCGGCAGATGGATGGTAACCGGCACGACGCGCAGTGTCGGCCCGGCCAGCATCATCACCGCATTATTCGCCGCTATTCCACAGCGTTCCGCAATGAATTCAGTCTGGCCCGGATGCGTAAATCCGACGCCGTAAAGCTGGCTCTTTGCCACCGGCCCGGTGACCAGCGCGGCGACCGACCCTGCCTTGGCAAGCCCGACCCCAACTTCGAGTGCTTGCAGGGCGACATGGGCGCCTTGCGCACTCGGCTCACCGGGAATGATTTCACCGGCGGTGTCGAGTTGGAGGCAGGGCAGCGCATCGCCAAAATGGCGAGTGGCTTCGTGGGGCGATTCAATGATCGCTATCGGGCCGTCCCACACGGCCCGGATCGACGCGACATCGCCCAATGCAAAAAACGGCGGCAACAAAAATGCCGCGCGCAAGGTCCACGCCTTGGCAACAATTTCCGGCCCAATTCCTGCTGGATCACCCAGCGCAACCGCCAACGGAGAAAGACTGTCAATCATGCAAGGGTCGCCATCGTCCAAATGTCGATCGGCGCTAGTTATAGTCGATAATCGCATCGCGGCGAAGGTCGCGCAGATAGATACGCGCACGTTTGTTTACGCGGTCGTCCTCAATCTGGGACATGACCTGATCGAACGAGGGTGCTGATGCCGACGGGGCATCGTCGCGCCCGCACAGCACCAGCGCACGGACACCGTTATCGACCGATCCGAAGGGCGGCGTCGATTGTCCGATCTGGAGCTTGAGGAGCATATCCTGCAACGGAACCGGCAAATCACGGATCCGCACATTGTCGTTATCGATGACATCTGCGCCGAGTTCTTTGCCCGTCTGCGCTGCCGCACCGCATCCCGCGTTTTTGGCAAGTGCGTTGGCGAATGCCGTGACGCGCGGTGTCGCCTTTTCCTGGGTCATACCCGGTGGAAAGGTAATGGAAAGCTGCTTGAGGCTGAGTACGGCATCGCGTGGATCGGCCGTCAACACCTTGCGCTTGTCCATGACGATGATAATCGAATATCCGCCCGCCACCGCGATCGGCCCGGCCATTTGTCCTACCTGCATATCGGCCGCAGCTTTGGCCAGCGGGTCGGGAAGCTGGGCGGGACGAAGCCAGCCGAGGTCGCCGCCGACTGCCGCCGTGGATGCTTCCGAAAACTGGCGCGCATAGGCTGCAAACGAAGCGCCCTTCTGTAGCTGTTCGATAATGTTGCGTGCGTTGGCCTGAATCTGCTCAGCGTTTTCGGGGGACGATGAGAGATAGATTTCGCCCACCTTTAGCTCTTCGGCACCTTTCGAAGCGTTCATCCGATCGATGAGCGCGCGCACTTCGTCCTCGCTGACATTTACAAACGGTTGAATCTTCCGGCGAAGTAACCGGCTCCATGCGAGTTCTCCCTCGATCTGGCGCTTGATGCTGGCAGGCGAGCTGTTCTTGCTACGCAGGAACTGTTCGAATTGCTCGGGCGTCTGGCGAAAATTGCCTGCCACACGTGCGTAGCTTTGGGCGATCTCATCCCGGTCGATTTTGATGTCGTTGGCGGCGGCTTCCTGAATTTGCAGCGTTTCGTCGATCAGGTTGCGCAGCACCTGTACGCGCAAGCGTTCCATTTCTTCCTCCGGCACCTTGCCGCCATTGGCGACAATGATCAGGGCGAGGCGCTGCTCGACATCCGTTTCGGTGATAATCCGTCCGTTGATGATGGCGGTCGCCTTGTAAACATTCGGGTCGCCCTTGCCGAAAAACTTGATGTCCTTGGGAATGTTAATCGACGATTGCGATGCGTTGGCGCTGTCATCATCGTCGGACTGCTGCGCGGTGAGTGCGCTGCCGCTCATCGCGAGCAAGGCGACTGCCGCAGATATCGTTGATTTGCGCCATTTTTTTGCGATCAGTGTCTGCATACGCATCAGAAATAAACTCTCCGGTTGTTCGTTCGCCATCCGTCTTTCCGGTGCGTTTCGCACATTCAAGATGAACCGTCGCTTAGTATTAACGCGCGAGGAATTATCGCGCCCGCTTCGCTCTTATATGCCCAGATTGCGAAAAGCGAGTCGCAGCATGAAGGTGTTGGTTTTGCTCACATCGCCGGTCGTCTGATAATCTCTGCGCCACGTA
>JBDTLS010000250.1:0-3951 GCA_039934655.1 Sphingobium sp.
CGGCAATACCGTGATCGTGGTCGAGCACGATGAGGATGCGATCCGCGCCGCCGACTATATCGTCGACATGGGTCCGGGCGCAGGCGTGCATGGCGGCGAGATCGTCGCGCAGGGCACGCTGGCCGACATCCTCGCCAGCAAGGACTCACTGACCGCCGATTACCTCAATGGTACACGGCGTATCGAAGTGCCGAAGAAACGCCGCAAGGGTTCCGCCAAGAAAATCACCGTGCACAATGCGCGCGCCAACAATCTGCGCGGTGTAAGCGCGAGCATACCGCTCGGCACCTTTACCTGCATCACCGGCGTATCAGGATCGGGCAAATCGAGCTTCACGATCGACACGCTGTATGCCGCATCGGCGCGCGCGCTCAACGGTGCCCGCATCATCGCGGGCGCGCATGACAAAGTTACCGGCCTCGAAAATTGCGACAAGGTGATCGACATCGACCAGTCCCCGATTGGCCGTACACCGCGTTCTAACCCGGCGACTTACACCGGCGCCTTTACCAATATCCGCGATTGGTTCGCGGGACTACCGGAGGCACAGGCGCGCGGATACAAGCCCGGCCGATTCAGCTTCAACGTCAAGGGCGGGCGCTGCGAAACCTGCACCGGCGATGGCCTCATCAAAATCGAAATGCATTTCCTGCCCGATGTCTATGTGACGTGCGAGGAATGCCACGGAAAGCGGTATAATCGCGAGACTTTGGAGGTGAAGTTCAAGGGCCATTCGATCGCCGACGTGCTGGATATGACGATTGAGGACGCGGTCGAATTCTTCAAGGCGGTGCCGCCGATCCGCGATCGCATGGCGATGCTCGCCGAGGTTGGGCTGGGCTATATCAAGGTCGGGCAACAGGCCACCACCCTGTCCGGTGGTGAAGCGCAGCGCGTCAAACTCGCCAAGGAACTCTCCCGCCGCGCGACCGGCAACACGCTGTATATCCTCGATGAGCCGACCACAGGCCTGCACTTCGAGGATGTGCGCAAGCTGTTGGAAGTGCTGCACGCGCTGGTCGAGCAAGGCAACAGCGTGGTCGTGATCGAACATAATCTCGACGTCATCAAGACGGCCGACTGGATCATCGACATGGGACCGGAAGGCGGCGTCAAAGGCGGGCAGATCGTGGCGGAAGGAACACCCGAACAGGTGGCGAAAAACCCGGCGAGCTTTACCGGCGGATATTTGAAGGAATTGGGGCTTTAGTGCGGTTTGCGATCCGATTGCATCGGCTCGACCGCTCTAATATCCAACTGGGCGGAATGACCCAAACTCCCCAAACAGTATGCAGGGCGGCTGTGGCAAGCGATGGGACTGGTAGTGAGCCAGCTCAAGCCGGACGATCTGGACTGGCCGGTTCTGGACTGGCCGGTTCTGGAATGTCGATCTGGCCTAAAACTCGCGCGCATTGCTTCGTAACAAAGTAGGAGGCGAGAACTCGGTCAATTCTGGATTGGTGTTGCACATGGATGGCACTGCATCGGCGTTGTGAATAGCTTGCACATTCAGCACCCAAGATCAGAGTCAGGCGCCTATCGACAACAGGCAATGAAAAAGGCACCTTGCGGTCGGAAGAGATTGGGAGCGAGATGAAAATCTACTGGAAGCAAATGCTGGCGCTGTTGCTGCTGTTGCTTCCGGTGGCCGCTGTGAGTGTGCCTGAACCGCAAGTGACGCTGGCGATTCCGGGTACTGGCGATCCGCATAGCGGTGTGGTCGAGCGTTTTACGCTGCGTTTTTCCGAAGCAATGGTTCCGTTGGGTGATCCGCGCGCGACGCCACCCGCGACGAGCGATTGCCCGGTTGCGGCAACAGGTCGCTGGATCGACACGACGACCTATGTTTTCGATTTCGAGCGCGCGTTGCCCGGCGGCATAAGTTGCGCGGTCAGCCTGCGCGATGACCTCAAAACATTCGGCGGGGCTGCGGTTGGGGGGACACAAAAATTCACGATCGATACCGGCGGCCCCTCGGCGCGGGCGGTACTGGCGGGTGGCCTCGATGATGGCATTGAGGAAGGTCAGGTTTTCCTCGTCGCCACGAACGTTGCGCCCGATCCGCGCTCGGTGGCTGCTTATGGATATTGCACGGTTGACGGCATCGGCGAAAAGATCGCGCTGGATGTGATGACGTCTGGCACGGCAGCACAGATTATTGCCGGGTTGGGCGATAACAATTGGGAGCTGCGCAATTTCTTTGAAAATGCGAGCCTTCCAGCAAAGCTGCCCGCTAGCAAAGCGGACCAAGCCAAAGCGTATCAGCGGGTTACGGCGGTCAAATGTCGCCGCCCGTTGCCTCCGGGTCGGGATATGGCATTGGTGTGGGCCGCGCATATTGCCGATGGAGCTGGCAAACAGGCGGGACGCGATCAACGCTTCGATTTTTCGGTGCGCAAGGCGTTCACCGCCAGCTTTGAATGCCCGCGCGTCAATGCCCGCGCAGGGTGCAACCCGGTCGAGGATGCCTATGTCCGCTTTGCCGCACCATTGCCGCGCGAAACGGCACTGGCCGTGCGGCTCAAGCTTGCCGATGGCCGGGTGCTGACCCCGCAGGCAAGCAGTGACGACAAAAATGCTGCGCAGCTGAGCGATATTGTGTTCAAAGGACCGTTCCCAGAGGCGACTGCCGCCTCGATCATCCTGCCGGACGGGGTAAAAGACATCAGCGGCCGCCCCCTGGGAAATGGCGGGCGGTTCCCCCTGAGCGTTCAGTTCGATCATATGCCGCCGCTCGTGAAATTTGCGGCTTCGTTCGGGATCGTCGAGGCGAATGAAGGCGGCGTCCTGCCGGTGACGGTCCGCGCGGTCGAACCGCAACTGGCGCAGCGCGTCAGATCGATCGCCGGAGCGAGCCTGCGTATTCCAACGTCGGATAAGGACATCGCCGCATGGCTGCGCAAACTCGCGGCTGCCGACGACAATGACTATCGCGACGAGCCGGACGGCAAGGGCGCAACCAAGCCCGTCAATTACACCGGAGCGACATCGCTGTTAGGTGGCAAGGGCACCGCAATGAAGCTCGCGTTGCCCGGTGGTGGCAAGCAGTTTGAAGTGATCGGCATTCCGCTCGCCAAGCCCGGATTTTATGTGGTCGAACTGGCCAGCCCTGCCCTGGGCCGGGCGCTGCTGGGGCGCGATAAGCCTCGTTATGTCGCAGCGGGGGCGCTCGTCACCAACATGGCGGTGCACTTCAAATGGGGCCGCGCATCGTCGCTGGTGTGGGTCACGGCGCTTGATAGCGGCAAGCCGGTCAGCGGCGCGAACGTCCGCGTCACTGACAGTTGCAGCGGTGCCCTGTTGGCGGGCGGCACCAGCGATGCCTTCGGCCGGGTGATGGTCTCTTCCGGCCTGCCCGACCCGGAAACATATGGAAATTGCGACGGCGAGACGCACACGCTGATGGCATCGGCGCGATCGGGGGACGATTACAGCTTTACCCTGTCGCAATGGGGCGAAGGCATTCGGCCCTATGATTTCGATCTGCCCTATGGTTGGTCGGCACCCGACGACATTATCCACACGATTTTCGACCGCACGTTGATCCGCGCCGGTGAAACCGTCAACATGAAGCATATCCTGCGTCGTCCGGTCGCCGGTGGTTTCACGCTGGCAGGCGAGATGAAGGGCGTGCTGCAACTGACCCACCGCGGGTCGGACACGCAGTTTGAACTGCCGCTGGCGATTGGCAAGGACGGCATCGGCGAGAGCAAATGGACCGCGCCCGCTGGTGCGCCGATGGGTGATTATGACCTGCGCTTCGTGGTCGGCACGCGCACGATTTTCAGCGCGCAGTCGATCCGGGTTGACGAGTTCCGCCTGCCGACGATGCAGGCGACGATCACCGGCCCCAAGCAGGAGCTTGTCCGCCCGGCCAGTGTGCCGCTGTCGCTGTTCGTTGGCTATCTGTCGGGCGGCGGCGCGGCCAACCTGCCGGTCGTGCTGCGCACC
>JBDTLS010000251.1:0-3933 GCA_039934655.1 Sphingobium sp.
TCAGGAAAGACGCCGACCGCGACGATCCGCATGAACATGCAGAAAACCATGCAGAAGCACGCCGCCGTGTTCCGCGACGACAAGCTGCTGTCCGAAGGCGTCGAGATGATGAAGGGCGTGTATGCGTCGCTACAGGATGTCGGCGTGACCGATCGCTCGCTGATCTGGAACACCGATCTCGTCGAAACACTCGAACTCGACAACCTCGTTTCCCAGGCCCGCTGCATCATCGAGGGCGCCTATGCGCGCAAGGAAAGCCGCGGCGCCCACATGCACGAAGACTTCCCCGATCGCGACGACGCCAACTGGATGAAACACACGATCAGCTGGTTCGAAGGCTGGGGGGGAAAAGGCGGCAAGGTCACGCTCGATAGCCGACCCGTGCACGAATACACGCTGACCGATGAGGTGGAGTATATCAAGCCGAAGGCGCGGGTTTATTGAGGGTGCGGGTAGCATATGAGTGCCTGTCCTCACTGCGGCTCAACGAACATAAAGAAATCTTCTGCCGTTTATGAACAAGGCAGCTCTCGATCTACGGGCGAGAACTCTGGAATAGGCATTTCATCAAGTGGGCGGTTTGGTGCATACTCAGGAAAGCATTCGTCCGAAAGAATATCGGTAGTAGCTTCAAAAAACGCTCCTCCATCTGGCGATTCATTTGCTTTCATTTTTTTCGCGCTAATTTTCTATACAGTCCTGTTATTTACGGGTGCGGCAGTTGATGGATTTTGGGGGATAATATCTTGAGGATTTTTTGGTGCGATAATATTGTTTTTTGCAATCATTGTAGCGGCATTTTTACCACCAAGTGAAACAACAAAAATGGCGAGAGAGCGTTATTCCAAACAATGGTATTGTTATAAGTGTGGCGAAAAGTTCATAATTGGAATTTTACCGACCGCTGAAACAAACGCAGAATTGCGGCGTGGTTGGCTAAAGCGTACTTTTGGTGAATGATAGTTATGGGAAAGCCTGACGAATCCCAATTATAGATTATCAACGTTCTTAACGGCATCCAGAACTCGAATCTGCTACGGCGCCCTTGACCCCGTGTGTATGCCTTTCGCTGGAACATCTGCGACTTTCAAGGCTTGGCGTGGTTGACGGTGGTGAAGTTCTTTCCAGCAGGATCAGCAAGTCTTTGCCGGTGCCCCGTGCAAACATTAGGCAGCAAACTTACCACCTTTCCACCATCGTGCGCAGCTAATCGCCGGTCTGCTTCTTAGCCACATCTTCGCCCGCAATCCCGACTCTGCCTATTTCGGTTTGCGGAACCGTAGCAGGAACTGATCCGTCCTGCCCCTTATCGCGGGGTCGAACACACCTTTGCCATGATCGTCGGCAGAGTTGGCCAACACATCGCTGCCGCCGTCAAATGTAAACCCCGCGGCCAGGGCGTCGGCCTTGACGCGGTCCGGGTCGATGCGGTGAAGTGTTTCGGTGGCGGAAATGCCTGATCCCGCTGCCGCCGTATGATCGAGAATGACGTAAACGCCGCCGGGCTTAAGCGCGGCATAGACTGCGCGGTTGAAGGCGGCAACATCCGCCGGTCCCATGAACTTATCATAGAGGTCGTGGTAATTCTGGCGGATAAAAACGGCGTCGAGTTTCTTGGGCAGCGGAGCCGCAATCGGGTCCGCGCTGACGATGATGTTGGGCGATTGCGCCGCCAGCGCCCGCATATTGCTGAGCTTTTCGGGGCGGAGCTTCACCGTCTCGGCGGGCAGGATGGCGTAAACCTTGCCTTTTGGGCCGACCGCTTCCGCGAAGGGCGCGGCAAACCGGCCGCTGAATATGTCGGCCACATGCTGGCCCGGCTTGAGGCCCATGAAGGCGATCACTTCGGGCACTTTCCATGCCGGATCCAGCGCGGGAGCCGCAGCGGCGCTGGGCGGGGATGGGGCCTGAGCGAGCGCGGCGGTGGGGACGGCGGCAAGAAACGCAATCAACAAAAATCGCACGGTCGCTCTCCTTCTAATGGATGGCCGCAGTAGGAAGCAAAGCCTGCATCCTAATGGCGAAGGGAGAGCATGGTTGCTGATGTACACTACGTCAATAGCGCCTGCGACGATCCGATGTGGCCGCCGAGCCCGCCCACATACCATACGAGCGATCCCTCCAAGGCGCTTATGGCTGCGCGTCCCGCCCCTTAAACCCCTGCGCCACCACATACCATTCGCTTGAGCCTTTGCGGCTCGCGGGGGGCTTGGCGTGTTTGACGGTGGTGAAGTTCTTTTTGAGCAGGAGGAGCAAGTCCTTGTCGGTGCCGCCAGCGAACACCTTGGCGACGAACGTGCCGCCTTCCGCCAGATTTTCGACCGCGAAATATGCCGCCGCCTCGACCAGTCCCATCGTGCGCAGATGGTCGGTCTGGGCATGGCCGACGGTGTTGGCGGCCATATCCGACAGCACGAGGTCCGGCGCATCGCCTAACGCATCACGCAGCACGTCAGGCGCCTTGTCGTCCATGAAATCCATCTGGAGCAACGTCACGCCATCAATCGCGTCAACCGACAACAGGTCGATGCCCACCACAGCCGCACGCGGCGCGAATTTGCGCACCACCTGCGCCCATCCGCCCGGCGCAACGCCCAGGTCCACCACGTGCTTTGCGCGCTTCACGAAGCTGAATTTCTCGTCCAGCTCAATCAGCTTGAACGCCGCGCGGCTGCGCCACCCCTGCGCCTTCGCCGCCCGCACATAGGGGTCGTTCAGATGCCGTTCGAGCCAGCGCACTGACTGCGCCGTGCGGCCCTTGGCGGTCTTGACGCGCACACGCCCTGCCCCGGTGCCACGCGTCATTGCTGCCGCCCCATCAGGCCGCGCAAGATGCCCTCGCGGATGCCGCGATCGGCGATACCAAGCCGCTCGGAGGGCCAGATGTCGAGGATACATTCGAGAATTGCACAGCCCGCCACCACCAGATCGGCACGCTCGGTGCCGATGCAGGGGAGCTGTTGCCGCTCCTGCAATGACATACGCGACAGGCGCTGCGAGATGGCCCGCATCGAATGGCTGGGAACGATCAGGCCGTCGATCAGCTGCCGATCATAGCGAGGCAGGTCGAGGTGCAGGCTCGCAAGCGTCGTCACGGTGCCGGACGTGCCAAGCAGGCGCACGCCATCATGATCTCGCGGCAGACGCGCGGCAAGCGGAGCAAAGGCATCGCGCACACGCGATTGCATTCGTGTATAAGCATCAATCCGCGCGTCCGCATCGGCCCACTCGCCCGGCTCGCTTTCAGTCAACGACACGACGCCCCACGGCGCGCTTTGCCAGTCGAGAATGCGCGGCGCGGGGCCGCTGGTGTCGACCAGCACCAGCTCAGTCGATCCACCTCCAATGTCGAAAATCAGCGCAGGACCGGCACCCGGTTCGAGCAGCGCATGACAGCCCAGCACCGCCAACCGCGCTTCCTCCTCCGCCGTGATAATATCGAGCGCAATGCCGGTTTCGCGGTAAACGCGGTCGATGAAATTCGCGCCGTTGGCCGCCTGCCTGCACGCTTCGGTCGCGACCGAGCGTGCCAGCGTGACATGGCGGCGGCGCAGCTTGTCCGCACAAATCGACAGCGCGGCAATGGCGCGATCAATCGCCGCATCACTGAGCTTGCCGGAAACCGCCAGCCCCTCACCCAACCGCACCACGCGGGAAAAAGCATCGATAACGATGAAGCCATCCGAGGACGGTTTCGCGATCAGCAACCGGCAGTTATTGGTGCCCAGATCAATCGCGGCATAGCTTTTACGCGCAGGCCAGCGCGCCGCTCCGTTGGTTGGTACTGCCCGCAGCGATGGGGCCCCATTCTCCACAGGCGCCTTGGTCACTCGCCGGTCTGTGCGCCCAATATCCGGCGCGTCAGAAACACCCGGCAATGGGCGTTTACGCTGCTCCATGCCCACACTCACTCTTACGCTCTGCCGCGCCGCG
>JBDTLS010000252.1:0-3931 GCA_039934655.1 Sphingobium sp.
AAGCCAAGGTAGCATAGTGAGATAGGTGACCGGCGCAAATCCGTTACAAGTCCAAGGACCTATCAAAATGCAAGCTAGCGGCACCGCAACGCGGCATCATGCTCTCTTCTTTGCCAGCATTAATCGACATGCGAGTTCTCGCTCACCCCAACGTGTCGAAAAAGCGTCCGAAACCTCAAACCAGCTGCCATCACTACCAGCGCCGTGATGCACACCCATACAAGAACACTGGCATTCATGGCCCTTGGCGTTCTGGCAGGATGGCGAACATATTTCCTGTTCGCGATATGGCTGGATTACGTAGAGGCAACCGTATCGTTGCAGGGCACGGTTTACAAAATCGTCAAACCAGGCTTTCGGAATCTCCCAGAATTTCTTAGATGCTATCCAACTTGGTGTGGTCCGTCTTTCGTTCTGTAACCATCGCCGGTTGCCTTCGTCGAACGGCAGTCGGACTCGAAGCTGCTCGCCCTTTCCCGTTCGTCTCAAAATGACAGGGATTGTGTCTTGATTCCAGATGGCTTGGATCGACCGTTCCATTGGCGACGAACGTAGCAGTTCCTAATCACAGCGCGAATGTAAAAAGAAAGAAAATTGCCGAGTAATTCCCTACGTGAACCCGCAATAGCCTACTGGATTGTTGATGCAGCGCCATTTAACTCTTGGAACCACTCGTCAAAGGCTCGATCTGCGCCCCAAGCCTGAGCTGACGTATAGGCGCTCAAAACCTTTGCCTTGGGCTCACTCGACTTATTTCCTCGAGCGCTTCGGCGCTGATCACCATCGGCGCGCTAAAGGGTGCGAACGCCATGATGAAGGCATCGGCAAGATTGGGGGAGGGAATGTTGCGCTTGGCGAGGTCCTGCTTGCTCTCGACCTTCACACGCCCTGCCCCATCCACATCTTGTAGCGGCATGGTGAGCTCGTCGATGAGCCGGTCAAGATGCGGCATGGTGGGATCGAGGAAGATCATTTCCTCGGGCTTGAAGATCTCGCCCTTGTGGACCGCGTTATAGGTGTTGCGGAACCGGTCCGCGACCAGCCACCAGGCTTGAGCCTTGATATTGGCAAAATGGTCCTTGTTCATGGTCTGATGAACATAGAATGCGTCAGGTCGGAAAACCGCGCCACCTGCATTGAACTTGTCGTGGAAAACGCTGGCGCCCCGCTGCTCGTTCAATTCGATGAGCTTGGCGCCGACAGCTGCGCCAATGCCGATTGAGTCATAGGTGATATGGGCATCGCGCTGGCGTGCTGCGTTGAACACCCTCGTGGTTGAGGCAAGCAGTGCGTCTTCCCCTCCCTGCCACATTTCAGCCCAGATCACATGCGGGCCATGCGCATAGACGTACGCGCAGTGATCATCTCCGCTGTCGGCGACATCAAAGCCGATCCGGTGCCGGCCGACCGGTTCGATCTTCAGTCGCTCGTGCGCGTTAATCGCGGCCACGACATGCGCACGCTTGATAACCGCACGCTCATCGTCGGCGCGAGGTTCGCCCAGATAAATATGGCGATATTCGTCCTCACTGGACACACGGCAGGCGGCTATCTCGTCGAGAATAGTCCTGCTGACGAACGGATTTTCGGTGTAATTGATCTTGCGCTTGATGGTGCGAGGGGGCGTGTTGAGGATGAAATATCGATAGACGAAGTCGGTTGCCAAACGCGGGTTGAAGGTAAGCCAGAATTGCGAGCCCTCCCTGCGCAGAGTGGGGTTCAAAATCTCCCACTGCTCCTGGGTCAGGTTATGCGCTTCCTCAATCCAGCAGATATCGATGCCTTCCATCGATTTGATCTCATCAATGTGGCGATTGAGGCCGTAAAAGACGAACTCGCTGCCTGTTGATCTGTGGGTGATCCTGTCGCCACGAATGACGAAATGATCGCGCAGGCCAAATTCCGATATCCGGTTCTTGATCAGGGTATAGACCGATTCCTCGATCCGGTTCTGGAACTGTCGCGTACACAAGATGCGTGCCCTGGATTTGCACGCAATCAGTATGGCAATGCCAGCCGCATCCCAGGATTTGGAGGCGGCTCTTCCCCCATAGAGCACCCGGGTGCGCGCGTGCGTTCGCCAAAAGCTCCGAAGTGCCGGGTTAAGACGGGGAAGCCGCGCCTCGGACTTCTGCTGTATCAGTCCGCTCACGGTGCTGACTTATCTTCTTCGGCATATTCCTCATAAAATTCGTTAAACTCCGGAACGGCCAGTCCTGGCGCCATACCGGCATCACGGTTCTGCCGTTCGATCTGTAACCGGTTGACCAGGCTGGTCGTGTTGGCGGCGATATCGAGCCTGGCGCGGGCGCCGACTTTGTCCGACGCGGACCCTGCTCCATTGAAAAGTTGATAAAGGCAATAGACCATATCGTTGCCCTGAGGCTCGATAAGCGCGAGGTTGAATATCTGACCATTATCACCCTCGATATCCAGAGCTCCGTCCGGCGTTTCGCTTGTCGCCCAGTCCAATTGGGCTTTGAAGCTGGGTGGCAAAAAGCGACTGATCCTATCGAGGAGCTCCGTAATGGCATTGGCGGCCTTGTCCTGGAAGTAGCGCAAATCGTCCCTCCATTGGCTCGCCATGTCTTGGAGCCAAACCAGGCGCGCCTGCCAGAGGCGATAGTCATCGATCAGCGCGGCAAAGGGCTCGGCTTGCCGCGCGTCGATTGGTCCCACGACTTCACCGATACAAAGGACATAATCGAGCTCCACATCATCCGGGTGCGGCCAATATTGCGCGTCATGCGGTGCTGGCGGCGTGGGCCCATTTCGGGTCGCTATCTGGCTGGTATAATATTGGACTAGCAACCCAAAACGTTCCCTCGCCGCTATTTGCTGGCGCGCATGGGCCGCTTCCACCTTGTCGATCGCCAGCTTTTGCGCCGAGCGGTTGCCTTTGGCGGCATCGATCATCAAGCTTCGGCTAATCGCCTGATATGTCGAGATCTGGGTGCGCTTACCGTTCTCGGTGATCGCTACGGGTCGCGCGCTCTCATTGATTATCGTCATATCAAAAGGCGAACTATCCCGGTCCGCTTTACGTGCACGAACCATTCTCGATTCTCCGCGCGGATTGCCCGATTGGTTTGGCTTAAACTGGTTGGCCTTCGGCGGCTTGCCATAGCCCACGGCATAATCTTTAGCGGGAGCCTTGGAACCCGATGCTTTCGGTTTGCGCGGACTAGCCATGCGCGGTCTCCCCTTGGTCGGCGGCATGCCCCCCTGTTGGCGTGGGGGCGGTGCCCGCCGTCTGCTCAACATCTTCAAAATTTTGGCCCGTGGCGCTGAGCACTGCCTGTTTACCGGTATAGGCCTGCCAGCGCCGCACGATCGTATCGCAATAAATCGGGTCGAACTCGATGAGACGGGCGACGCGCCCGGTCTTTTCGGCGGCGATCAGGGTGCTGCCCGAACCGGCAAAGCCATCGAGCACGATCTCGCCGCGACGCGAGCAATCGCGCAGAGCGTCCGCAATGAGTGCGACCGGCTTGACTGTCGGGTGCATCGCCAGGTCCGCGGCACGGTCAGCGCTCAGGGAACTGATTCCGGCATAGTCCCAGACATTGGTACGATAACGCGTCTCGCCGAGCCCGAAGCTGTTGGTGTGCGGCGCACTGCCGTGCTTGAAGGCGAAAATCAGCTCATGCTTGGACCTATAGTAGGAACCCATCCCGCCATTGGTCTTGTTCCAGACGATGAGGTTCTTGAGTTCTGTAAACGCCTGACGTCCAGCGGTGAGCAGTTCTCCCATGTGCCGCCAGTCCATACAGACAAAGGCGATGGCACCATCGCGCATATGGGTGGCGATGTTGCCCAGCGTAATGGTAAGGAAGTCGGTGAACTCGCTCTCGGACATCTCGCCGCTGGCAAAGGCAAACTCGCGGTGCCTGACCTTGCCCAGCCCTGTGACATTGCCATCGATCTTTAC
>JBDTLS010000253.1:0-3912 GCA_039934655.1 Sphingobium sp.
CATGAAACTGCGGTTGACCCAGCGGCCGTCGCTGCGCTCATCACGCAGGCCGAGTGAGCCGATATGCACCCAGATGCCATGCTTCGCAGCGGCATTGCGCGCCGCAGCCAGCACCACATCTTCCCGCTCCGAACGCAGATTTTGCGCCGCTCGCGCACGGTCGCGGTCGAGATAACCCACCATTTCGGGCGTAAACAGCATATCCGCACCCGCGTGCCCCGCGCGCGCCACGGCGTCGACGAGCATGACGGCATTTTCAGCAGCATCAATCCCGGTGGTCGATTGCCATATCGCTGCGCGCATTGGGGGAGCCGTCTCGTCTATGTTCAAAGCCCCAACAGGGGATCGAGCTTGCCCGCGCGGTTCAGCTCGCCCAACCGGTCACTGCCGCCGATATGGGCGCCATCGATGAATATCTGCGGGACGCTGGTGCCGCCGTTCGCCCGTTCCAGCATTTCGGCGCGCTTCGGGCCGCCCATCGTGATGTCATACTCATCATAGGCAGCGCCCTTATCGTCCAGCAACGCCTTGGCCCGCGCACAGTAACCGCAGAATGCCCTAGTATAGATTTCAATATGGGCCATCGCCGAACGTCTCCTTGCACAGATCAGACATTGGGGGCCGAGAGGGGTTTGTCAATCATCACGGTCGAATGTGGCATCACCACGGTCTGAGCCACGATCCGGCAGGACCCTGGCCCAGCAAAGCAAATGCACCGATTTCGCCTTGCCGAGGCGCAATATGCGCGCACATTCCTGCGCCGTCGCGCCGCTGGTATGGATGTCATCGATCAGAATGACGGTGCGCCCCGCGATCCAGTCAGAATAGCGCGGATCGAGCGCGAAGGCACCCCTCACCATTCGCTTGCGCTGAGCCGGGTTCATGGCGCGCAGCGGCCGCGTGGCCCGGTGGCGAACGAGCGCGAGTTTCTCGACCGGAATGCCGCTTCGCCGTCCGATATGATCGGCGATCACTGCCGCCTGATTGAACCCCCGGCTCCAGATGCGCCAGCGGTGCAGCGGGACAGGGATTAATATCATCTCCGACATCTCGTTTGGCGGCAGTCGGCGCGCCATATGTGCCGCCATCAAACGCGCAAGCCCCAGACGGCGGCCATATTTCAGGCGCATCGCGACAGTGCGCGCGATCTCGCCATAGGCCAGCACCGCCCGCGCGCTGTCAAAGCCCGGCGGGTCGGCAAGGCAGGCGCCGCACCGGCCGCCTTCGCCCTGCTCAATCGCGAACGGCACGCCGCAGCACGCGCAGCACGGATCGCCGAGAAAATCCATTTTTTGCCAGCATGGCAGGCAAAACCGCGCATCGTCCTCCACGATTACCCCGCACGCGGGACAGCGCGGCGGCAACGCGAAATCGACTATCGGACGCAACAAACTGCGAATGGCGGCCAATAGCTGCATCTGCCCCTTGTCGATTGCCATCAAGACATGCACAAGCCAGAAAATGAGCGAGCCTCCACCAAATGCGCGCATTTTTGATCCCGCATTGCGCGCCAAACGCCGCGATCGGGCGGCCATGCATTTTTCCCGGAGTGATTTTTTATATCGTCATATGCTGGACGAACTGATCGACCGGCTGGGCGATGTGCAGCGTGAGCTTGTCGACGTTCTCGTGATCGGTTGCCCGGACACCAGCGCGCGCGACCAGTTGAAGGCGATGGGCAAGCAGGTCATCTGCTTCGATCCCGGCTATGTCAATGCGCGGGCCAATAAGGGCGTGCAGGGCCAAGAAGATGCCCTGCCCTTTACCGATGACAGCTTCGATCTCGTCATCGCCTGTGGCACGCTAGACAGCGTGAATGACCTGCCGGGGGCATTGGTGCTGATCCGTCGGGTGTTACGGCCCGATGGTTTGTTGCTGGCAGCGTTTGCGGGTGCAGGATCGCTCCCGCAATTGCGCGCGGCGTTGCTGGTGGGCGAAGGGGACCGGGCGAGCGCCCACATCCATCCGCAGGTCGATGTGCGGTCCGCGGGTGATCTGTTGACGCGCGCCGGTTTCGCGATGCCGGTTGTGGATATGGACATACTGGACGTGCGCTATGGCTCCATCCTCACCTTGATGACGGATTTGCGCCATATGGGCGCGGGCAATGTGCTGACCCGGCAGGCAAGACCTTTGACAAGGACAGTGCTGGAGCGCGCCGTAGCGCATTTTGCGCAAGCCAGCGCGCCGGACGGCAAGACGACCGAACGGTTTGCACTGCTGTATCTGAGTGGGTGGAAACCCGACCCCACCCAGCCGCGCGCCGCGAAACGGGGCAGCGCCACGGTGTCGCTTGCCGACGCGCTTGGCAAGGGTAAAGGACGTTCACCGACACCGTGAGCGGAGTCAAAAGCGCCGACTCATTCCGCCGCAGCGGGCCAGATATCGCCTTGCAATTCCTGCGTCATGGCTGCGACGATCTGCGCGATCAGCGCCTGTGCATCGGCTAAACCCGGCCCCGGCTCCGACAAGGTGGGATCAAGATAGAGCGTTCGTGAAATTTCCAGTTGTACCGCGTGGATACCGCGTTGCGGCTGACCATGCCGATCCAGAATATAGGAGCCGGAATAAGGATGGTTGAGAGCCACTTCATAACCTTGACCCGAAACCACCGCCTGCACTGCCGCTGACAGGCGGTCGGCTGCGCTGGCTCCGAAGCGGTCGCCGATCACCACCTCTGGCTGGATACGCGCTTGCTTTTCCGGGCGCACCAACGGCGGCATGGAATGAATATCGAGTAAAATCGCATAGCCATGCGCCCGCTTCGCATCCGCCAAAAGCCGCGCTAGCGCCGCATGATAGGGGCGATGGATCGTCTCGATACGTTTATCCGCTTCGCGCCATGTCATAGGCGCGCGCCACAATTCTCCGACGCGCGGCAAAATACGCGGAAACAAACCCAGTCCGCCCCGCTGTTTTGCGCTTTCGATCAGGGGCTGCCCATGCGGAATACCGCGCACCAGCCGCGCATCAATGTCGCGCGCATCGCGGTTGAGGTCGATAAGCGCGCGCGGCGCCTGCGCCACCAGCGCGCTGTGGCCAGCGGCGAGCAAAGGGGCGATCAGCACATCGGCATAGCGATCTTCCAGCGACTGCATTTGCGCGCGCGACAACCGCGAAACCGCCCACATGGCATCGGGATAGGTGCGGCCCGCGTGAGGTACTGACAGCACGACCGGGCTTGCCGGGATTTCCCGACCATAGCTCAGGAACGCATTTCCCTCCTCAGGATCGGCCAAGTTTGTCGGCGCCAATGACCAGTTTTTTTCATCCATCGCGGTGAAAATGCCCGCAAAGCTGGAAAATGTTAAGCCCTTGTCGCATAGAAGAGAAAATAACTCTCAAAGACCTGCGTTAGCCACGAGCAGCGAGGGAAAAAAGAACGGGAATGAACGCACCGATGATCCGTATTTTGCTGGCCGAAGATGATGATGCCATGCGGCTGTATCTGGCGCGTGCACTCGAACGCTCCGGCTATCATGTGGTTTCCGTCGACCGTGGCACGGCGGCGATCCCGCTGATCGAATCCGATACGTTCGATCTGTTGCTGACCGACATCGTCATGCCGGAAATGGACGGCATCGAACTCGCCCAGCAAGCCGCGACTATCGCCCCGGACATGCGGGTCATGTTCATCACCGGCTTTGCGGCGGTGACGCTCAAGGCTGGCAAGGCGATGCCGCAGGCCAAGGTGCTGTCCAAGCCATTTCACCTGCGCGATCTCGTGCTGGAGGTCGATCGTATGTTCGGCATCGACAGCGCCAGCGAGCTTAAATAAACCCTTTCGGAATTATCCACAACAAACAGCAATTGCGGCTTGCACTGTGTTCGGCTCGCCGCTAATGGCACCACTCCTATGTGGGCGTGTAGCTCAGTGGTAGAGCACTGTGTTGACATCGCAGGGGTCGCAAG
>JBDTLS010000254.1:0-3906 GCA_039934655.1 Sphingobium sp.
CGAGGAAGCCGAAGCCGCCGCGCTGACGCTCGAGGTGGGTCCAGCTGCGCACCAGTCGCCCGGCCTGATAATCGAGATGGGCGAGTTCGACCTGCAAGCGCCCCTCGTTGGTGGCGGCACGCTCGCCGAATATCTCAAGGATAAGCCCGGTACGGTCAATGACCTTGACCCCGCAGGCCTTTTCCAGATTGCTTTGCTGCACCGGGCTGAGCGCATTATCGACGATCAGCAGTTGGACATCATGGTCTTTCGCCAGCGTGGCGATCTGGTCCACCTGCCCGCTACCGAACAGGGTCGCGGGCTTGACCTGCCGCACGCGAAAGCCCTGCCCCGCGCGCACGTCAATGCCGATGGCGAGCGCCAGCCCCTTTGCTTCGGCGAGACGCGCATCAACATCCCGCCGATCATGGCCCGGCACATCGGCCCGCACGATCAGCGCGGGCGCGCCGCGCGATACCTCGTCCGAGCTGTCGCGTTCAAATACGCTCATCGCAAGGCCGTTCGTTGGTGCGTATATGTGCCGACTTCATAGCACCGTATATGTTCACCCCGCCCGGCGGGTTCAATCCTGATCGTCTTCGCCCTCGGCCGACAAGTCGAGCGGCCGGGATGGCTGGACAGTCGAGATGGCATGTTTGTAAACCAGTTGCACCATGCCGTCCCGTTCGAGCAACATGCAGAACAGGTCGAATGCGGCGATTTCGCCTTGAAGCATCACACCGTTGACGAGAAACATGGTCACGGAATCGCCCGAACGCCGCACCGCAGCAAGGAAAATGTCCTGCAACAGCTTCGATTTGCGCTCGGATGCTTCAAACGCTTTGTTGATTTCTTTCATGTCGAACGGTTGCGATGGCATGATCGTCGAAATCGCATGTTTGTAAACGAGCTGGGACTGGCCATCACGGCGCAGAAGCACGGAGAAATTATCAAACCAGGTGATAATTCCCTGCAATTTTACGCCTTTTACCAAAAACATGGTCACAGGTGTTTTGGCTTTGCGCAGGCTATTTAGGAAAATATCCTGAAGGTTGTTCGATTTATCGGCCATGTATCCAGCCTTTCCTTATTGGCGGGACGTTGCCCACACTTGCACCCATGCCGGGCGTCATGCCACTCCCCGCTTACCGGGGAATGGTCAAGGCATATCGCAGTTGCGAAGGCAGGTCCATAATCTTTCGCAACCGCGAATAATTAAATATTATGCCGCCCGATTACGGGTCTATCACTCCTTATCGTCGGTGATGCCGAGCAACTTGAGCTTGCGGTGCAGGGCTGAACGCTCCATGCCGATGAAGGTTGCAGTGCGCGAAATATTACCGGAAAAGCGCCGGATTTGGACGCGCAGATATTCGCGTTCGAAGCTCTCCCGCGCCTCTCGCAGCGGGGCACCCATCATGGCATTGCTGGCGCTCGGTTCCGCCCCGCCGCCCGATGTCGTTTCGGCGGGCAGCATATCGAGCTCGATCCGGGCGATCCGGTCGCTTGGTGCCAATATCATGGTCCGTTCAATGACATTGCGCAATTGCCGCACATTTCCCGGCCATTCGACGGCCTGCAACGCCGCCATCGCGTCGCTCGCCATTTCTGATGCGGGTACGCGCCGGTCCGCCGCAAAGCGCGCCAGATAATGCTCCACAAGCGGCGGAATATCCTCCGGGCGTTCGCTAAGCGGCGGAATCACCAGCGGGACAACATTGAGGCGGTAGAACAGGTCTTCGCGAAATTTTTTTGCCTCGATCTCGTGAACCAGATCGCACGCGGTCGAGGAAATAACGCGGACGTCGACCTTGACCTGACGCTGGCCACTGACGCGCGTGAAGCTCTGATCGGTCAACACGCGCAGGATCTTCGCCTGGGTAGTAAGCGGCATATCGGCGATTTCATCGAGATACAGCGTGCCGCCATGCGCCTGTTCGAGGAAGCCGGGGCGCACGAGACCGCTGGGGTCTTCCACACCGAAAAGCTCTTCTTCCACGCGGTCCGGGTCCATCCGCGCGGCGGCAACGATAATGAACGGGGCGTTGGCCCGCCCGCTCCAGTTATGCAGCATGCGGGCGGCGACTTCCTTGCCGACACCCGCAGGGCCGGAAATCAGCACCCGGCTACCGGTCGCCGCGACCTTCTTGATCGTCGCGCGCACGCCGTTTATGGCGCTGCTGTTGCCGGTCAGTTCATCATCCTGTCCCACTTTGGCGCGCAGATCCTGATTTTCGCGGCGCAGCCGTTCGGTTTCCGTTGCGCGCGCGACCAGATGCAGCAGCCGGTCCGCCTCAAACGGCTTTTCGATAAAATCGATGGCCCCTTTGCGAATGGCGGCAACAGCGGTGTCGATGTTGCCATGCCCGGAAATCATCAGCACGGCTATGGTCGGGTCTCGACGCTTGATTTCATCAAGAATTTCAAGGCCATCAAGCCGCGACCCCTGTAACCAGACATCGAGCAGAACAAGTGACGGTCGCCGCTCGCTGATGGCATCAAGCGCCGCGTCGGCGTTGGCGGCGGTGCGGGTGGCGTAACCTTCATCCTCCAGCACACCGGCGACAAGATCGCGAATGTCTTCCTCATCATCGACGACCAGAATATCAAGCGCCATTGGCTGTTACACTTCCCATTGCCGGTTCAGTACCGGCTCCCTCATCAAGTTCGGCCAGCACGGCCAGATCAAAAGCGATACGTACGATTGTTCCACCCCCGACCGCATCGTGAAAGGTCATGGTGCCGCCATGCTCCTCGACAATCTTGTGCACGATCGCGAGGCCCAGCCCGGTGCCCTTGGCGCGGGTCGTCATATAGGGTTCGATGATCCGTTGACGGTCGGCGGGCAGGCCCACGCCATTGTCACTTACGGATATTACCAACCGTTTCGCTTCGACGCAACTCAGGTTCATCTGCACATTGCCAGAGGCAAGCGGTTCATCGCTATCGCCCACTATCCGCGCGTCAATCGCTTCCACGGCGTTTTTGACGATATTGGTCAACGCCTGCGCGAGTTGCCGCCGGTCGCAGACGATCTCCATTTCTGGCAGGTCGGCTTCAAAAGAAAACTGGGTTTCCGGGTGCGCGACTTCGTGCAGGAACAGCGAGTGACGGGCGATGTCGATGATGGATTCCGACCGGAACACCGGCTTGGGCATACGCGCGAAGGAGGAGAATTCATCGACAATCCGCCGCAGGTCGCCGACTTGCCGAACGATTGTGCCGGTCAGGCGGGTGAAGGTTGATCGGTCGCTGGTGATTTCATCGGCATAGCGACGTTGCAGCCGCTCCGCCGCCAGCTGTATCGGGGTCAGCGGGTTCTTGATTTCATGTGCGATGCGCCGCGCGACGTCGGACCATGCCGCATGCCGCTGATCCGACAACTGCTGCGTGATGTCGTCGAAGGTCAGCACATGGCCGGACGCGTCCCGCGCGATCTTGACCGCTAATGTCCTCAGTTCCCCGTGTACCCGCAGCTGGACAACATCCGCAGTTGTTCCAGCTTGCAACATATCGGCCAGTTCGGGCGAGAGCATGTGCAGGGGCTGATCGACGGCGTCAGCGCCGCCATCATCCGTCAAAATCGCCTGCGCCGAACTGTTGAGCAACCGGACGTGCTGATTCTGGTCGACTGCGACTACGCCTGCGGTGACGCCCGACAAAATCGCCTCGATGAAAGCGCGCCGATTCTCGATCTGGCTGTTCGCGGAAACCAGCGCGCCGGTCTGCGCTTCCAGCCTTTGCGTCATGCGGTTAAAGGCGCTGGCGAGCGTCCCGATCTCATCGCGCGCGTGCGGGCCGGATACGCGTGTCGAGAGGTCGCCTGCGGTGATACGCCGGGCGGCATCGACCAGTTCGTTGACCGGACGCACCAGCCAGTCGGCAACCTTAAGCGCAATCCATACCGCTATGCCCACCAGCATCAGC
>JBDTLS010000255.1:0-3897 GCA_039934655.1 Sphingobium sp.
AAGTCGACGCCAAGCGCGTCCCCTATTTCAAGCCCGGCAAGGAAATGCGCCTCCGCTTGAACGTCTGACGTTCGGCATTGCGTAGCTCTTGGGCGTAGCTCTGGGGGGTTGACGCCCGCCCGCCCATGCGCTTCGCATGGCGCCAAGCGGACGTGGCGAAATTGGTAGACGCACGGGACTTAAAATCCCTCGCCCTCTGGGTGTGCGGGTTCGAGTCCCGCCGTCCGCACCAGCAAACAGCCGGCTGACTAGGGCCCGGACGCAACCGTGCGGGCCAAGCGAGCAGCGGGAGGTTCGGGCGACCTGATGGACTTGCCCGCTACTCAGCCTGACCTCGACAGCCTTCCGCGATGTCGAAGGATCTTATAAGGGCACGCCGCCGCCCCCCTCGCCGTCGTTTTCGATCTTCGGATCGATACAGATGTCGGAAGTGCCGCCATCGTCGTTGTTTATCCGGACTCCCAAGCCGTACCGTTGAAGACGCCCCTTCTTCCAGGGGACACCCTCCAAGATCACGGAGACGGCTTCGAGATTCGTTTCGAAGCCCTTAACCCACTCAGCCTGGTAGATGAGGTCCGGATCGCCGGCTGCTTTCACTACGCCGTTCACAGCCGCATCGACGAAAGTGGCATTGGGATCCGTCATGTGAAAAATGACGAGCGCGCCAATGGAGGTATTAAGCCGCAGATCGAGGTTCTTGCCGGTCGTGGCGCCGGGGACGTCGTATTTTGAGTCTTGCGCCAAGATCAGATGGGCTTGATCCAAGTCTTTTTTCAGGACGCCCCCAGGCATAAAAACATCGCGCACTTCAACGCGATAGGTCGCTGGGTTGGCGTTGTTGATCCGCACCACGTAGATGTGATCATAGGTCGGCTCGGGCTTGCCCAACGGCCATGGCGGCAAATCATCCGGGTCGGGGAAGAAGGGAACGAGCGCGGGGCTCGCGGGGAAGAATAAGGGATTCGCAGCCATGACAATCTCCTGTTTTAATGAGTGGATACGCTGGACTCGCGGGTGCGAATTTCCTCGCACAACCGTTTCTGTTCCGCCGATCCCTTCAGCACACCGGGCGTGGCACAGGCACTGAGGGCTGACGCAATCACCATTTGATCGCCGGGCGCCGGAGGCGATGCCTCCGAGAGCAGACTCGCCAGATGCACCGCCACCGATGCCCGCTGGCGTGCGATTGATTTGTTTTCGGAATCGCGCGTCGCGAGTGTGTCGATCGTTATCTTGGCATCTCGCAGCCGTGCGATTGCCTTGTAACGCTCGCCCAACTTCACCTCGATGCGCGCCAGTCCGACCGAAGATTCAACCAGATCGCGCGCATATTTCGCGTTCCTGGGATCCGCAGCGGCAATCTGGTCGAGCAACGCGCGCTCCTTGAGTCGCTCGGCAAATGCACGATCGAAAGCATTCTGGTTGTAGAAGCTATCGGCAAGCCAACCATGATTGTCGGCAAGTTCGCGCAATATGCTCGCCTCGCTCGGCGCTGAGCGACGTGCCTCCTCGAAGTGGAGCATCGCGCGCTCAAATGCCTTCTGCGCGAAATCAGGTCGCTTCTCGGCCTCCAGCGCGAGCGAGCCGAGATTGCTCTCGGCGTAGCCCCCTTCCATCTGCCAATCCTTGTTGCGCGGGTCGACCGCGACCAACCGCCGCGCCAGCACGGCATAGTGTTCGAAATGGTCGCGGGCAGTGGCGAAGTCATCGACCTTCCACGCCGCGCTGCCGAGCCAGAACTCGCTTTGCGCATGGGCGAAGATTCGGTCGGTATCGCTCGGGTGGCGTGCCAGCAGCGCTTCAGTAACCCGATGCGCCTCCCGGAATTTGGCGAGTGCCTTTTGGCGAAGGTCAGCTTCGCCATAGTCCTCGCCCATCGCGTGGAGCAGACGCGCCCACCGAAGCAAACTGTCGTCAGGCAGTCGCGAAATGTCGCCCTGCTGGATGTAATAGTCCATGACGCGTTGGTTGACCTTCTCCATCACATCAAGCCGGCCGACGCCCCGCAGCTCCTTTCTGAGATCGGTCATCATGAACTCGCCCATCCCTTCCGCCTGACTGCGCGCGCGGACCGCCTGCGCCTGTGAAACAAGCGCGAAGACAGCCGTCGCAGCCATTATTAGCGCGGCGACCAAGGCGCTGAGCGTGATCGCCGTCACGCGTCGCAAACGTCGCTGCGCATCGCGTTGGACCAGTGCGTCGAGTGGAAGGCCCGCCAGCCTCGCGACGATCTTGAGGAACGCCAGGCGCTTGCCATCGCCCTCTCGCCGAAAATCGGCAGCGAGCGGTTCGATACCCTCCGCGCGCAACGCCGCCGGTAACGCTTCGCCAGGTTCTCCGCGCGCGAGAGCGACCAGGATTGGCCCCTTCGGATGCAGCTCGCGAAACAGTTCGATCTCCAGCGCCACCCACCGCGACGTCACCGCATCCGGCGAAGCCACCACCACCAGCGCAGACGACGCCGCGATCGCCTCACGCACCGCCGCCGACAAATCCTCCGCCGCAGACAGATCAGCCCGGTCGCGAAAGATCGGCCCGATCCGCCCCGGCGCCTGCCCCGGCAGTGGCGCCACCCTGTCGGCCAGCCGCTTCGGCAACCGATACCCCTCGAGCCGGCGCTGAAGCCGCGCGGCGAAGGCCGCGTCGGCGTGGCAATAGCTCACAAACGCCCGAAAGGGTCTGGCCGAGTCCATGATCCTGCCCCCTGATATTCCCCATCAGGAGGATGGACCGGTCAGGCATATCTCCAAGCGGAACTGCGACCGATTCGGCGCTATTGCCTCGCGGCTCACCCCCACCGAAACGGACGGTGAGGAACCTGAATTCGGCCGCTTCGAAGCACCACCTGCGCCTAGGAAGCCGCGCCGCGCTCTCGCTGCGCCATCTCGACACCTCGCCGATCCGGCCAGCGCGCCGCCTCCGTTTGCGTCCAGATCCGACGCATCGACGCGCGCGGTGTTCCCAGCCGGAGCCGGTCCGTTGCCGATCGCCAACGGCCAGCCTCATCGACCACCCGGGCGACCGTCGCGCTCGGCGGCAGATCCGCGCCCCAGCTTTCGATCGAGAAGGCGTTGGTCAGCGCAAGCGACAGCGTCGCGATGCCGAGCGTGAGCGCAGTCCACCCCAGTGCCGGCTCCCGGTCGATGGGGTCGTCAGGGAGATCGACGGGGAATTCCGGTGCCGCTGACATGCCTTCCTCCTAGAAGCGGTAATAGATGAACGGCGCGACGCCTTCGAAGCGCATCGCATCGACGACGAGGATCAGCCCGGCGAGGCCCACACCCACCAGAGGCGCCGGAAAGCGCCGGACCCGTACGGCAACATCCGCCATCCAGTGCTCGGGCGCCGCGTGCGTCGCCAGGCCGAAGCCGATGAGCAGCACGATCAGCGGCGAGGCGGTAAAGCCGGACGGGCCTGAGAACGGGTCGACGATCCCTACGAGATAAGTCATCGCATCGGCAAAGCTCGGCGCCCGGAAGAAGATCCAGCCCAACACCACGACATGAAAGGTGGCGATCACCTTCGCCCAGCTCGGCAGCACCGGCCAGCGTTTCGGCGCGACATCGGCCCAGAGCCGCTCCGCCGCCAGCACCCCGCCATGAAGCCCGCCCCAGATCACGAAGGTCCAGTTCGCGCCGTGCCACAGGCCGCCGAGCAACATGGTCAGCATCAGGTTGCGATAGGTGGCGAGCTTCCCGCCCCGGCTGCCGCCAAGCGCCTCGATATAGAGATAGTCGCGCAGCCACGCCGACAGCGTCATGTGCCAGCGCCGCCAGAAGTCCTGCAGCGACTGCGCGCGGTAGGGCTGGTTGAAATTGCGCGGAAAGCGATAGCCGAGCAATGCCGCCAGCCCGATCGCCATATCGGTATAGGCCGAGAAATCGCAGTAGATCTGCA
>JBDTLS010000256.1:0-3774 GCA_039934655.1 Sphingobium sp.
TGAGCATCGCCCGTGCTGCCTTGCCGATATTCTCTCCCAATTGCGGACGGACGAGCACGATGACGGGTTTGGTGCTTCGAGACGGGGCTTTCAGTCCCTCCTCAGCATGAACGGGGTTTCCGGAATGTGCTACCCGTTCGCCCTGAGGAGAGGCCGCAATCCCCCGGAGCGGCTGCTGCAAGCAGACAGCCGAAGGGGATGCGGTCTCGTCTCGAAGGGCTTTACTCCGGCTCGCAAGCTTCCTTAGCTCCCCCCAATCCCCCGCAATCAACGCCTCCTTTTTCTTGCGCGACCAGTCCTTGATCTGGCGCTCCCGCTCCAAAGCGTCGATACGTTCAGTGAAGGTCTCGGAAAACATCAATTCGACCGGACGTCTTTCATGCGTGTAGCCGGGAAGTGCGCCCGATTGATGCTGGGCGATGCGTCTTTCCAGATCGTCGGTGTGGCCGGTGTAATATGTCCCGTCTGAACAACGGAGAATGTAAACCCAGAAGCTCATGCCACTATCGCTGCGGTGGTTCTCGATACTGGTCTCGACAGGCTCGACCAGTCCTCGAACCGAACGGACTGGTATTTTTCACTCACCCCCGACCTCTTTGACGGAGCTGGCGAAATCCTCGAAATCGCGGGCTTCGCGGAAGTCTTTATAGACGCTGGCGAAGCGGATGTAGGCGACCGAATCGAGGGCCATCAGGCCGTCCATCACCAGTTCGCCGATTTGCTGCGCGGCGATTTCGCTTTCGCCGCTGGTTTCAAGCTGGCGCTGGATGCCGGACACCAGTTTTTCGATGCGTGATGGGTCGATCGGGCGTTTGCGGCAGGCGATGTCGATCGAGCGGGCGAGCTTGTCGCGGTCGAATGGCTGGCGGCGTCCCTCGCTCTTGATGACCCAGATGTCGCGCAACTGGATGCGCTCGAACGTTGTGAAACGCGCGGCGCAGGCCTCGCACTGGCGGCGGCGGCGGATCGCGGCGCCATCGTCGGTCGGGCGCGAGTCCTTGACCTGGCTGTCGTCATGTCCGCAGAAGGGGCAGCGCATTATTTCGTCCGTTCCAATAAACGGTAGGCGAAAAACCCACCGACCAAACCGCCGATAACCCAGTTCACACCGGGAATGATAGCGCCGATGATCGCGCCCGCCGCCATCGCCGAACCGATCTTGGTTTGCGTGTCGCGCATCATGAAACGCCAGAGCGAACGAAACGCGGCGGTGATTGTCACCGACAAGTCGGGTTCGCGGCTGGTGGAGGGGCGACCGGGCAGAGGGAGCTTGGCCGCCGGTTTCATGATCGGCAGCTTGCCCGACCGGGAAGCGCCGCAGTGCGGGCAGAGGGCGGTATCCCGCTCAATCACCCCTCTGCACTGCGGGCACTTCACTTGTCTCAGTCCTCGTAAATCGGGAAGCGCGCACACAAAGCCGCAACGCGATCCCGCACGCTGGCTTCCACTTTGGCGTCGCCCGCTTCGCCATTGTCGCGCAGACCTTGCAGCACATCGGCGATCATGTCGCCAATCGCCTCGAACTCCATGACGCCGAAGCCGCGCGTGGTGCCCGCCGGGCTGCCGACGCGGATGCCGCTGGTTTTGGTGGGCGGCAGCGGGTCGCCGGGAATGCCGTTCTTGTTACAGGTGATCGCGCACCGCTCCAGCGCCTCGTCGGCGTCCTTGCCGCTGATGCCATAGGGGCGCAGGTCGATGAGCGAAAGATGCGTGTCGGTGCCGCCCGACACCACCGCGAGGCCGCGTGCTTCCAGCCGTGCGGCCAGCGCCTTGCTGTTGGCGATCACCGCCTTGGCATAGGCCTTGAACTCGGGGGTCAGAGCCTCGCCGAACGCGACCGCCTTGGCGGCGATGACATGCATCAGCGGGCCGCCTTGCAGGCCGGGGAACACCGCCGAGTTGATTTTCTTGGCGATGGCTTCGTCATCGGTCAGGATCATACCGCCGCGTGGGCCGCGCAAGGTCTTGTGCGTGGTGGTCGTGACGACATGGGCGTGGCCGAACGGCGTGGGATGCTCGCCAGCCGCGACGAGGCCCGCGAAATGCGCCATGTCGACGAAGAACAAAGCGCCGACCTTGTCCGCGATGGCGCGGAAGCGGGCGAAGTCGATGTGGCGGGGGTAAGCCGATCCGCCGGTGATGATGAGCTTCGGCTTGCACTCCACGGCCATCCGCTCGACCTCGTCATAGTCGATCAGGTGAGTGTCTTCGCGCACGCCATATTGCACGGCGTTGAACCATTTGCCCGACATCGCGGGCTTGGCGCCGTGGGTCAGGTGACCGCCCGCGTCGAGGCTGAGGCCCATGATCGTGTCGCCCGGCTTGGTCAGCGCGAGCATCACCGCGCCATTGGCCTGCGCGCCCGAATGCGGCTGCACATTGGCGAAACCGCAATTGAAAAGTTGCTTGGCGCGGTCGATGGCGAGCTGCTCAACATCATCGGATGGCGCGCAGCCCTGATAATAACGTTTGCCGGGATAACCTTCGGCGTATTTGTTGGTGAATACGCTGCCTTGCGCTTCCAGCACCGCTTTCGAGACGATGTTTTCTGATGCGATCAGCTCGATCTGGTTCTGCTCGCGTTTCAATTCCCTGCCGATGGCGGCGGCGATGAGTGGATCGCGCTGTGCAACCGAAGCGGTGAAGAAGTCAGCCGCGCGAATATCATTAGCGGCTTCAAGGGTGGCGGCAGTGCTCATGGCATCAATCCTTTCGGGGTCAGAGCGTGAATTAGCTGGGCGGGTTGGAGAGTTTGTCGACGCGGCCGGCATGGCGACCACCGCCGAATGGGGTGACAAGAAATGCGGAAAGGCAGGCGATGGCCATATCCGGCCCGGTCAGCCGCGCGCCCATCGCGATGACGTTCGCGTCATTATGCTCCCGCGCGAGCGCAGCGGACAGCGGCTCGGTGACCAGCGCAGCGCGGCATTTGGGGTTGCGATTGACGGCGATGGATATGCCGATGCCCGACCCGCACAGCACGACGCCATAGTCCGCCGCGCCGGACGCGATGGCTTCGGCGAGCTTATAGCCATAATCGGGATAATCGACGCGATCGGTCGTGGCCGGGCCAAGGTCGTTCACGTCATGGCCTTGTTCGCGCAACCAGTCGGCGAGCGTCGCCTTCAGGTCGATGGCGGCATGATCGGAAGCGATGGCGATACGCATGGGCAAGCGGTCCGTGAAAAGCTGATTCGGATGTGCCGCCTATCTAGGCGCGAAGTCACACAATTGCCACCGGCCAGTTTGCGGAATAGGGAGGGGCTATATAATTAGGATCGATAGAACCCGCGTCGTCATTGCGAGCGCAGCGCAGCAATCCAGCGAGCTACCACGAGGACTGGATTGCCGCGTCGCTTCGCTCCTCGCAATGACGACGCGAATTTAATCCATATAAGCAAATCACCTAAGGACCAATAATGCCCGCAACCATATTATCATTGCTGATGCTGGCCGGGTTGGCGCTGTGTGGTGGCGGCGGGTATCTGCTGCTCAAGCGGCGCGATCGCAAGCGCGGGTTGCTGATGATCGTCGCGGGCTGCGTGATGTTCGCCAATGTCGCGATCTGGGCGATGCCTTGAAGTAAATATGTTTGTAATTGGAATTATAATATAAAAATACTTCGCCGTTAAATTAATGGCTTGAAATTATATTTTAGCTGCCCATTTTCTCAGATGGAGGCATCGACCAAGCCTTCAAGAGCAAACAGAACCAATATCAGCAAACAGAACCAATATCAGCAAACAGAACCAATATCAGCAAACAGAACCAATA
>JBDTLS010000257.1:0-3762 GCA_039934655.1 Sphingobium sp.
CTGCGATGGCCCGCTGTTCAAGGGCAAGCGCGTCGCGGTGATCGGCGGCGGCAACAGTGGCGTTGAGGCGGCCATCGATCTCGCGGGTATCGTCGCGCACGTCACCCTGATCGAGTTCGACAGCCAGTTGCGCGCCGATGCGGTGCTGCAACGCAAACTCGCCAGCCTGCCGAACGCCAGGATTATCACCTCGGCGCTCAGCACCGAAGTGCATGGGAATGGCGAGAGGGTCGTCGGCCTCAGCTACACCGACCGGGCCAGCGGCGAGCCGCATCGCGTCGACCTCGATGGCATATTCGTGCAGATCGGCCTGGTGCCCAACACCGAATGGCTGGCCGATAGCCTGGCATTGTCTCCCCGCAGTGAGATCGAGATCGATGCGCGCGGGGGAACGTCGCAGGCTGGGGTATTCGCGGCGGGGGACGCGACCACTGTGCCGTATAAGCAGATCGTGGTCGCGATGGGCGACGGGTCGAAGGCTGCACTGTCGGCGTTCGACTATCTGATCCGACAGGAGCCTGTGAGCGAAGCGGATATTGCGAAGGCGGAAGCGGCGTAGCCCGCAAACGGTGTTGGTCCTCAACCATCAGACAAGCTCTTTTGGCGCATTCATATTCAGGCCATCGAAGACAGAATAGGTGCCAGCAGAGCTTGCCTGAATGCCTGATGCCCCATAAGGACCATTGTCGCATTAAGGCTTCGCAGCTGCGACAACGGCCCAACCGGCAACAGAAGGACTTGTAAGAGTGAGCGCATCGACTTTAGCCATCGCGATGCTGTTGAATGGTGCCCCTGCGGATCAACCCGCCGGTACTTTACCCGCAACCTCTGCACCGACCAGCGTCAGTGATGCACCTGCGCTGGCACCCTCGCAAACAGTGCCACCGGCGCAGCTTGCCCCGCCGCCTGCCCCGCCGCCTACTACCCCCGAAGCAACGTCGCCATCCGCAACGCCTTTTCCCGCGACGGTTGCAACAGTTACGACCCCCGTACCTTTGCCGCTAGACAAACCACCCCCTCTTGCCGATGCCGACAAGGGTGATATCGTTGTCACCGCCCGTCCGAAATCCGTTCCGGGGGATCCCGCGCAGGCTATCAATCTGGAATCCTTCAAGGCCGTGCAGATGGTCGACAAGGCCATCATAGGGCCGATCGCCCACGGCTATACCAAAGTGGTGCCCAAACCCGTCCGCAGTGGCATCCACAATGTTCTCAACAATCTTGATGAACCGATTGTTTTCCTGAATTTTGTTTTGCAGCTTAAGCCCGGAAAGGCATTGGAGACGCTGGGCCGCTTCACGATTAACAGCACGATTGGCGCGGCCGGTCTGTTCGATGTCGCGAAAAAGAAGCCGTTTAATCTGCCGCGCCGTTCCAACGGCCTGGCCGATACGTTGGGCTATTATGGCATCGGGCCGGGTCCGTACCTCTTCCTGCCGCTCATCGGTTCGACGACGGTTCGCGATATGCTGGGGCGGGTTGTCGATCTGGCGGTGGTGCCGACCGCCTTTGGCAAGCCGTTCAACCGGCCCGAATACAGCCTGACGGCCGGCATTCTCCGGTCGCTCGATGAACGGGCGCAATATGACGACACGCTGACGAGGCTGCGCGAGACTGCGGACCCGTACTCGGCCATCCGCGCCTATTATTTACAGAAGCGGCGGGACGAAATTGATGTGTTAAAGGGCAAGCGCAAGAGCGAACCCGTACCCGCAGCGCCAGTCAGCGCGGCACCATCGACGCCACCACCTGTCGTGCCGACCCTGACGCCCTCGCCCACTCCTGCACCCTAACCGCTTCTTCAGAACAAACGCGCGAGCGCCTTGTCGAGCATCATCAACTGCCACAGCATCCGGCCGTGGTCGGCGAGGCCAGCCTTGTGATCGGCAGCGGCGCGCGCGATGAACTTCAGGTCGAACCAGCCTGTCCGGGCGAGTGCTGACCCGCCTGCCACGCCCGCAGCCTCCCCCGCGAGCGGCCCGCGAAACCAGGCACTGATCGGCGTCACGAACCCCATTTTGGGGCGGTAGAGTATCTCGTTCGGCAAATAGGCTTCCATCGCCCGCTTCATGATATATTTGCCGGAATTGCCGTGGATGCGCTGGCCCACCGGCAGCCGACCGGCGAATTCCATCAATCGGTAATCCAGCAGCGGCGCGCGCGCTTCCAGACTGACGGCCATGCTCATCCGGTCGGTTTTGGTTAGGATGTCGCCGGGCAACCATATCTTGATATCGGCATATTGTGCCCGATCGAGCGCGTCACGCGCGGGCGCATTTTCCATCGCCTTGATATAGCGATCCTCCGCGCGGTGACCCGCGATACCCGCCTTGAACGCATCGGAATAAAGCAGTTGCCGCGTGGTGTAAGGCGTTACGCCCACCGACGCTGCATAAGCCTCCGCACCGCTGCCCGCCAGTTCGAGGAAGGTCGATTTGGCACGCAGCCACCGTGGCGCCCAGTCCGCCTTGGGGTAAAAGCGCCCCAGCGTGCCGAACACAGGTTTGCGAATGCGCGCAGGGATCATACCGCGCAGCTTCTCGCCGCGATATTGAAAGCGATGGCGGCGGTATCCGGCAAAGGCTTCGTCCGCGCCGTCGCCGGACAGCGCGACCGTCACTTCCTCTCGCGCCAACTGGCACACCCGATAGGTCGGCAGAGCGGAGGCATCGGCAAAGGGTTCGTCAAAATGATGGGTCAGCGTGTCGGCAAGTGCAAAATCATCGGCAGACACGATCCGCATCCGGTGATCGGTCGCAAAGCGACGCGCGACATGATCGGCATGGCGGCTTTCATCAAGCGACTGGACATCGAAACCGATCGTGCAGGTCTTGACGGCTTGACGCGAATTTTCAGCCATCAGCGCGACGACGCTGCTACTGTCCACCCCGCCCGACAGGAACGCCCCCAATGGCACATCCGCGACCATCCGCGCCCGCACCGCATCGCGCATCAAGGCGGTCAACTCTTCCTGAAGCACGGCAGGCTTGGCGGTGGAACGATCCGCAAAGCTGATGTCCCAATAGGTGATCGGCTGCGGCAACGCCCTGCCCCGCACAAGCCGCAACGATTGCCCCGCGCCAAGCTTGTTCACGCCCGCAACCAGACAGGCATCGTCCGGCACATAGCCATAGGCCATATAATCCTCGATCGCCGTCAAATCCGGCGCGCGGCGCAATAACGGATGCACCAGCAATGCCTTGAGTTCCGACCCGAAAATCACGCTGCCGTCGGACAGCAACGCATAATGCAGCGGCTTGACGCCAAGCCGGTCCCGCACCAGCCACAAGGACTGCGCCGCACGGTCGAACAACGCGAAAGCGAACATGCCGTTGAAGCGATGGACGCACGCCTCACCCCATTGGCGATAGGCGTGGAGGATGACTTCAGTGTCGCTATGGGTGCGGAACTGGTGCCCCTTGCCCTCCAGCTCGGCGCGTACTTCCGCAAAATTGTAGATCTCACCATTGAAGGTCACGACCAGCGCTTCGTCCACCGTCATCATCGGCTGTGCGCCGCCCCCCAGATCGATGATCGACAAGCGGCGATGGCCCAATCCCACCCCCGGCGCGGTCCATACCCCCGATCCATCCGGCCCGCGATGCACCATCGCGTCGATCATGCTTTCCACGCGGGCGGGATCGACCGGCTTGGCCGTTTCCAGATGAAATATTCCCGCTATGCCGCACATAAAAGCTACGATCCCTGTTCCCGTCCAAGGGCGTTGTCAGCCAATAGCGGAACCGGACCGAGATGCGAGAG
>JBDTLS010000258.1:0-3752 GCA_039934655.1 Sphingobium sp.
AATTGCGCAGGCAAGACGCGTTACGGACGCGGTTGTCGAACAGCCCTGACAAGTGCGCTTAGGCGGGCCTGCGCTTTACACGCGGGCGGTGTGCCAGATGCGAAACGATCGGTCCGATAGCTGCCTTTTTGAGCAATTCCGCGCAGATAAGATAGGATATCACCAAAAGCAGTATGCCACCTGTCATGTGCAGCGGAAGGGACTGGAACCCGAGTAGCGATGCAACCGGTGTAAACGGCAGGACAATGGCTACGGCGAGAGCCCCCAGCGACGTTGCGGCGAGTATGGGACGGGGCAGATCCGCCCAGGGTCGTCCATTGGTTCGGATGATGAAGATTACGAGAATCTGGGTCGCCATCGATTCCAGGAACCAGGCTGTCCTGAATTCGGGGGGAGAGGCATGGAACAGGAAAATCAAACCGGCAAAGGTGAGGAGATCGAATGCCGATGACAGCGGCCCCATGACGGCGGCGAACCGGATCAAGGCGCGCATATCCCAGACCTGCGGTCGAGCGACGGCCTCGGGTCGGACAGCGTCGAACGGTATGCCAATTTCGGAGATATCGTAGAGCAGGTTGTTGAGCAGGATCTGCGTGGGCAACATCGGCAGAAAGGGTAGGAAGAGCGATGCCACTGCCATCGAGAGCATGTTCCCGAAGTTCGAGCTTGCGCCCATCCGCACATATTTCAATATGTTGGCGAAAGTCCGTCGGCCTTCCTCCACACCATCGGCGACCACTGCGAGATCCTGGTCGAGCAGGATCATGTCGGCTGCTGCCTGCGCCACTCCGGTCGCGCCGGACACCGAAAGGCCAATATGTGCCGCCTTCAGCGCGGGCGCGTCGTTGATGCCGTCGCCCAGATAGCCGACGATCGCGCCGCGCGATTGCAGCGCGCGCACGAGACGCGACTTTTGATCGGGCGCAAGGCGCCCATAGGCGTCAACCGAGCGGACCTGCACGGCGAGCGCGTCGTCGCTCAGTTGCGTGATGTCGGTTCCCGACAAGACCCGTTCGGCGTTTAGGCCGACAAGGCGGGCGAGGCGTTTGACCACGATCGGATCATCGCCAGAGAGAATCTTCAGTCGGACCCCGGCTGCTGCCAGGCGCGCGATTGCTGCGGCGGCTGTCGGCTTTGGCGGATCGGCGAAGGCACACAGGCCTTCGAAGATCAAATCGGTCTCGTCTGCCGTGTCCGGATCACGGGTTGCACCGTCCCACCGACGCGAAGCGACAGCGATCGCACGCAAACCGTCGTTCCCGGCAAGAGCGTGGACATGGCTGAGAGCCGCATTACGCTCCGCAGCGCCCATGGTCACGACAGCGCCGTCCCGGCGAAAAGATGTGCAAAGCGCCAGAATAGCCTCAGGCGCACCTTTGGCGATCAGGGCAACGCCGTCAGGCCCTTCTGCGAGCACCGATCCTAGCCGGCGGCTGAAGTCGAATGGATGGCGCCCGCGTAAGGTCCAACTTGAGGCCGCTTGCGAGTTGCCCGCGATGAGCGCGGCATCGAGAGCCCCGCGATCGCCGCCCAGGATCGCAGCGACGGCGGCGAGGCGCGCGGGACCAGGATCATCCGTACCGGTAAAGGCAATGCTGCGCGCAAGCGTGATCTCGGCCGAGGTAAGCGTACCGGTCTTGTCGGTGCACAAGACAGTCATGGCGCCCAGATCATGGATGGAAGCAAGGCGCTTTACGATCACCTTGCGCTTGGCCATGCGTATCGCGCCACGCGACAATGTTACGGTGGTGATCATCGGCAGGAGCTCGGGCGTGAGCCCGACCGCGAGCGCGACGGCGAATAGCAGCGATTGCAGAACGGGCCTGCCAAAGAAGACACTCGTGGCAAGAACCACCAGCACCAGCGCCATGGTCAGCCTGGCGGTAAGTAGCCCATACGCGCGCAAATCCTTCTCGAAGGGCGAAATCTCGGCGGTTTGGCTAAGCGCCGCTGCCGCTGCACCGAAGATCGTCGAGCGCCCAGTCTTAACCACCAAAGCGACAGCTTCGCCAGTTTGGGCGACCGCGCCGCGAAATAGCGCGCCAGTCGCCTGGCTTGCAGACAGACCGGCAACGGGGCCAGGCCGCTTTTCGACGGGATAGGGTTCGCCGGTGAGTGCAGCTTCGTTGGCGGCAAATGCAGCGCTCTCGATGACGAGGCCGTCTGCCGGTATGATGTCGCCAGCACGGACGCGGATCAGATCGCCCGGTACGACTTGGTCTACGGGCACCTGCAGATAGACTCCATCACGCCTGACTTCTGCAGTCAGTGCGACCGACCGACGCAGAATATCGGCCGCACGCGCCGCATGCCCTTCCTGCACCGTATCGAGGCCAATCGAAACAATGAGGATTACGGCGATTATCGAGCCGCCGATGACGTCCCCGGTCCCCGCCGATACGATCGCAGCGATCAACAGGATCAGCGATAACGGTTCGAGTAGGCGTCGCAATATGGCATGGAGCGCGCCGATCCGCTTGCCCTGCGGGTCCGAATTCGCGCCGTAGTGGGCAAGTCTGGCGACTGCCTCTGTAGCGGTCAGGCCGTCCGTGGTGCACTGCAGCGAAGAGCAGATGTCGTTCGCGGTTTTCGACCAGAAGGGCGGTTCTGAAGTTTGAACTGTGACCGTCCGAGCATTCGGGATCTCCGCGATGGTCTGAGACTTGAGCATCGTTATTAGCCTCCGCCCGAGCGGAGGCGATTGGCCCTTGCTTTAGTAAAAGACATTGTGGCGCGTCTGGATGATCTCACCATCATAGCGATCTATAAGAAACGCATCATCACCGACGCGTTCCCAGATCAGACCGGATGGAGGTGTAAAGAGCTCATAAATCCGCCAATTGCCGATCCAATAATGGCGAGCGTAATAGCTGGACGGCAAGCGCTCGCCATAGCTCCAGCGGCGCTGCTTATAGCCGCGCGGTGTCCGATATTGACCTGCGCTATATTGGTGCCGGGCTCGCACGTTACGTCTCAACCTCTGTACGCTGGCCGCGCGCGCCGAGGATCGCAGAAGCGTCGGCATCGCTGCAGTCGGCCTTGGCGGCAAGGGCTTGTGCTGCGCTTGGACCGGGGCTGATCGCGCGGGCTTTTGTTGAACGACGTAATCGGATGGCTGTTCTCGGCCGTTTCCATATAGTCGTTTTCCATTCTGCCTTGTGGGAGCGTCGTCGCGCGCAGCACTTCCGCCTTGGTTTGATCCGCGCGTTTGTTGCGTTGACCCCTGCGAGCGTTCTGCTGGTCGGCGGCTCGTTTGAGCTGCGCTCCGATCCGGTCGGCGCTCGCCATGTTCATCGCCGACATTTTGCTGTGGTTGGGCGGCAACAATAATCGGGGCCGCCAGAGCCAGCGCCAGGACGGTTGAGGCCGTTAAATATGGTGATCGATGGGTCAAGTCCCGCACCTCCTTGAGATCAAGGGCCGGTTCGGACGAAGAAATGACATCCGCAGGCGGCCGAAGAGTGCCGTGCGATTAGCCGAGGCAGACACGGACTGGCAGGATCGGAAATTACTCAACATGACGTGCTGCGCTCGGCAGCCCGAAATTCCGCGTCCGTGGTCGGCTGCGCCAGTAGCCTGGGCTATAGCCCTAAGACATCCGGAGGGTTGGTCTTGAGGGCCGCGTATCCACTGGCGTGACACCCTGCTTGAGCGAAGCCTTCGACTGGCCGAGCAGGTCAAGCGCTCGGCATGCTGCGGTGGCTTGGCCTGCCGTCGACTAAATGCACGCATGGCAAAACCACTGCCGAAAG
>JBDTLS010000259.1:0-3749 GCA_039934655.1 Sphingobium sp.
AGCTGGACCCACCTGGAGCGTCAGCGCGGCGGCTTCGGTTTCCTCGGCGGTCCCGGAGAAACCCAGATTGAAGCGGACAGGCGGATGATCCGCGACCGCATGGCGAAAATTCGCCGCGATCTCGATCAGGTCACGCGCACACGCGGCCTGCACCGTGCCCGCCGCCAACGCGCGCCGTGGCCGGTGATCGCGCTGGTCGGCTATACCAATGCGGGCAAGTCGACCCTGTTCAACCGCATGACCGGCGCCGATGTTGTGGCGCAGGACATGCTGTTCGCCACGCTCGACCCAACGATGCGCCAGATCGCGCTGCCGGGTCTCGACAAGGCGATTTTGTCCGACACGGTCGGCTTCGTGTCCGATCTGCCGACGCAACTGGTGGCGGCGTTTCGCGCGACGCTGGAGGAAGTCATGTACGCCGACCTCATCGTCCACGTCCGCGACATCGCCCACGTTGACAGCGAGGCGCAGCGCGCCGACGTGCTGCAAGTGCTCGAAGAACTGGACATCATCGGCGAGGGCGCGGGGGAGGATGTGCCGGACATCATCGAGGCATGGAACAAGCTCGACCTGCTGGACCCGGAAGCCGCCGAAGCCAGCCGCCAGATCGCGGAGCGCGAAGGCGACATCGTGCTGGTGTCCGCGCTGACCGGCGAGGGCATTGCCGATCTGCAACGCGTCATCAGCAACCGCATGACCCAAGGCAACCGCGTACATGAAATTCACCTCTCGCAAAATGACGGCGCGGCGCTGGCCTGGCTGCACGAGCATGGCGAAGTGATCGGCACGGATTATGAGGGCGAAGCGGTTACGGTAGGCGTGCGGCTATCGGATGCGGCGTATGCACGGTTCCGGGCGCGGTAACCAATAGAATTGCTTTCGTGGAGAAAGGGATTGTTTTTATTTTTTGGCGTTGATAAATAAACAGCAATTAATTGGGGGGATGTAATGAAAAAATATTTACTTTTAATTTTTGCGCCACTTTCCTTGAATGGATGCGCGTCAACGCAAGCTGTTTTGAGTAAAGAGCCAACTCAAGTTTATCATTCTGATCATAGCGTGAATGAGGTAGCTTTTTGCCTCGCAAATAAAAATAATACTTCCGCTTTGGATAAAGATGATGGCTCAAAAGTTGTACTTTTAAAGAATGGATATGGTGGAGTTTCATTAGCTTTCACAATTTATCCAGAGCCACCTGGCAGCCGAATTGAATATCGACAAGAGTTTGGAACGATTGGTGGGGTTTGGAAAAAGTGCGTTGGGGTGGAACCTTGGAAGGGCTGAAACTCATAAGATTGATGTGAAATTGTACCAGAATGTTCAAATTCTAAATTTGGCATTCTGGTCATCAGCAAAAATCAGGGGCTATCTCCTTCACCCGCACCCACAAAATTTCCTTCTCCTCCAACGACAACGCCGCAAACGCATCCTTTCCGCTGTCCTGCTCCGCAATTCCCTCCATCGCCCGAAAGCGTTTCTCAAACTTGGCGTTGGCTTCGCGCAGCGCCGTTTCCGGGTCGATCTTCAAATGGCGGGCGAGGTTGACGACCGCGAACAGCAGGTCACCGACTTCCTCTTGCTGGTGCGCGATCGTTGACGCATCCAGCACTTCGGCCAGTTCTTCCTCGATCTTGGCGGTGACACCGCTCAGGTCGGGCCAATCAAAGCCGGTGCGGGCGGCGCGCTTCTGGATTTTCTCGGCACGCAGGAGCGCGGGCAGGGCGAGCGCGATCCCGGCCAGCGCGCTGCTATCGGTTGGACGAGCAGCAACACGCTCCGCCGCCTTGATATTTTCCCATCCTGCTGACGTTGCCTCATCCCCAAACACATGGGGATGACGGCGGATCATTTTGTCGCATATCGCGGCGATGACATCACCCAGAGCGAAATGCCCGGCCTCCTGCGCCATGCGGCTGTGATAAACCACCTGCAACAATAAATCGCCCAGCTCGTCACGCAGGTCAGCCATGTCGCCCCGCGCAATCGCATCCGCGACCTCATACGCTTCCTCGATCGTATAGGGCGCAATCGATGTGAAATCCTGTTGCACGTCCCACGGGCAGCCGCCGATCGGATCACGCAATCGCGCCATAATCTCGACCAAGGCAGCGATGTCTTGCGAGCGGGAAGGGGTATCGGTCATAGCGTGAAGCCTTTATAGCGCGCGCTTCAGGCGCACCAGCGTTTCGTCCAGCGCCGACAGGAAGCGCGAACGATCCGCCTTGGAAAAGGGCGCCGGGCCGCCAATCGCATCGCCCCCGGCGCGCAAATCCGCCATGATCGCGCGTGTCGCTATCGCTGCGCCAATCGAGTTAAGCGTGAAAGGCTTGCCGGTGGGACCGAGGACGCTCGCGCCTGATTTCAGGCAGCGGTCGGCGAGCAATATGTCAGCGGTAATAACGATGCTCGTTGCATCGGCCCGCTCGGCGATCCAGTCGTCCGCCGCATCGAAACTGTCGCTGACCACTTCGCGCGTGATGAGCGGGTGGATGGGCACACGGATCGCGCTGTTGCTGACGATAACGACCGAAACGTCATGACGCCAAGCGACCTTATACACTTCATCTTTGACCGGGCAGGCATCTGCATCGACCAATATGACAGGCATAGCGCGTTACCGGGGCCGTTTGGGTCCGGCAAATCCGGGGCGACCGCCGGATTTTCCCCCCGGCTTTCCACCGAATTTGCCACCTGGATTCGGGCCAGTGCGCGGTCCGCTGGGTTTGCCACCACCACCGGAACGAGCACCCAATTTGGGTCGATGGGGTGTATCCCCAAACGGCTTGGGTTCATATCGAGGGGTAGCGCGGCCATTATTGGAGCCGTTGCTGGAATCATTGTTGGCGCGACGATTGCCGCGCGCTTCATCGCGTGGCTTGCCCTCGAATGCCTCGATCTTGGTGCCGCCCTCCGCGTCATCATCATTGGCGGTACGTTTGACGGCGGTCAGGAAACGTCCGGCTACATTGCGCGGGACCTCAAACATAGTCTCGTTGGCGGCGATGCGGATCGCGCCGATTTCGCTACGGGTGATATGCCCGCGACGGCACAGCAATGGCAATATCCAGCGGGCGTCGGCGTTCTGGTTGCGGCCGATGTCCATACGGAACCACAGCGTGTCCTCAAAGCCGGGGCGAGGGCCATCATTGCGCTGGGCGGGACCGGCGCTGGCGTCGATCAGCTCCTCAGCCCGCGGCATCCGCGCACGGTGGGCGCGCACCAGCATCCCGGCGATTTCTTCGGGCGTGCGCTCGCTCATCAGTTGCGTGGCCAGCACACGATCTTCTTCCTCGATCTCGACCGGCTCCAGCAAGGTGGTGAGCAAACGGTCATGATCGGCGCGGTTGATGTCCTCGCGGGTGGGCGCGTTGCCCCATTCGGCGTTGATCTTCGCGCCGCGCAGCATGGATTCGACCCGTTTGCGCCGCGTATAGGGCACCAGCAGCACTGCCGTACCCTTTTTGCCAGCACGGCCAGTACGTCCCGACCGATGTTGCAGCGTTTCGGCATCGCGTGGCAACTCGACATGGATGACGAGCGACAGGCTGGGCAGGTCGATCCCGCGCGCGGCCACATCGGTCGCGACGCACACACGGGCGCGCTTGTCGCGCAGAGCCTGCAAGGCCGCGTTGCGCTCGTTCTGGCTATGCTCGCCGGACAGCGCAACAGCGGTAAAGCCGCGCTCGGTCAGGCTGGCGTGGAGATGGCGCACATTGTCGCGGGTCGCGCAGAACAGCATCGCCGTTTCC
>JBDTLS010000260.1:0-3669 GCA_039934655.1 Sphingobium sp.
CCAGAAGAGGTCGCACTTTTGATGTGAGATGATCAAAATGATGCTGCTCGCGATGGAAAAAAGTGTGGTTGGTGGTCAGCGCATTGACGGTCTTGCGCAGCTCATTTGGATCCTGACGGATCAGGTCGATGTAACCGCTGAAGGTTTGTTGTCCGCTGGCACGCACCAGTGGCGCAATTCGCGAATAAACAAGGGCTGCCTTTTCCGGGGCCATGACGATACCGGCGACGTCATGAATAATATGGCTCAATTTGCGAAAGTCGGTCTGGGAGTATACGTCCTGACTGATGCCCGGAAATGGTTTGAACTTCTCTGCTTTGGTATGTTTCATGCGGCGGCACTCACCTGGTACGTAATGTCGCCGACGCGCGATTGACCTGTTGCAGGCTGCTCTCCAAGGCAATCATATGCATTGGACAATGGGCGAGGTACGTAAAATTCGAGTTAATAAACAGCGAAATTCAGTGCCGTCGGCGTTCTATTCCAACACCATGTGCATGGTGGAGTCATCCTGGTTCTGACCCTTGGCAGGACGTCGTATCAAGAGAACCGTTGGAATCATAATTACCGTAAGAAACGCGATCAGGCGAAAGTCGTTCAGGAAAGCTATCATGGCGGATTGGCGCAGGATTTCACTTTCTATTGACGCCACCGATATGGCGCTTGAGTTCGCTAACGACACTGCGGCCGCAGGCAGGCCATAATTGTAAGGAGAGATATAGGCTGCCAGATCGGCGTGGTTTATTTGGGTGTTGCGCGCCAATAGCGCGGCCAGGACGGAAATGGCCACAGATCCCCCGATAGAGCGGGTGAGGCTAACAAGGCCCGCTCCGTCTGTACGATATTGTGGTGCAATCGTCGCAAAGGAAACTGTGGAGATCGGAACGAATATAGCACCTATTCCCATCCCCTGGATCAAGCCGTTCCATGCGATGGAACGTTGATCCACATCCAATGACCAACCCGCCATCTGATTCATAGTCATTGCAATGAGGATCAGACCAATGGCGATGCTAAGCCGGGGGTCCAGTTTCGAGCCAAACCGGCCAACCAAGCCCATCGCGATCACGGTGCCCACACCGCGCGAAGCCATGAGTTCGCCCGCCTGAATGACGGGGAAACCCATCAACTGTTGCACCATCAACGGCAACAGGACCGCCGACCCCATTAGTATCATCCCGATCAACAGCATGAACGTTGCACCAAGCACCAAATTACGGTCGCGCAGCATGTCGGTATGGTAAAGAGGGTTTTCCGCTGTCGTTAGATGGATAGCGAACATCCAGAAGGCGGAGACGCTCACGCCCAGCTCTATCAATATCTCCCACGACGAAAACCAGTCGAGATTCTCACCGCGATCAAGCATCAACTGGAGCATACCAATCCCCAGCGCCAGCAAGACAAAGCCAGACAGATCAAAGGGGCGTGCAGGGCGTGCGCGTTCGGGCAATAAAAAGATTAACCCGACAAAGCACAGAAGCCCGATAGGAACATTGACGAAAAACACCCACCGCCAGTCAAATCGATCGGTGAGCCATCCCCCCAAAACTGGACCCAGCACGGGGCCGATCATGATCCCCATGCCAAAAATAGCCATGACCGAGTTGCGTTTCGATGCGTCCGAATTATCGAGCAAGATAGTTTGAGCCAGCGGTGCGAGGCAGGCCCCCGCCATTCCCTGAAACAAACGAAACACAACCATCTCTCCGAGGTTGGTTGCAAGCCCGCACAGGACAGACGCAATAACGAAACATGCCACGGACAACAAAAACAACCGTCTCTGGCCGATACGATCCGCCACCCATCCGGTGATGGGGAGGAACACACCCGCCGCGACGATATAGCTGGTCAAGACCCAGCCGATGTCTTGTTGGGTTGCCCCCAACGCGGCCTGCATATGAGGCAGCGCCACATTGGCGATGGTCATATCCAGCACCTGCATCAATGTACCGAGCATGACCGTCGCGATGAGCAGGTTGCGCTTTGGCCCGGTCAGCGGGGTATAGCCTATCGCAGAGGCATCATTTGCTGACATCAACCGTCACCTGCGCACTCAATCCCGCTACAAGCTGGCGGTTCGAATGTTGATCGATCGCAATGCGTATCGGCACGCGCTGGGTGATCTTGACCCAGTTTCCGGACGCGTTCTGCGCTGGCAAAACCGAAAATTGCGATCCTGTGCCGCCGCCGATACTTTCGACATGCCCTTTCAGCTTTTCGTCGGGATAGGCGTCGAACTTGATCTTGACCGGCTGACCCGGCTGCAATTCGTCAAGGTCTGTTTCCTTGAAATTGGCGTCGACCCAGCTTCGTTCGTTGGCGACGAGCGCAAGTGCCGGCACCCCGGTGACTTCCATTTGCCCAATCTGGAGCCTGTTGGTTGACGATACCCGCCCTGCAATTGGCGCACGAATGACGGTGCGCAACAGGTCGAGAAGGGCTTTTTCCCGTTGTGCGAGTGCGGCGGCAAGGCGCGGGTTGACCCCCGGCACCTGTGCGCCGGTGGCGAGAGCGCTCCGTGACTTGGCTGCATCGGACAGGGCAGTTTGCAACTGGGCTTTTGCCAGATCCAGCGCGTGTTTAGTTTCGTCCAGACGCACTTTGGTGGTAAACCCTTTTTGGGATAACGCGCGCTGACGGTCATAGTCGGTCTGTGCGAAGCCGATGTCGGAACGCGCTTTGGCGATATCAACGCCAGTTCCCGCATAATCTGTCTGCAATTCCTTTACGGCGACCTGAGCTTGCGCCACCTGTGAATCGGCCTGCGCCAGCGCAACGCGATACGGTGCATCGTCGATACGAAACAAAACGTCACCCGCTTTGACCTGCTGATTTTCCTTCACGTTGACCGCAACAATCTTGCCGATCACATCGCTGCTCACCGAAACAATATCCTGCCGCACATAGGCGTTGTCGGTGCTTACCGTGTTGCCCGAAAGCAGCCAATAAGCTCCGCTGCCCAGAGCGATGAGCACAGGCAGGGAGAAAAACAGCAACTTGCGTTGCTTTTTTTCTGTTGGAACAGGCGGAGCGATCTGGCTTATTTTGGCGCTTACACCATCCATAGGTTTGATCCTGTCGACGATGTTGCGATCGGCTTCAGCCATGAGCAATATCCTTCTGCGTCAAATCCACATCCGACAGATTTGAACGTAATTGATTGAGTAGTTGGTCCAATGTTATGAGATCTTCGGCGGTCATGCCGCCTGTCCCTTTCTGTAACACGGTCTTTCCGGCCTGCTCCATCGCTTCAATGGTTGGCATGGCGGCGTCAGTCAAAAATAATTGCCATACGCGGCGATCTTGAACGTCCCGTTTACGTTCGACCAATCCGGCTTGTTCCATTCGGTCGACCAAGCGGCATGTCGTGATGGGTTCGACATCCAGACACTCCGACAACGCGCCCTGGTTAATGCCCGGAAAACGGTTAATTATCATTAAAGCGCGCCATTGTGCGCCGGTCCCGCTGAATTCCCGCGCGGCGTCGGCAAATTGTTTGCGAAACAGCCGGGCGATATCAACGCATAAAAACGCAAGATTATTTTCCATAGCAAAAGTATATAATAGCTATACTCATTATATGCAATGGATTTTGTGCGTTGCAAAATTGATGGGTTATACCAAACTGCATGGATAAGAACTCATGCCGTCATTGCGAGCGCAGCGAAG
>JBDTLS010000261.1:0-3660 GCA_039934655.1 Sphingobium sp.
CGCCAACAACGGGCAATAAACTTCTTACCTCAAGCGGCTTGCGATCTGATTGAATCAGATCGACCGCTCTATATTTTGTTTTACCGCGATTTCTTAATCGTCAGATGATGTCATCTGACTGGAAATCGCTTTAGGCGAATCAACGGTTCCCACTTGTGCCACGATGCTCTAGGGCGAGTGCATGAACAGCCTTATCGTCATGATGGGCGGTGCGCTGGGCGCATTGGCCCGCTATCATCTGGGGCGCATGGCGCTCTCCACGCTCGGCAGCGCTTTTCCCTGGGGCACGTTGATCGCCAATATCTCCGGCGGATTGGCGATGGGTGTGCTGGTCGGGTGGCTGAGCCGCTTTGCTACTGGTGGCGGCGAACAGCTGCGCTTGCTGCTGGCGGTCGGTGTGCTTGGCGGCTTCACGACCTTTTCCGCGTTCAGCCTTGAAACGGTATTAATGATCCATCGCGGGCAATATCTTGTGGCGTCGGGCTATGTCGCGGTATCGGTCATTGGTGCCTTGGCGGCGCTGATGCTCGGCCTAAGCGTAATGCGGGGGATCGCATGAGCAAGCCGCCGATCAAGTCAACCAAGCTGGGGGGAGGCAAGCCCGGCGGGCCGAAGAAGCCCGCCAAGGACTATGGCTTCAAAAAGCCCGTCGAAACCAAAAAGCGTGGCGTCAAGCATGGCAAGGGCAGCAAGATCGCGCCCAAGGTTGTGCATCGCCCCCCTCCGCCCAAAGCCCCGCCCAAGGCACCGGCAGTCGATACTGCGGTAAAGCCCGTCAAGGCGCTGAAGCCCGCAACGTCGGTTGTGTTGCAATTCCGTGTTGAACCGGACGACGACGGCATTCGCCTCGACCGCTGGTTCAAACGGCATATGCCCGATGTCAGCTTTGCCATCGTGTCTCGCTGGGCGCGCACCGGGCAACTGCGCGTCGATGGCGCGCGCGCTACGCCGGGTGATCGCTTGCTCGATGGGCAGATGATCCGCGTGCCGCCCGCTGATACGCGCCCTGTCGCGGAAACCACCAAGGTCAAGGCGAAGCGCGTGCGCGCCGACCTGTCCGACGAGGAAATCGATTTCGCGCAGAATATGGTGATCCACCGGGATGATCAGGCGATTGTCGTCAACAAGCCGCCCGGCCTTGCGACGCAGGGCGGCACCAAGACGCATGATCATCTCGATGGCCTGCTCGATGCGTTATGCTATGAGCGGGAGGACCGACCCAAGCTCGTTCACCGGCTCGACAAGGACACGTCCGGCGCATTGTTGCTGGCGCGTTCATCACGCTCAGCGGGGTTTTTCGCCAAGGCTTTTCGAGCCGCACCGCGCGCAAGATATATTGGGCGCTGGTGATGGGTGTGCCGTCGATCAGCGATGGCTTCATCGACCTTCCCCTCGCCAAGCAACCGGGCACCGGCGGCGAGAAAATGCATGTCGATGAGGAAGAAGGCCTGCCCTCGCGCACCCGCTACCGCATCATCGAGCGCGCCGGCAACCGCGCGTGCTGGATGGAGTTGCACCCCCACACCGGGCGCACCCACCAATTGCGCGTGCACATGGCGGCGATCGGGCATCCGATTGTCGGCGACGGCAAATATGGCGGCAAGGATTCGTTCCTGTCCGGCACGATCAGTCGCAAGATGCACCTGCACGCGCGCCGCATCCGCATCGATCATCCCGATGGCGGCAAGGTCGATGTATTCGCCGAACCACCAGAACATTTTGCGGAAAGCCTGAACGATCTCGGCTTTGACCTGAGCCTTGGTGATATGCCGCTGGACGAAGAACTGGACACTGGCCCCACCAAGGAGGACGAGAAGAAATTCGCACGCCAGCACGCCAAATCAGTGCGCAAGGACCGCAAGGGGGAACGGCGCTCGCGGGGGCAACGGTGAACGGACTTACCGGCAAGCCCCTCGCGCTGTTCGACTGTGATGGAACGCTGATCGACAGCCAGCATGACATTGTGGAAGCAATGCACCGCGCGTTTGATAGTGTGAAGATGGTCCCACCCGCGCGCCATGACGTGTTGTCGATCATCGGGCTTTCGTTACCGCAGGCGATGGCACGGCTGGTGCCAGAGGCGGACCTCGACTTTCATGACCACCTCTCAAATCAGTATAAGCTCGCGTTTCAGACCATGCGCCGCGAAAATGGTGTGAGCGAACCATTGTATCCCGGCATCGCCGCGCTTATTACGGCGCTGGAGGATGCGGGATGGCAACTGGGCGTGGCGACGGGCAAATCCGATCGCGGGCTTAACATCTGCCTGACCAACCACGGCATCATTCACCGCTTCGTGACCCTGCAAACAGCCGACCGGCACCCGTCGAAACCGCATCCGGCGATGGCCCATGCGGCGATGGCCGAAGCATGTGCGCTGCCCGAAACCACGGTGATGATCGGCGACACCAGCTTCGACATGGAAATGGCGGTTAACGCCGGCATCCGGGCCATCGGCGTCGATTGGGGCTATCACAGCGCAGAGGAACTGATCGCTACCGGGGCCGTCGCCGTGGCGCATAATACGGACGATCTCGCCCGCCATATAGGCAGGCCATGATCGACATCGACCCGCAGGCCGCGCGCGACAAGATCGCACGGCAACGCTTTACGATGCTGTCCCTGTTGCGCCTGTCGGGGGCGGCGATGGTGATGTTCGGTTTCCTGTGCATTGGTCATCGGATTGCGTGGTTTCAGGGCAATCTGGCCAGTGCCGTCGGTGCGATATTCGCTTCGGTCGGCCTGATTCAGACGCTCGTGCTGCCAAGAATATTGGCGCGCGCATGGCGTACCCCGCCGGGGCAATAAACGCGGCATGAAACGCTTTTACAAACAGGCTGCGGCCACGCCCGCCGATGGCGGATATGGCATCATGCTCGACGGACGCCCGGTCCGCACCCCTGCCCGCGCCTTGCTCGCGCTGCCCACCGTGGCTTTGGCCGATGCGATTGCGCAGGAGTGGAACGCGCAGGGCGAAAACATCAAACCGGAAAGCATGATCTTCACTGGTCTCGCCAATGCAGCGATTGATCAGATCCTGCCCGATCCCGCTGCCTTTGCCGCCGGGGTTGCGGTATATGGCGAAAGCGACCTGCTATGTTACCGCGCCGAAGCGCCGCCTTCGCTGATCGACGCGCAGGCGGAAAGCTGGAACCCACTGCTGGGTTGGGCACGGGAACGCTATGACGTCGCCTTCCTTATCGCGTCGGGTATCATCCATGTGGGGCAGCCGCCCGAGACGATTGCCCGGATGCGGGCCGTGGTGATGGCCTATGATGCGTTCATGCTGGCCGGCCTGTCGACGCTCGTGACGATGAGCGGATCGCTGATTATCGGTCTGGCGGTGATCGAGGGCGCGATATCGCCCGATCGCGCGTGGCAGGCATCCGAAATCGACGAGCTATGGCAGGCGCAGCAATGGGGCGACGATGCCGATGCGGCCGCGCGACGGGATCGGCGCGGGGTGGAATTTGCGCAAGCGGCGCAGTTTTGCGCGCTGTTGAAAGCCTAGAACGGTTTGCGATCCGATTGCATCGGCTCGACCGCTCTAGCCTATTGTTTACCGCGTTTTCCAGTCAGGTGATTCCACCTGACTGGAAAACACTCTAAGGCCTGTGGACATTTATCGACAAGCGATGAGTGTGGCGGTTAGATTGATAT
>JBDTLS010000262.1:0-3557 GCA_039934655.1 Sphingobium sp.
CAACAGTTAAGTGGATTGTCTGCCGGTTTCCTCGAATTACCGATACTGGGCGTCATGCAGGGAGGGCGTAGCCCGACCGGAGTGACGCCCGGTATCGGTTGCCAAATTCATGCTGCCATCATCACCGGCAGGTTGTCAAAATACGCCTGATCCGGCGTTTTGGCGGCAAGGCTCGAATGCGGCCTCCTTCCATTATAAAAGCTCAGATAACGACCAATCGAGGATCGGGCTTCGCTGACCCCACCGTAGGCACGCAGATAGACCTCCTCGTATTTCACGGAGCGCCACAGGCGCTCGACGACAACATTGTCGCGCCACGCGCCCCTGCCATCCATGCTGATGGCGATTTTCTCGCGCAGCAGCACGCTGGTGAAGGCCATGCTTGTGAATTGGCTGCCCTGATCCGTGTTGAAAATCTCCGGTTTGCCGAAGCGCGCCAGCGCTTCTTCCAGAGCCTCGACACAAAAATCGGCCTCCATCGTGATCGATACCCGCCAGGCCAGAACCTTGCGGCTGAACCAGTCCACGATGGCAACCAGATAGACGAAGCCCTTCGCCATCGGGATGTAGCTGATGTCGGTCGCCCAGACCTGGTTGGGGCGCACGATCGGCAGCTTGCGCAGCAAATAGGGGTAAATCTTGTGCCCCGGTGCCGGATTCGATGTGTTCGGGCGGCGGTAGATCGCCTCGATCGCCATCTTCTTCATCAGCGTAGTAGCATGCTGACGGCCGATCTCGACGCCCTCCTGCCGGAGCAGATCGCGCAGCATCCGACTTCCGGCGAATGGAAACTCCAGGTGCAGTTCGTCGATCCGCCGCATGGTGGCGAAATCAGCAGCCGACACCGGCTTGGGCAGGTAATATAGGCTCCCTCGGCTGATCCCAAGCTCCCGGGCCTGCCGCGCCAACGGCAAGCTGTGCGAACGGTCGATCATCGCTTTGCGCTCGGCAACAGTCCCGCCTTGCCGAGCGCTCCCGACAAAAAATCGTTCACCAGCGTCAACTCGCCAATCTTGGCATGCAGCGTCTTCACATCAATCGCAGGTTCCGCTGCTTCGGCAGCGCCTCCCGAGCCGAAAACACCAGCGGCACCCTCCAGCAACTGCGTGCGCCAAGTCGTGATCTGGTTCGGGTGACCGTCAAACTGCTGGGCCAACTCCGCCAGCGTCTTCTCGCCCTTCACGGCAGCCAACGCCACCTTCGCTTTAAATGCCGGGTGTGATTCCGGCGGGGTCGTTTGCTCATCTCTACTCCTATCACGCGGCCACTCTGGCCCCGTCAGGCAGAAAATCCACTTAGACTACTGTGCAGTTTTGCCAGGCCACCTCTCTCTGGGCCGCTTTGGCGGGATCAAGGGCCCCGGCCTGGTTTTGCTGATGCCATTCATCCAGCAAATGGTGCGCGTCGACTTGCGTACCCAGGTCGTCGATATTCCGAGCCAGGACGTTATCTCGCGCGACAATGTGTCGATGAAGGTCGACGCGGTGCTCTATTTCAACGTGGTCGACCCCGAGCGTGCGATCATCCAAGTGCAAAACTATCTGCCCGCCACCAACATGCTCGCGCAAACGACGATGCGCGCGGTGCTGGGCCAGCACGACCTCGACGAGATGCTATCCGAGCGCAAGAAGCTCAGCACCGACGTTCAGAGCATCCTCGACGCGCAGACCGAAGCTTGGGGCATCAGGGTGAGCAATGTCGAGCTCCGCACCGTGGAGCTAACCGAGAACATGATCCGTGCAATTGCCAAGCAGGCCGAAGCCGAACGCGACCGGCGGGCCAAGATCATCCACGCCGAGGCCGAGTTCCAGGCATCGCAGACGCTCGTAGATGCAGCGAAAATCCTTTCCAGCATCCCTGCGGCGATGCAGCTTCGTTATCTGCAGACATTGGCCGAGATCGGTGCCGAGCAAAATTCGACCGTAGTTTTCCCGATGCCGATCGACATTGTGAAGCCCTTTCTAACAATGCTGGAAAGCGCGGCCGATGCCACGCCGAACGGCGATGATCGGCGATCGGGGCGCAAACCCCTCCCCGCCAGCAAACCGACGCTCGAAACTGTTTGAGCTGCTTTCCGGTCCTGATCCTACCAGCGTTTCGCGCCGCCAATTCAAGGAATCATCAATGGACGACTGGAGCCGCTATCTCACCACGCGAACAGGCTTTCGCCTCCACGTCCGCCCCGCACGTCCGGACGATGACGGCACCGTTACTGAGTTCTTCAGCCATGTCACTCGCGACGACCTGCGTTTCCGGTTCTTGACAGGTTTGAATGCCGTCGGGCCGAGCCAGGTCAGCGCGTTGACGCACGTCGATCATGTCCGGACCGAGGATTTCCTCGCTTTCACCGACGACGGATTGACAATGATAGCGACCGCGATGCTGGCCTGCGACGCGGCGTTGGATCGCGGCGAAGTGGCAATTGCGATCCGCGAAGATCACAAGCATAAGGGCATAAGTTGGGAGCTGCTGGCCCATATTGCCCTCTATGCCGAAGCCAAGGGCGTAAGCACGCTGGAAGCGATCGAGACCCGCGAGAACCATGCGGCGATTGAACTGGAACGCGACATGGGCTTTACCGTCGCGCCTTACCCCGATGACCCGACGCTCGTCCTTGTCAGCCGCAAGCTGGGGCTGAAGGGGCTTTCGGAGAGATCAATACCTGCATCGGCTTGATGGCGATCGCCTGCGCGCAACGATGTATCACCCATACCGCGAGCCGGGGTGCAGTGCGTTCGTTCGCTCGAGTATGAAGTCTGGGCGCGTCGGCTGCCACTGTTCGGTGGATGCAGGTTATCAATACCGGGCCCGCTAATCAATTAGGCAGCCAGCGCTTCAGTATCGGACTGTCGGGTCTTTCACCGCCGCAACACTTCTCCGCGAGATTGAATACCGCGTCGCGCAACGCATTGAGCGCTGCAGCCTTTCGGTCCAAGTCGTCCGCGCTTTTGCGATATCTATCCGACCATAGTTCGAGAAAATTTCGAATTTCGTCGATGGGAACCCCTCTTCGACACAGCCGTTGCGGCAGCGTCGTTTAGAGATCCAATGCCTCCCGGCTTGTGATGCTGTCGATAGACCAGCCGCGCACCGCCGCTTTTGGCTTTGCAGCGGCAATCTGCGACCCCTTGAAGACGAGACGCTCGCGAGCTGGGGTTTGAGTAGCAGCGGAACCGAAAACCTACATAAGGGCCGGGGTTTGGCGGCTATAGATTTCTGAACGGGTAAATGTGAGATTTTGGGCCTTTTAGTACCCCGCTGACGATCATCGGGGAGGCTCGTATCAAACCGGGGTTTGTTGCGATCATTTGGAGCAGTGTTGCGTTGACCCTCAAATTGATGTATGCACGATATTGTCAATACAGGATGATCCATGAATTTTGAATGGGATGATGACAAGGCCGCCGCCAACGTGCGCAAGCATAATGTCGCGTTTGAGCTGGCCGAACGGGTGTGGGATGACCCGGCACATATCATCGTGTTCGATAGACATGAAAACGGCGAAGAGCGCTGGCACGCAATCGGTTTGGTGCGCGGCATATTGATCTTAACCGTCG
>JBDTLS010000263.1:0-3545 GCA_039934655.1 Sphingobium sp.
GCCCGCCATGCGGCGTCAATGAAAACTCATGTCGATGCGCTGGGGCGTAAGGAATATTACAAACAGTTCGATGATGCGCCCGAATATGTCATCATGTTCGTACCCGGCGAGCATTTCCTGTCCGCCGCGCTGGAGCAGGATACGGGCCTGTGGGATTATGCCTTTGCCAAGCGCGTGTTGCTCGCCACGCCGACCAATCTGATCGCCATCGCCCGCACGGTGGAGGCAGTGTGGCGGCAGGAGAAAATGGCGGACGAGGCAAAGAAGATCGGGCACCTCGGGAAGGAGCTTTACGAGCGGCTCGCGGTGGCCGCCGGGATGCTCAAAAAGCTCGGGAATCGGCTGAATGGAGCGGTTTCCGACTATAATGGATTTGCCGCGAGCTTTGAAAATCGCGTGCTGGTGACAGGGCGGAAGTTCCGCGATTTAAGCATCGAAACCGGCGGGCGGGAGATTGAGGGGCTGGAGCCTGTCGATGTGCTCGCCCGTGATCCGGCGGCGCCTGAATCTGTCGTCCCGGCATTGCCGTTGGCCGCCGAAACGGACAAGCTGATACCGTCGTAATCGGCGGTTCGCGGCGTCGGTGGGCGCTGGATTTCCTATGCTCGAGCGGCGCCTGTTGTCATAAAACTGAAGTTTATTAGTCATTTAAGTTTCACGTAACAGTCACGTCAGAGTCTCCGTTCCCTCGTAGATCACCCGCGAACGCTTCCAAGGGGGAGGCGGTGTCGACCATATGGGTGAATAATGAAACTCTCATCGAAATTACTGCTTGCCGCGACGGCCGTCGCCGCCGTTGCCGTGCCCGCACAGGCGCAAATGCGCCGCAACATCCGCATCGTCGGTTCCTCGACGGTCTATCCGTTCACGACCACCGTCGCCGAACATTTTTCGCGGGCCAACAAGGGCGTGCCCACGCCAATCGTCGAATCGACCGGCACCGGCGCTGGCGCGAAGCTGTTTTGCGGGGGTGTTGGCGCCCAGCACCCGGACATACTTGACGCCTCGCGTCGCCTCAAGCTCAAGGAATTTCAGCTCTGCGCAGCCAATGGTGTGACGCAGATCACCGAAATTCAGGTCGGCCTGGACGGGGTATCGCTGGCGCAGTCGCTTAGCGGTCAGCTCAAGGGTGTGAACGCCAAGGACATTTACAACGCCATCGCCAAGGAGCCGTTCGGCAAGCCGAACCGCGCCAAAACATGGAAAGACGTGAACCCCAGCCTGCCTGCGGTTCCGATCCGCGTCTATGGCCCGCCAACGACCAGCGGCACCCGTTCTTCGGTCGAAGATCTGCTGATGGAACCGGTTTGCATGACCAACCCGTCGGTCGCGGCGCTCAAGAAAACCAACGAAGCGCGCTATAACCAGATCTGCAAGGGCATCCGTGAAGACGGCGCCTATATCAATGCGGGTGAAAACGACAATCTGATCGTCCAGAAGCTCGAAGGTGACTCCAGCGCGGTCGGTATCTTCGGGTACAGCTATATCGAGGAAAACGCCAGTCGTCTGCGGGGCGTGGCCATTAACGGCGTAACGCCGTCCTATGACAGCATCTCGTCATTCAAATATCCCGGCGCCCGCGCGCTCTATATCTATGTGAAGAACGCGCATTTGCAGGCCATTCCCGGCATCCGCCAGTTTACCGCTGAATATGTCAAGGACGCGACTTTCGGACCCAAGGGCTATCTGATGCAACGTGGCCTGATCGCATCGCCCGACGCGGCCCGGCTTCGCGCCGCTCGCTTGGCCACATCGATGACGCCGATGAACGTAGCTGGTCTGAAATAAGCCCGCACGCTCCATAATCGACTTATACAAAAGGGAAAATTCATGAACATGACAAACAGGGGGCTTCGCGCCATGTTGCTGGCGAGCGCGATGGTGATCGCGCCGGTCAGCGCCTTTGCCCAGACCGCCGACAAGCCCGTTGATCCGCCAGCCGACGCGGTTTCGCCCGATGATGCATCGTTGCAGACCGTTTCTGACACTGAACTCAATGCGACGCAGACCGACGCGCAAATGGCGTTGCTCAAAGCACAGGTCGATGCGTTGCAGGCGCAGCTCGACGATTTGAAGAAGCAGACCGCCAAGGCCACCCCGGCATGGAAGGGCGCGCCGCAGTTCTCCGATCCTGATTCGGGCTTCACTTTCAAGGTGCGTGGCCGCTTCATGATGGACACGTCCTATATGCGCACGCCAGATCACCTTAATCCGCGTGACTTCGGTTTCAACACGCGCGTCCGCCGTGTCCGTCTGGGCGTTGAAGGCACCTTGCCCGGTGATTTCGGCTATAAGGCTGAAATGGATTTCGCTAACTCCGCTGTGGGTTTCGGCGATGTCGTCATGACCTGGAATCCGCATAAGGGACCGATCACCCTTACACTCGGTAACTTCGAAACGCTTGACGGTATGGAACAGATCACCAGCTCGCGCTGGTCGTCCTTCATTGAGCGTGCCCAGATCAACGATGCGCTCGGCAACACCCGCCGCTTGGGTGCGAGCATTGGTTACAAGACTAATAACAATCTGTTCCGTATCGAAGGTGGCCTGTTTGCGGCGCACTCGATTGACGCCTCGCTCGATAACAAGGGCTGGATCGCCGCTGCGCGTGCCACCTACACGCCCTATGTCGGTCCCGGATTCATTCACTTGGGGCTGAACTTCCAGCATCGCGAGTTTCAGGAAAATAACGGCTCAACGGCTCTGGCAGCGGGTGTGGGGTCGCCTTCGGTCGGACAGCTTGTGCGCTATCGCGCACGTCCGTTCCTGCAGACGACAGCCCAGCGTTTCGCCGACACCGGCAATTTTGCGGCCGAGGGTGACGATATTTTCGGAGCGGAAGCCTATGCCGTGTTCAAGTCGCTGCACTTCGGCGGTGAAGCACAATATGCCAAGGTTCGCGCCTACAAGGCGGGTGACAAGCTCACAGGTCTGGATCAGTTTGCCAGCACGTCGCAGGTCGTTCCCACTGGCAATCCCTCATTCTGGGGTGGCCATTTTGAAATGGGCTATTTCCTGACCGGCGAAACCCGCGGGTACAAGAATGGCGCATGGGATCGCACCAAAGTGCTCAACCCGGTCGACAAGGGTGGCATGGGCGCATTCCAGATTATCGGCCGCGTCGATTATCTGGACCTCAACGACAAGAAGTTGCAGACAGGTTGCACCAACAACTTTGTCACGGGTGCCTGCACGACCTTGGGTGCGGGCGGTCTTGCAAAAGGCGGAAGCCAGATCGGCTATCTCGCTGGCCTGACCTGGATCCCGACCGATTATGTTCGCTTCCTCGTCAACTACATCCACACGGATGTGCGCGGCGGAACGTCTGCGGGGACTGTCAATCCTACCTCGACGGCAGCGTTGGACAAGCGTTCGTTCTCGGCAGACGCTGTGGCCATTCGCGCACAGTTTGATTTCTAACCTCACCGCCGAAAGGCATAAACTTGCGGCCGCCCGATTCATTATGGATTGGGCGGCCGTTTCATTTTGGTGCGCGACGGCTCTGGTTTGAACTCTATCCGTCATTGCGAGCGCAGCGAAGCAAT
>JBDTLS010000264.1:0-3535 GCA_039934655.1 Sphingobium sp.
CCCGTCAACTTGCCGTCGCCGAAATAGACCGTGATCTTGTTCTTTTTCATCAGGCCGGTGACGCCCTGATTGAGTTGCTTTGCGACGCCGCGCGAACGGGCGATCACCTTGTCGAGATCGAAGCCGGGTTTCTCGACCGAGAGGCCGTATTTGTCGGCCTGTTTCATATAATGATAGATTTCCGAGGTGCGCAGCAACGCCTTGGTCGGGATGCAGCCCCAGTTGAGGCAGATGCCGCCGAGATTCTCGCGCTCGACAATCGCGGTCTTGAGGCCAAGCTGGCTGGCGCGGATCGCCGCGACATAGCCACCGGGGCCGGAACCGAGAACGATCAGGTCGAAACTGTCAGCCATTATTAGTTCCTTGGTCTTCATAGATCATACGCGGACGATTTGCGTCATCAACCGCCACAAAAGTAAAGCAGCCCGATGCCGCAAGCGAGCATCCTTCTCCATCACGCTCCCGCCGCCAACCCTGGGTCGATATTGTCATCGAAGTACGCCCGATCTTTTCCATTGCGGCGAAGACCGACAATTCTTCTCCGACAACCATACCCGCCGGAAACGCAAAATCATCTGCCGCCACCAAAATGGCGCGTCCATGCGAATGGCGTGAAGCAAGCGAAGCGGCACCAAGCGCCATCTGACTCATAATCCATCCGCCGAATGCTCCGCCATAAGGGTTGGTATCGGCTGGCATTGCAGTGACACGGATCACAGGCTGGCCATCAGGTTGCACTGTCAAGCAAGCATCCCCAATGGCTTCTCGACCAATTCACGGAACGCGCTCATAAGTCGTGCACCATCCGCTCCGTCGATGGCGCGGTGGTCGAAGCTGCCGGTGGCGGACATGACGGTCGCGATCTGGAGCGCATCATCGACCACAAACGGGCGTTTTTCACCTGCGCCAATTGCCAGGATCATCGCTTGCGGCGGGTTGATAACCGCCTCGAACTGTTTGATACCCATCATGCCCATGTTGGACAGTGAAGCGGTGCCGCCCTGATATTCTTCCGGCTTGAGCTTGCCGTCCTTGGCGCGTGAGGCGAGATCCTTCATTTCGGTTGAGATCGCCGATATGCTCTTGGCCGAGGCATCGGTGACGATCGGCGTGATGAGGCCAGCGGGCAGCGACACCGCCACGGAAATATCGGCGCGGGCAAATTTGAGCAGCGTGTCGCCCGCGAACTGCACATTGCATTCCGGCACCTGCATCAGCGAGAGCGCCAGTGCCTTGATGAGCAGATCATTGACAGAGAGCTTGACGCCGCGGCTTTGCAGCGAGGCATTCAGATCACCACGCAGTTTGAGCAACGCATCGAGGCGTACATCGACCGTGAGGTAGATATGCGGCACGGTCTGTTTGGACTCGGTCAGGCGGCGCGCGATGACCTTGCGCATGTTGGACAGCTTGACCGTTTCGTGCGGGATGCCGAAATCCTGTGCCGCGATGGGGGCGGCAGGTGTTGGCGCGGGCGCGGAAGCTGCCTGCGCTGCGGGAGCGGCGGAAGAAGCGCCTGCAAGATCGGCCTTTACAATCCGGCCATCGGGGCCACTGCCTTGCACCTTGGTCAGGTCCAGGCCTTGCGCAGCGGCGATACGTTTGGCGAGGGGGCTGACCTTGACGCGATCTGTCCCCGGCGATTGTGCGGGAGCGGCCACAGGAGCAGGCGCGGGCGCAGCGACTGTCGCGGGTTTTGCCGGGGCAGCAGGTGCTGCTGCTGCGGGTGCAGCAACAGCAGGCGCCGGTGTATCGACATCAGCGACCGCTTCGTCCTCCCCCGCGATCAGCGCGATCACCGTACCGACCTTGACACCTTCGGTCCCCTCGGCGACGAGAATTTTGGCGATGACCCCTTCATCTACCGCTTCGAATTCCATCGTTGCCTTGTCGGTTTCGATTTCTGCGATAAGGTCGCCCGATACGACTGAATCGCCTTCCTTGACGAGCCACTTGGCTAGTGTACCTTCTTCCATAGTTGGCGACAAAGCGGGCATCTGAATTTTAACGGACATGGGGGGTGCAGCCCTTCTCACTATTTAGCCAAAGAAATTTGGACCTGCACCATGACGCTTTGTTGGTTTGGGTCAAGGCCAGCATGAGATTTTTGAACCATTTTTAATAAATAAATGCAGGAACTCGGCGGGGGAAGCGGAATGAGAACCTATCTGGTTATAATCGACGAAAGTGCGGAAGCCGAGATCGCGTTACGATTTGCCGCAAGGCGCGCGTCCAAGACCGATGGGGCGATCCGAATTGTCGCGCTGGTTCCGCCGTCCGAATTCGTGCAATGGGGCGGCGTTCAAGCGACGATGGAGGACGAAGCCCGCCAGCGTGCGGAGGCGCTGGTAATGGGGTCGGCCGGAAATTTGACGGAAGAATCCGGGATTCGTCCGACCATCACCGTGAAAAGCGGCGATCCTGTAGCGATTGTGCGCAGCATATTGGCGGAGGACGCCAGCATTGCGGCGCTCGTTCTGGGTGCGGCGGCAGCGGGTCCGCCAGGGATACTCGTTGCCCACTTTACCGGGCCAGAAGCGGGCAAGCTGCGTTGTCCGGTGATGATAATTCCCGGATCGCTGACACGCGAAGCCATTGACGAATTGAGCTAGGATTATTTGTCGTTGCGAGCGTAGCGAAGCAATCCATTGTGGCGCTGGATTGCTTAGCTGCGCTCGCAATGACGGTCGCGGTTCCGATTTAACCTGTCGCCCTACCGCTTGTTCTTACCACGCGGATTGTTGCTGTGCCGAATATTGCTGGGTCGCCCTTGGCTTTTGAAGGGTCGCCCCCTGCCCGTTCCCAAGCCGCGCCGCATCGGCAAATGGCTTGCCCCTTCCGGCAGTTCAAAGCGCAATGATCCGTTGATCGGGTCGGCCTCCACCAATCGCAGTTCGATCTTCTGGCCCACCGTGTAGCGGTCTCCGCTGTTGGCACCTTCGAGCGCGCGTGATGCCTCGATATAATTGAAGCGTTCTGCGCCCAGCGTCGACACCGGCACCAGCCCGTCGCCGCCCAGCCCGTCAACCGTTGCGAAGAAACCGAAGCTCTGCACGCCGGTGATGCGGGTTGGCATCACCTCGCCCACATGCTTGGCGAGATAGGCCGCGACATAACGATCCACCGTTTCTCGCTCGGCCTCCATCGCGCGGCGTTCATGCTGGCTGATCAGTTCGCCGACACGGCCCATGTTCGCCATATCCTCACCACTCAGCGAGGTGCGATCGGCGATATGGTTGTCCTTGGGCTTGGGCATTTCGAGGTCGTGACTACCCACCAGCGCGCGGTGGACGAGAAGATCGGCGTAACGACGGATCGGCGAGGTAAAATGCGCATAGCTGCCCAAGGACAACCCGAAGTGCCCGGCGTTTTGCGGTCCGTAGGATGCCTGCATCTGGGTGCGCAATATCTGTTCCATGAACATAGCTTTGAAATCGGACTCGCCGATCTGGGCGATCAGCCGGTTGAAGGTTGCGGGTTTGACGACCTGCCCCAGTGCAAAAGATATGTCGTAGGTGGCGAGATAATCCTTGAG
>JBDTLS010000265.1:0-3498 GCA_039934655.1 Sphingobium sp.
GGGAGCCTGGGCAGATGAAGTTGCGCGTTTCAGTGGAGCAAGGCCGATCGGTATTACTCCGTTACAGCGGACGGTCGTGCAACTGCGGACTGACCAGCCAACGGACATTACCGATCCGATCATTGTAGATCTCGCGCTCAATTTCTATTTCAAGGCGGTGGGGCAGGATCGGTTGTGGCTGTCTCCGCATGACGAGATACCCGTGCCGCCCGGTGACGCCGCACCGGAAGAGCTGGACGTAGCGATCGCGATTGATCGGTTCGAGCATGTTGTCGACTGGCGGATCGCGGCGGTTGAACGCAAATGGGCGGGGCTGCGCAGTTTCGCGCCCGATCGACTGCCAATCTATGGCTTTGATGTCAGGGTGCCAAATTTCTTCTGGTTTGCCGGGCAGGGCGGTTTCGGAATCCAGACTGCGCCCGCCGCTGCGCGCCTCGCCGCTGCGCTCGTGACCGGGTCGTCGCCAGACGCCGCCGTCGCGCATATCGATGGTTCCGCTTATGCGCCTGCGCGTTTTGGGTGACGTATGACGATATTGGGTGCGATCATTGCCGGGGGGCGGGCAAGGCGCTTTGACGGTGATAAAGGTGCGGCACACATTAACGAGCGGGCGCTGATCGATCATATCGCGCTGGCCTTAGGCGCGCAGGTTGATGATCTGGTCATCGTCGGCCGGGAGTGGGCAGGGCTGACAGCGATCGCGGATCGCCCGGCCCCCGCCAACGGCCCACTTGGCGGCCTGTGCGCGGCGTTGCATCATGCCCGCGCGCTGGGCCATGATTATGTGCTGTGCGCCAGTTGCGATACCCTGCCGGTGCCTGATGAAATGGCACAGCATCTTGCCCCCGCTCCTGCGGTGGTGGAGGGGCAATGGCTGCTCGGCTATTGGCCCGCGGAACTGGCCGGGGCGCTGGATGATTGGCTGGGCTCGCAGGAGGATCGATCGATGCGCGGCTGGATGCGTCTTATCGGTGCGCGGATCGTGCCGCTGCCGATTACGTTCGTGAATATCAATACGCGTGAGGATTTGGCCCGCGCACAGCAAATGCTGAATAAAGCGGATTAGAGCAAGCTGCGTTAAATCTGACGCAGGCCGCTTGCTCTAGCTATTTGTTTACACATCGTTTTTTTTGCGAAAAACCGGTTCCCACTTTTGCGCACGATGCTCTAGCTTGCCAGTTCGGCCTGCATATCGACCGCATCAATGATCTTGCCACCGGCCATGAACACCGCGCCGGTGCAGCATAATGCCAATAGCTGGCCGCCAAATCCCGGATATTGCTGCATATAGACGATACCGCGCTCCGCCGCCCCCAGGCCAAGCGCATAGATGATGAGAAAGGCCTCAAATTTGGTCTTGATCGTGAAGAGGCGTTTCAGTTTTTGCATCATGAGTTCCACCTAGACCTTGTTCGATTTTGATAGAATCAAAATCGCGGCCCAGTTTATTGGTTTGCCGTGATTTCCGAGCCGTGAAATGTTCCATTTCACTCGAAATCACTCCAGCAAGCGCCGTGCCAGTTGCGCAAATACGCGGCCCAAATGGTTAAGCGATGCGTAACTGTAAAACGATCCGACGGATTCGCGCAAGGCCGTTAAGCATGGTCGGTTCCTTAACCAATTCGCGCTATCGGCAGGCTGCTATGGCTTCGAACTTTTCTACGCTCAGGACGCGCAAGCGATGAACGACGTCGCCTCAGGTGCATCGGCACACGACGATCGTTGTCCGCGTTCGGCGGTCAGTCATGGCGTGGGTCTGGCGGGGCTGGCCGGGTTGATCGGCTGGACAGTTATGGCTTGCACTTATCATATGGATGGGCCGCATTCCGGCATGGCGGCAGTCGTGGCGTGCGGCGTTCCCATGCTGCTCTGGTCCGTGCTGGTGGACAAGGTGCATCGCTATCCTTCTACCGGCATAGACTGGGCCGTTCCGCGTCGTTCGCGTAAAGAGGGCATGGATATCTCGATCGTCAAGCTCGCAGGACTGTGGGCGACATGGGGCGCGATCGCTTTGTTCTATGGTCTGGCGCGCTGGTATTGGGATGGCGCATATCTCTATGCGATGGGGCTGTTCGCAGGCGCCGCGCCGGTAATCGTGCTGCTGTCGATACCCTATGTGATTTTTCTGGATCGGCGCATGGTGGATCCGTGTGACGCCTCTTATGCCTTTGGCCAATGGGTGATCGGCGGCGCAGCGGGCAAGGGCGATCCCACAAAGATCGCCGACCATCTGCGCAGCTGGGCGATCAAGGCGTTCTTCCTCGCATTCATGGTCTCAATCGTGCCCGGCAATTTCGCCAATGTCGTTCGCTGGAACCCCGGTGATGTGCTGACAAACCCGATCAGTTTCGCCGGGTTTCTGATCGCGGTCTTGTTTATGATCGATGTGTGCTTTGCAACGGTCGGGTATATGGTGACGATGAAGCCGCTTGATGCCCATATCCGCAGCGCCAACCCGCATATCGCCGGATGGCTCGCGGCGCTGATGTGCTATCCGCCGTTCGTGCTGATGGGGCCGGGCGGGCCGCTCGATTATCATCGCGGCACGGCGGAATGGAGCGCGTGGCTGGCCGGGCATGACCTGTTGCTATGGCTATGGGGCGGCGCGCTGGTGATGCTGACCGCCATTTATGCATGGGCGACGGTGGCGTTTGGCTTGCGCTTTTCCAACCTGACTCATCGCGGTATCATCACGCATGGGCCTTATCGCTGGACCCGGCACCCGGCTTATGTTGCGAAAAACCTGTTCTGGTGGCTATCGACCATGCCGTTTCTGGCGACCACCGGCAACTGGACCGATGGGGTGCGCAACTGTACGCTGCTGGCGCTGACCAGCGGCGTTTATTACTGGCGCGCCCGGACAGAAGAAGCGCATCTCGGCACCGATCCTGATTATGTCGCCTATAGTGACTGGATCGCTTCCCACGGCTTGTTCCGTCGCTGGGCCAACGCTCCGAAAATCGCGTCCAAAATAAACCTATCTCTGCCCTAGGCCAGTTCAAATCCGGTTTGGGTTACGCTATCAGCGGGACTGGCAGCGCATCTGGCCCAGTCCCTAACGCGGTGATAGAAAGAGTGGCTTCAATTGGTTCGCGCCAGATCGGATGACATGAAGGCGATAAAAGGACAGCGGGCTGCGGCCCGTAAAAGTGCTGATTATGGCATTGCGCCCGAACGGACATTCCCATCCGGGGGACGAACCGAGAGTACCCCGCATCGCAGCCTTTCATCCGGCGAATACAGAAAAATAATATTTGACCCGTTTCGGTTGCTCGTTTTCCCCAACGCCATTCGCGAACAGCGGCGGCGCAAGGGGTGGGATTCGCTTTTGACGCTGGCCGCGAGCCTGCCGGACATTCCCTATATTCGATTGTCCAAGATCGAGCGCGGCGAGGTCGTTGCCAAGGCCGCAGAACTGCGCGCTATCGCCGAAGTGCTGGGTGTCGATGCACATGCATTGTTGGTGGATGTGGACGCGCCGAATTTTTCGATTCCTCT
>JBDTLS010000266.1:0-3431 GCA_039934655.1 Sphingobium sp.
AAGCAATCCAGTCTCGCGCCAAAGCTGGATTGCTTCGCTGCGCTCGCAATGACGGACAGATTTCAGTTAGCAGACTTACTTCGGAACTGCGGCCTGCCCATATTGACCGTCGCCTTCGGGTGCGGCGATGATGTCCCTCGTCGTCGCGCCTTTGTCCACCACATTGGTGGCGGGGTCGCCGACGGCGGAGCGGATGCCCGGCGAAGCGGCGTTGCGACCCGCTTCATTCAGCGCGGCAGTCTCACTGGCGGAACGCGGCGCAGGGCCGCCGAACATGGCCTCCATCGCCTGACGCGTGGCATCGGGCGTGGCGGTAGGCGAGGCGCCGGGCGCGGGGGGCACCAGCGCGAAATCGGGTGGGATCACCAGCGGCGCCTGACGCGACACCGCGAACTCATCCGGGCGGGCGCGATTGAACACCTTGTTCGATCCGCAACCTGACAGCACGATAACCAGCCCGGTCAGGCTGGCGGCAACAACTAACTTACGCCCAGAAACTTTAAACATGTTTATGACTCTCCGTCTTTGACCCCTTTTCGCGCAGCAACAGCGCGCGCGCAAGCAGGATCAGCACACCAATGGTAATTGCCGCATCGGCAAGGTTGAAAACAAGGAAAGGCCGCCATTCGCCGATGTGCAGATCGGCGTAATCGATCACGAAACCGAGCCGCACGCGATCCGCGATGTTGCCGATCGCCCCGCCGAGCACGAGGCCGAGCGCGATGACATCCTGCCGCGCGCGCTCCCGCCACATCCAGATCGCGACGAACAGGGCGATGGCGGTGGTCAGCGCCACCAGTATCCAGCGCGCGCTGTTGGTGTCAGCATGGAGGAAGCCCATCGACACGCCGTAATTCTCCAGCCAGCGCAGCTTGAAGATCGGCAACAGCTCCAGCCCCTCATCCCCGCGTGATTGCATGGCGAGCGGCACCGTGACCATATATTTGATGCCCTGATCGAGGATGGCGGTGAGCGCCGCGAGGCCGAGGCCCAACGTGCGGTGGTTTTTGGGAGCGGGGCGAGCGGTCATGCGGACAGCACTTCGTCGCAGCGGTTGCAGAGCGTGCCATCCTCGGTGACTTCGGGCAGGTGGCGCCAGCAGCGGCCGCATTTTTGGTGGGTGGTTGGGGTGACGGTTATAGAATCTCCCCCGATGACTTCTGCAACAATAAAAGCCTCGACCAATTCGTCTTGCTTATCATATGTCGCTAAGCGGTACGCCGGGATTGTCACCTTCGCCTGCAGGCTAGATCCAATCGTTTTTTCTCGCCTTAGTGGCTCTATAGCCTCATTAACTGTTTGGCGAACTTCTCGAATATCGTTCCACTCGGTGACTATTTTCTCCCAGTCACCAATTTCAGGTAAGGTCGGCCAAACCTGCATATGCACGCTCTCCGCATCCGGAAAACGCGTCAGCCACACTTCTTCCGCCGTGAAGGGGATGATCGGCGCGGCGTAGCGGACCAGTGCGTTGAACAGGATGTCCAGCACCGTGCGATAGGCCTTGCGCTTGTCGGTCTGCGTGCCGGTGGCCGGGTTCACATCGCAATACAGGCAATCCTTGCGGATATCGAAGAAGAACGCCGACAGATCGATATTGGCAAAGTCATTCAGCGCGCGGGTGTAGCGCGAAAACTCCAGCCAGCTTTCGCTGTCCCGGTTCTCGACCACGTCGCGCAATGTCGCGTCCAGCTCGGCGAGGCGATGGAGCATATAGCGTTCCAGCTCCGGCATGTCCGCGACCTCTACCCGCTCGTCCTCGCGGAAATCCGCCAGCGCGCCGAGCAGATAGCGGAAGGTATTGCGCAGCTTGCGATAGGCGTCGGACGACCCGGCGAGCACTTCCTTGCCGATCTTCACATCGTCAAAATAATCGGTGCTGGCGACCCACATGCGCAATATGTCCGCGCCGCTCTCGCTCATGATCTTGAGCGGATCGACGACATTGCCGAGTGACTTGGACATTTTGCGCCCCTGCCCATCGAGCGCGAAGCCGTGGGTCAGCACCGCCTTGTACGGCGCATGGCCGCGCGTGCCGCAGCTTTCCAGCAGGCTCGACTGGAACCAGCCGCGATGCTGGTCACTGCCTTCGAGGTAAAGGTCGGCGCGCGTATCCGCACCATAATTCGCCTCGACCACGAACGCATGGGTCGATCCGGAATCGAACCACACGTCGAGGATGTCGTTGACGACTTCATAGTCGGCGAGATTGTAATCCGCGCCGAGCAGCGCCTGATGATCGGCGCCGAACCATGCGTCCGCGCCGCCCAGTTTGAACGCCTCGACAATGCGGGCGTTGACGGCCGCGTCGTTGAGATATTCGCCGGACTGGCGGTGGACATAGAGCGCGATCGGCACGCCCCATGCGCGCTGGCGGCTGATGACCCAATCCGGGCGGCCCTCCACCATCGAGCGGATGCGGTTGGTGGCGCGATGCGGCACCCAGCGGGTGTCGGATATGGCTTGTAGCGCGGTGTCGCGCAGGGTGGGGGCGTTGGTCGAGTTCTCGACGGACGCTTCTCGACTATGCTCGAAGCTGCTCGAACCGAACGGTTTTTCATTTTTTCCGTTCGTGTCGAGCGAAGGGTCGAGCCTGTCGAGAACCGTAGTCGAGACATCCATCGGGATGAACCATTGCGGGGTGCAGCGGAAGATGATCCGCGCTTTCGATCGCCATGAATGCGGGTAGCTGTGTTTGAATTCGCTGGCGGCGAGCAGCGCGCCCGCTTTGCGCAGGTCGGTGCAGATCGGGCCATCGGGGCCGTTGAACTTGGTGTTGATGACGCTGCCCAGCCCGCCGAGCCATGCCCAGTCGGGGCGATACATGCCATCGCCCTGCACCGCGAACACCGGGTCGATGCCGAGCGGTTTGCAGGCGAGGAAATCCTCCTCACCATGATCGGGCGCCATATGCACGAGGCCGGTGCCCGCATCGGTGGTGACATGCGGCGCGGCGAGGAACGGGCGGGGTTTGGCGAAGAACCCGCCGAGATGGTGCATCGGGTGGCGCGCGGTTGCATTGGCGAGGGCTGTGCCTTTATACTTTCCTAGAAATCTAACAACCTCATCATCTTCACCGATGCTCTCGTCGCCTGTGTTAAAGCGCGAGAGTCTATCGTCCAGCTGTATCCAGAGATCTTCGGCAACCAATATCGTGCGTTCTGGCTGACCTTTACGCCTGTAGTAGATCGCCCGATACTCAATCTCCTCCCCATAAGCGATGCCTTGGTTGGCGGGGATCGTCCACGGGGTGGTGGTCCAGATGACGGCATAGGCGCCAACCAGCTCCGGTGCGTTGGGCGCTTCCGTAATCTCAAACGCCACGTCGATCTGTGTCGATGTCACGTCCTCATATTCAACCTCGGCTTCCGCCAAAGCGGTCTTTTCGACCGGCGACCACATCACCGGCTTGGCGCCGCGATAGAGCTGGC
>JBDTLS010000267.1:0-3429 GCA_039934655.1 Sphingobium sp.
TGATCCTCGGCTATACCGCGCTGCTCGATCCGGCGAAGCTCAGGCGGGCGTTGCTCATCTTCGTGGAAGTGGTGCTCGATCGCACCACCGACGATGTGTTCACGGCGTTCGCGGCCAGGGTGACGGACATTCCCGAGGTGCTCGAATGCCATATGGTCGCGGGCGGATTCGACTATCTGCTGAAGGTGCGGGTGGCCGACATGGCCGCATATCGCGGGTTTCTTGGCGATATCCTGACAAGCATCCCTGGGGTGCGCGAGACGCGGACCTATGCGGTGCTGGAGGAGGTGAAGGCGACGACGCGGCTGCCGATTTAGTGGCACTTTGCGGCGAGTGTTCGGCCCCGAGTCGCGGGCGTCGATCAGAGCGATTGGCTGGCTGTTACTGGCTGTTTTGCCGCGGAACAGCCAGCGCCGTCGGGTGTATATATTCAAGACTGAGAAAGAGCGGGGCGGAACTCTGGGGAAAGCTCCGTCCGATCCTCACACCTTGCCATGGGCGCTCATCGGGTTGAATCGAGGGGCCGTGCCGAAATCGCCCATTTGGTTTGCCAATCCCAGAGATAAATGCACTGTCAACGGAATTCACCGGAATTCCGATCCTTTTGCTTTTGCAGAGGCCTCCCAAGGTGGAATCGTAAACCGTTTCGCGAGCCAATCGCTGAAAGCCTTTGTCTTGGTTGGAACGCCGGCGGCGGATGGCATCATGAGATAGACTGCGCCTTCGTCGGGAATCGCCCAATCCTCCAGGACGGGAACCAGGGTTCCGGCGGCCAGGTGGCGCGCGACGATCCAGTCCGTAGCGTACATCAGGCCCAGTCCACGAACCGCTGCGTCGATCACGACTTCGGCATCGTCGCAGTCGAGTGGTCCGCGGACGGGCACAGTGAGTAGCTTGCCATCCCTGTCCAAGAACTCCCATGTCCCTGGCCCGACCTTGCCCGTGAACCGAAGGCAGGAGTGTGCGACGAGATTGGCAGGCGTCTCTGGACGACCACGTCTCTCGATATAGGATGGAGATGCGCAGACCAGCCGCCGACGTGGACAAAGCTTGCGGGCAATCAGTCGCGAATCCGGGAGAACGCCGAGGCGGATCGCCACGTCGAACTCTTCCCCGATGACGTCGACGTAGCGGTTGCTGCACTCAGCCTCAATTGTGATCTCAGGATGGTCTGCAAGGAACTCGGCAAGGAGCGGCGAAAGCCACAATCGGCCAAAGCTGGTAGGAATCGAAATTCGAAGATGGCCGCGCGGCGTTCCCTTTCCGAAGGATGCAGCCTCGCGATCTGCGCTGCTCAGATCCCGAACAAGGGGCAGGACGCGCTCCAGATACGCCTTTCCTGCTTCGGTCAGCGTGACCTTGCGGGTGCTCCGTTCGGCGAGACGGACGCCAAGCCCTGCTTCCAGCGATTGCACGCGGCGCGAGACGATGGTGGCATCCCGCCCGAGCCGTCGCCCGGCCAATGCGAAGGAACCACACTCAGCCAGCGCAATGAACGCCTGGATGCCTTCGAGATTAGGCGATTGCTGCATAAATGGCAGCTATATACGGCACGATAAGGGTGTTCAACGGAATCTATTGCAGGATTAGTGTGTGTTCCGAAAGGACAAGATCATGCACGTCATTGAACTAAGGGCAGCTGCTACTGAGTCTCTCACGCGAACAGAATGGCCGGAGCCCGCCAAGCCAGGTCATGGCGAGGCGCTGATCTGGATGCACGCGGCTGCATTCAACTTTATCGATGTCGCCGTCGCGGCCGGGCCTTATCCCGGCGCTCTGTATCCGAACGCACCTGTTGCCGATGGAGCGGGCGAAGTGGTCGCAGTCGGAGATGGCGTCGACACCGTTTCGGTCGGGGACCGGGTCGCGATCCATCCGAAGTCGCATTGGATCGCTGGTCGCGGGACTGCTCAGAACGGGAAAGCGATGCGGGGCGTCACCATCTCCGGCTCGCTTGTTGAACTCGCGTTGGTCGATGCCGTCACACTTGTGAAGGCTCCCGATCATCTGTCATGGGAGCAGATCGCCTCGCTTCCGATCTCTGCCACCACCGGCTGGAATGCGCTTCAAGCGGGAAACATTGGGCCAGGTTCGACTATCGTGCTTCCCGGCACCGGGGTGACCGCGCTGCAGACGCTCCAACTCGCAAAGGCTGCCGGCGCCAAGGTAATCGTCACCTCGTCCTCGGACGATAAATTGGCCTCGGCAACAGCGCTCGGTGCTGATCACGGGATCAACTATCGCGCTAATCCGAATTGGGAGACAGAAGTCCTCTCGCTGACCGGCGGGGTTGGTGCAGATTTGATCCTGGAGACCACCGGCGCTGCCACGGTCGAAAAATCGTTGGCGGCGGTCCGCCAGGGAGGGACAGTGTTCATGATCGGCTTCGTAAGCGGCACAGCCCTTCCGCTCGATATGATGCCGATCATTGTCAAAGCAATAAGAATGATCGGCAACAATACCGGATCGGTCGCTGACTTTCAGGCTGCAATGGATGTCGTTGCTGCGCACCGGATCAGTCCGGTGGTCGCCGAGACGTTCGGGGTTGCCGATACGAAGGCGGCTTACCTCTCGCTGGACCGTGAAGCGCGTTTTGGGAAGGTCGCACTCAATTTAAACTGGTAACTACACATGATGGTGGCTTGGCGAGGAGTGAGGTAGGACCTCAGTGGCATCGGGTTTTGAAGAGCAGCCGAGATCGATTTTGCATTCCGGTCGGCATTCGCGTGACTGGCCCGGATCAAGCTCAAACAGCTGTGCTTTGTCAGTACCCTCCCGTGGGCCGCAGCGCCTCGCGTAAAAGCAGGTTGCAGTCCGCGTTGGGCAGGATCGTGACAAAAGAGGACGAGATATGATCTACGAGTTGCGAACCTATCACACCCTGCCCGGCCGGATGCCGGCATTGTTGAAACGCTTCGAATCGCGAACCCTCGGCATATGGGAGAGGTTGGGCATCCGCCACCTCGGTTTTTGGCGGACGACGGTTGGCGCCTCGCACCTTGAGCTCGTCTACATCCTTGTCTGGGAATCGCTTGGGGAACGGGAACGGCTTTGGAACGCCTTCGTGGCCGACCCGGAATGGCAACAGGTAGTCGCGACCTCGGAGGCCGACGGTCCCATCATAGCAAATATCAATAACTCTTTTATGACTCCGACGAACTTTTCTAGCCTGCAATAAGATATCCATAGATAAATAGAATAGGATTACAGCGAGACGTGCAATTACTCCTTATCAAATGGCAGCATAACTAAGTAGTTATTGCACGTGTTACCGAAATTGCCCAATATCACGATTCTCGAGCCTTTGGGTACGGCAGCCTTTGGTTTGCCAAATCGCAGAGATAGCTGCGCTGTCACCGAGATTCCGAGGCGATCTAAATCCGTCGCAACAAGCGAACTGCCAGAGCCACGATCACCGCGCCAAGGATT
>JBDTLS010000268.1:0-3399 GCA_039934655.1 Sphingobium sp.
CGCCAGGCTGCCGCCCTCGCCCTTATTGTCGGCCCGCATGATGATCGTGACATTATTGTTGATCTGCGCCTTTGGCGGCGGGGTGGCCGCCACTTTATGGGGCGTCCGCCATTGGAGCAATCGGCCTGTGAGCGGGCTTATCGGCGGCGAAACCGGCGCAATCGCGAACAGCACCGACGCGCTGGTTTCCGCGCAGCATAGCGCCGTCACCGCCGATGCGCTTGACGGACGCATGGTGGCGTTGTCGTCGCGGATCGAGGGCATTTCCGCACAAGCGCAGATGGCAGGCGCCAGCGCATCGCGCGCCGAAGCACTATTGGTCGCTTTCGCCGCGCGTCGTTCGCTCGATAATGGCGCACCGCTCGGCTATCTGGAGGGCGAATTGCGTGCGCGCTTTGGCGACGCCCAGCCGCGCGCGGTCGCAACAATCATCAACGCGGCGCAGGAACCTGTGACACTGGTGGATTTGCAGGAAGGATTGACCGATGCCGCCCCCGCACTGATGGGTACGGGGCCAAGTGGTGACTGGTGGACGGCCACCAAACGCGAAATCGCGAACCTCGTCATCGTCCGCAAGGCCACGTCACCTTCAGCGGTGCCCGAACGAGCGCTGGAGCGTGCACGACAATTATTGCTCGGCGGGCGGGTCGATGCTGCACTGGCGGAGGTCGAGCGGTTGCCGGGGCGCGGCAAGGTCGATAGCTGGATACAGATGGCGCGGCGGTACAATGAAGCGCGCCGCGCGCTCGATGTGATCGAGGCCGCCGCGATCATCGAGCCGCGCACTACCGCGATCACGCCCTCCACTTCGGCGACAGTGCCCGACGACACGCCCGTCCCTAACTAACTACTCCGAGCTGCCACAGAATGAAGGCAAATTCCTCGGCGGTTTCGCGCAGGCTGTCGAAGCGGCCAGACTTGCCGCCGTGGCCCGCGCCCATATTGGTCTTGAGCAGCAAGGTCGCATCATTGGTCCGCGTCGCACGTAATTTCGCGACCCATTTGGACGGTTCCCAATAGGTGACGCGCGGATCGTTCAAACCCGCCGTCACCATCAGCGGCGGATAGTCCTGTGCGCGCACATTATTATAGGGGCAATAGGACGCAATCGTGTCGAACGCCTTGGCATCCTCAATCGGGTTGCCCCATTCCGGCCATTCGCCCGGCGTCAACGGCAGGCTGTCATCCAGCATTGTATTGAGCACATCGACAAACGGCACATGCGCAACGACCGCGCCCCACAGATCGGGATCGCTGTTGATGACCGCCCCCATCAGCTCTCCGCCTGCCGATCCGCCCGAAATGCCAATCCGTCCCTTGGCGGTATAGCCAAGATCAATCAGACCCTTGGCGACATCGACAAAATCCGTGAATGTATTGGTGCGCTTGTCGAGCTTGCCATCGAGATACCATAACTGGCCCAGATCGTCGCCGCCGCGAATATGCGCAATCGCAAAGGCGAACCCCCGGTCGAGCAGCGAGAGGCGGCTCGTCGAGAAACCCGGCTCCATCGCCATACCATAAGCGCCATAGCCATAGAGATATAAGCGCCCCGACCCGTCGCGCGGGAAATCGACGGGATAGACGATCGAGACGGGAACCTGCGTGCCATCCCGCGCGGCGATCATCACCCGCTCAGTCGTGTAGCGCGCGGCATCATAGCCGGACGGAATTTCCTGCACCTTGAGCAGCTCCCAGCGCGCATTTTCAAGATGGTAGTCGTAAATCGTATCGGGCGTGACCATCGATTCATACCCGATGCGCAAACGATCCACATCATATTCGGGATTGTCGTCCAGCGATGCCGAATAACTCGCTTCGGGGAAACTCAACCGTTCCGCGCTGTGCGTCTCATAATTGCGAAGCTCGATCTGATCGAGACCATTGAGGCGCCCTTCGGTAACATAGAATTTCTTGAACAGCGTGAAATCGGTCAGGTAGAAATTCTCATCGGGCGCTATCACTTGCCTCCAGACATCGGGCGCTTCCATGCTTGCCGTGACCAGCCGGAAGTTGAGATGCGTGTCGTTGGTGCGGATGAACAACGTGCCATCATGTTCATCGACGTCATATTCGCGGTTTTTCTGCCGCGCCGATACCAGCATGGGCGGCGCAAGCGGTTGGTCGGCCGGCACCAGCCAGGTCTCGTTGGTGACATGATCGCCGGTGGAAATGACGATCCATTTCTCCGATGACGTCAGGCCGATCGAAACCCGGAATCCCTCGTCATCTTCATGAAAAATCTCCACATCCTCGTCGATGTCCCGCCCAAGATAATGCACCCGCGCGTTATCCGTGCGCCAGTTTTCATTGGCGAGGCTGTAGAGGATGGCCGCATTGTCGCTGGTCCACACCAGCGACGACAGCGTGCCGGGAATGACATCGGCCAGCATCTCGCCGCTGTGCAGATCGCGTATCCGTACTTCGAAGCGTTCGCTCCCGTCCGTGTCGGTGGCATAAGCGAGATAGCGTCCGTCCGGACTGACCGACATCGCGCCCAGCCGAAAATAGTCATGCCCCGCGGCCAGTGCCGGTTCATCGAGAATCAGCTGATCGGCGCTGCCGTCATCGCTGGAGGTAGCGGGGCGCCGATACCATTTGCGGTATTGCGCACCGATCTCAAACGCGCGCCAATAAATATAGTCGCCATCTTTCTGCGGAACGGAGCGGTCATCTTCCCTGATGCGCCCCTTCATCTCGGCAAACAAATCATCGATCAGCATTGTTTGTGGCGCCATTGCCTGATCGAACCAGCGATTTTCCTGCTCCAGATAGCCGAGCACCTGTTCGTCCCGCACATCAGGATAGCCCGGATCACGCAGCCACGCCCACGGGTCTTCGATCATGCGGCCGTGATGGCTGATGCGGTGGGGACGCTGCTGCGCGACCGGCTCGTCGATAGGCGGGAGGGAGGCGGCAGGTTCGATATTGCGCATGCAAATTCCATTATATTAGACGTAATGATCCCCTATGTTGTATTGGCCGCGCATGAAACAAGGAAACGCCATTGCCCGAACAGCATGATCGCCTGATCGCCCTTCGCGAACAATTGCAGCGGGACGGGCTGGACGGTTTCGTCATTCCCCTGACCGATGAGCATATGAGCGAATATGTCGGCGCTTATGCCCAGCGGCTGGCATGGCTGACCGGATTTGGCGGATCGGCGGGGACGGCGGTGGTGCTGGCCGATGAAGCGGCAATGTTCGTCGACGGGCGCTACACCCTGCAGGTGCGCGAACAAGTGGACGAACGGTTCTATGCCTATGAGAGCGTGCCGCAGACTTCGGTTGCCAAATGGCTTGGCGCACATGCCGCTGAGGGCGCAAAGATCGGCTACGATCCCTGGCTGCATAGCAAGACGTGGGTCGCGGCGACTGCCAAGGCGCTGACGGAGAAGAA
>JBDTLS010000269.1:0-3374 GCA_039934655.1 Sphingobium sp.
GTGCAGCCATACCGCCTCACACGCGGTATCAAATGGATCGCCGCCGCTCGCCAACCGCGCCGCGCACAGCCCCGCCAGCACGTCGCCGGTCCCGGCGGTCGACAGCCAGCTCGTCGCCTGGTCGACAACACACGCCCGGCCATCGGGCGCAGCGATGATGGTCGACGGTCCTTTCAGCACGATCACGGCGTTTGCTCGGCTGGCCGCGGCCCGCGCCTGCTCAATGGGCGTGCCATCCAGATCGGGAAACAACACCGCAAATTCCCCGGCATGGGGCGTGAGGATCGCGCGGTCTGGCACTATATCAAATCCCATATTGGCAAGATGATGCAGAGCATCCGCGTCGATCACAGCCGCATGGCGGTGGGAAAGCGCCTCACCCAATGTCTCGCGCGCAGCATCCGCCCGCCCCAGCCCCGGCCCGATCAGCAGGCAACCGATCCGTTCATCCTCCAGCGTTCCCATCCGCCCCCGCACAATCGCGTGCGGCACGCTGACAATCGCCTGCGCACCGATCAGCTTGACGTAACCAGCGCCGCCCTGTGCCGCTGCATTCGCGGCGAGCGCACTCGCCCCCGCCATCTGTCCCGCCATCACGGCAACCATGCCGCGCGTATATTTATGGGCATCGTCGACAGGCGCAGCAAGTCGCGGCTTGGCCAATCGCCAAAGCTGGGCCTGCGACGCATCGATACCAATGTCGATACAGACCAGCCGGTCGAACAGCTTCGCACCGGGGCGCAGCACATGGGCGGGCTTAAGCGCACCAATCGTGACGCACATATCGAAATGAGGAACCGGGGAGAGCAACCTGCCGCTGTCGGTCGCAACCCCGCTCGGCAGATCAATCGCGTAAGACATTCGCGCCGCACCCATCAGATCACCCAGCCGACTGGCCAGTGCGCTGTCCAACCCGCGCGCCAATCCGGTTCCGAACAAACAGTCGACACTCTGATCCGCCGGGTCGGCTGTACCGATATCTTCCACCGGCCCCGCCCAATTCGCCCGTGCCAGTATCGCGCTTGGCGTTTTGGGATCACCGATGGCCGCCACCCGCACCGGCACCCCGCGCTCACGCAACACCCGCGCGATCACATAACCATCGCCGCCATTGTTGCCGGGGCCGCATAGCACCAGCGTTTCGCGCTTTGCGCCCGCACGCCAGATGACCTCCGCCGCGCCGCGCCCCGCGCGTTCCATCACATCATATTCGCTGATGCCCGTGGCGAACAACACCGCTTCCGCGTGGCGCATTTCGTCCGCAGTCAGTATCGGCGCGCCGCGCATCCTAGCGCACCTTCAACTGGTGCGCGCCGATACGATAATGATCTGCGCCAATCGCAATTTCGACTCCGTTACCCGTGCTGCCGATCATCCGCATTTGCTCGGCCCCATCCGCCTGATTGATCCTGCGCCCGTCGAGTGACACGCGTATGCGCCGAAAGCCGCCGTCGCGATGACGCAGTACCAGCACATTGCCGTCATCGCCACGCCGCCGTTCAACAAGGCAGTCTGGCGCAAACTGCGCTGCGTCCGCGATGCGGCATATTATGACACGATCATCCGCCTGCGCCGCCGCGACAAGCTGCTCCGCGCTTTGGCTTTTCTTGTGGCAGGCGGTCGGCAACACCACCGCCAGCATCAGCAGGACGCGCCGGTCAAATATCCGCATAGACATGGGTTTCGGCGCTCGCGCCAGGATGCGTCACCGCTCCCGCCCATGCCGGGCCGACATTCTGCGCATAACGCCATAATGCACCGGACTGATAATCATGCGCGCGCGGTTGCCACTTGGCGCGGCGCTCCGCCAATATGGCCGGATCTACCTGCAAGTCGATGGTGCCCGCTTCGGCATCGATGGCGATGATATCGCCTTCCTCGATCAGCGCGATCGGCCCACCCTCGGCCGCTTCCGGGCCGACATGGCCGATGCAGAAGCCACGCGTTGCGCCCGAAAAGCGCCCGTCGGTGATCAGCGCAACGCTTTCCCCCATGCCCTGCCCATAAAGCGCGGCGGTGGTGGAGAGCATTTCGCGCATACCGGGACCGCCCTTTGGTCCTTCATAGCGGATGACAATGACCGATCCCTCGCGAATTTGGCGTGCTTCGACAGCGGCAAAGCAATCCTCTTCGCAATCGAACACCTGCGCGGGACCGGTGAATTGCAGGCGGTGCATACCCGCCACCTTCACAATCGCGCCATCGGGGGCGAGCGATCCGCGCAAGCCCACAACGCCGCCGGTCGGCGTGATCGGCGTTTTCGCGTCATAGATCACCTTCTGATCCGGGTTCCACGTCACCTGCGCGATATTTTCGCCCAGCGTCTTGCCGGTCACGGTCAGGCAGTCGCCATGCAGCAACCCTTCGGCCATCAGCGTCTTCATCAGCATATAAATGCCACCCGCGTCATACATGTCGCGCGCGACATATTGCCCGCCGGGCTGGAGATCGGCAATGTACGGCGTGGTTTTGAAGATTTCCGCCACATCAAACAGCGTGAAATCGATGCCGCATTCGTTCGCCATTGCGGGCAGATGCAGCGCGCCGTTGGTCGATCCGCCCGTCGCCGCGACGATCCGCGCCGCATTTTCAAACGCGTCACGGGTGCAGATGTCACGCGGACGGATGTTCTGCGCGAGCAGTTCCATCACCTGTTTCCCGGCCGCAACCGCGATTTCTTCACGGCTTTTATAGGGCGCGGGGGCCATATTGCTGTTGGGCAGAGAAAGGCCGATCGCCTCGCCCACGCAGGCCATTGTATTGGCGGTATATTGCCCGCCACATGCACCGTGGCCGGGGCAGGCGACGCGCTCCATCGCACTCACTTCCGACAGCGGGCAGGCACCAGCAGCATATCTGCCGACCACCTCAAACATATCCTTCACGGTGACATCTTTGCCATTGAAACGGCCCGGCAGGATCGACCCGCCATAGACAAAGATCGATGGCACATTGAGGCGCAGCATCGCCATCATCATGCCGGGCAAGGACTTGTCACAGCCCGCGAACGTCACCAGCGCATCATAGCAATGTCCCCGCACCGACAGCTCCACCGAGTCCGCGATCACTTCACGCGATACCAGCGAGGACTTCATCCCCTGATGCCCCATAGCGATGCCATCGGTCACGGTGATCGTGTTGAAACGGCGCGGCGTTCCTCCGCCCTGTTCCACACCCTGACGGCATATGTCTGCCTGAAAATCGAGCGTCGTATTGCATGGTGCGCTGTCATTACCCGCCGAGGCGATGGCGACGAACGGGCGGTTGATCTCTTCCTCGGTCATGCCCATCGCATAATAATAGCTGCGATGCGGCGCCCGCTCTGGTCCCACCGAAACATGGCGGCTGGGCAGTTTGGTTTTGTCGAATGTATG
>JBDTLS010000270.1:0-3372 GCA_039934655.1 Sphingobium sp.
AGTTGCCAAAATGATTGCGCCCGCGTTGCCAAGCGAATTTTCGCGCACCTTCCGCCTGGACGAGATCGGCCGCCTGAGTGAGCGGACGCATATAGCCGCCAATGAGGCGGAACGCGCTGCCCTCGCCCGCCGCTTCGGCTATGTGTCCATTGACCAATTGGAAGCCAACTTCACCGCCGCGTTTGAAGGTGAAACGCTGATCGCCAGCGGACGATTGCGGGCAACACTTGCCCAGCCCTGCATCGCCACCGCCGAACCCGTTCCCGAAATGGTCGACACGCCGTTCGTCCTGCGCTTTTTGCCAAAAGGCCGGGCGGGCGTTGCCGCGGCCGGTTCCGCCGAAGAAATGGAAATTGACGCGCAGGAAGTCGACACGATCACCTATTCCGACGACCGGATTGATATGGGTGAAGCGGTCGCAGAAACGCTGGCTCTGTCGGTTGATCCCTATCCGCGTAGCAAGGATGCGGACAGCTTCTTGAAACAGATGGGCGTGCTCTCGGAAGAGCAAGCCAGCCCGTTTGCGGTATTGCTTTCGGCAGCAACTACCAAATCGAACCGGTAATATAACCCGCCAAGGAGTCTTTATGTCCCAAGACCTGTATCCCGTCCCCGCACAATGGGCCACGGCCGCCAAGGTCAACGCCGTATCCTATGCGCGGGACTATGCCCGTTCCTTGAATGACGCGGACGCCTATTGGCTGGAACAGGCGGGGCGGCTGGACTGGATCACGCCGCCCACCAAGGCCAATGAGAGCAGCTTTCATGAAGCCGACTTCGGCATCAAATGGTTCGCCGATGGCGTACTCAACGTGTCTGCCAATTGCCTCGACCGGCATCTCGCAACGCGAGGCGACAAGCAAGCGTTGATCTGGGAGCCGGACGAGCCAAGCGAAGCACCGCGCCGTTTCACCTATGCACAGGTTCACGCCGAAACATGCCGCATGGCCAATGTCCTGAAAGCACAGGGCGTCCGCAAAGGCGAACGTGTCACCATCTATATGCCGATGATCCCCGAGGCGATGTTTGCGATGCTCGCCTGTGCACGGATCGGCGCGGTGCACAGCATCGTGTTCGGCGGCTTCTCCCCGGACGCGCTCGCCGGGCGCATCAGTGATTGCGACAGCCGCATCGTGATTACCGCCGACGAGGGCCGCCGCGCGGGCAAAAAGGTGCCGCTCAAAACCAATGTCGATGCCGCCGCAATCCTAGCGCCCGTGCTCAAGAGCGTGATCGTGGTCAAAGCCACCGGCGGCGACGTGCCAATGCAGGCTGGACGTGACATCTGGTATCATGATGCCGCCGCCACGGTTGAGGCGGATTGCCCGGCGGAACCGATGAAAGCGGAAGACCCGCTGTTCATCCTCTACACATCCGGTTCGACCGGCAAGCCCAAGGGCGTGCTCCACACGAGTGGAGGCTATTTGCTGTGGGCAGCGATGAGCTTCGACATCACCTTTGATTACCGCGATGGCGATATATTCTGGTGCGGCGCAGATGTCGGCTGGGTCACCGGCCACAGCTATATCGTCTATGGCCCGCTCGCGAATGGCGGAACGACGCTAATGTATGAGGGCGTTCCGAACTGGCCGACCGCATCGCGCATCTGGGAAGTGGTTGACCGGCATCAGGTCAACCAGATCTACACCGCGCCTACCGCGTTGCGCGCTCTGATGCGCGAGGGGGACGAGTTTGTAACGAAGACAAGCCGCAAGTCGCTCAAGCTGCTCGGCTCTGTCGGCGAACCTATCAACCCCGAAGCATGGCGCTGGTATTATGATGTGGTCGGCGAAGGTCGCTGCCCGATCGTCGACACATGGTGGCAGACCGAAACCGGCGGGCATATGATTACGCCGCTGCCCGGCGCAACCGACCTGAAACCCGGCAGCGCGTCGAAGCCCTTCTTCGGCGTGGAACCGGTGCTGGTCGATGCGGACGGCAAATCGCTCGAAGGCGCGACCGATGGCAATTTGTGCATCGCCCGCAGCTGGCCGGGGCAGATGCGCACCGTTTACGGCGACCATGAACGCTTCTTCCAGACCTATTTCAGCACCTATCCGGGCATGTATTTCACCGGCGACGGGTGTCGCCGCGATGCGGATGAATATTACTGGATCACCGGGCGCGTCGATGATGTCATCAACGTGTCCGGGCACCGTATGGGCACCGCCGAAGTCGAAAGCGCACTGGTGCTGCACGAGGATGTTGCCGAAGCGGCGGTGGTCGGTTTTCCGCATGAGATTAAGGGTCAGGGCATCTATGCTTATGTAACGCTGAACGCCGGGATTGATGGCGACGAAGTACTGCGTAAAACCCTTGTCGCTTGGGTCCGCCACGAAATCGGACCGATCGCCACGCCCGATGTGATCCAGTTCGCGCCCGGCCTGCCCAAGACCCGGTCGGGCAAGATCATGCGCCGAATCCTCCGCAAGATCGCCGAGGGTGAAGTGTCATCGCTGGGCGACACATCGACGCTGGCCGATCCTTCGGTGGTGGACGATTTGGTGAAGAACAGCCCTTCGGTGGCGAAGGCGAGCTAGGTAGCATAGCCTTAGAGTAAATGTTCCTCTTTCGTTCTGATTGGGAATATGGCATGTGAAAGCCTATGGACGCGCCCGTTGCTACGCCTGATTGTGCACATCGCAAGATTATTCATATCGATATGGATGCGTTTTATGCGTCGGTGGAGCAGCGCGACAATCCTGATCTGCGTGGCAAACCGTTGGCGGTGGGCGGTGACGGCCCGCGCGGCGTAGTTGCCGCCGCGAGTTATGAGGCGCGGGTGTTTGGTGTGCGCTCCGCAATGCCGGGTGGTAAGGCGCGCAGGCTTTGCCCGGAATTGATCTTCATGCCGCCCCGGTTCGATGCCTATCGCACGGTATCCCTTCAGATTCGCGGCATTTTCGAACGCTTCACCGATATCATTCAGCCGCTGTCGTTAGATGAGGCCTATCTCGATGTGACGCGAAACAAGCTGGGCATTGTTTCGGCGACCTATATCGCACAGGAAATCCGCCGTATGATCGCCGAGGAAACCGAACTGACCGCGTCGGCCGGTGTGTCCTATAACAAGCTGATCGCCAAGCTGGCATCCGACCAGAACAAGCCCGATGGGTTATGCGTCGTTACGCCCGAACACGGTGCCGATTTCATGGCAACGATGCCGGTCGCGCGCATTCACGGCATAGGCCCGGTGACGGCGCGGCGGATGACTGAAATCGGTATTACTACCGGGGCAGATCTGCGCGCGCACGACCTGCCGTTTTTGCAGAAGCATTTCGGCAAGGCAGCGCAGTTTTATTATGCGGCTGCGCGTGGATGTGACGAGCGCCCCGTCGAGGAATATTGGGTCCGCAAATCAATCAGCGTGGA
>JBDTLS010000271.1:0-3367 GCA_039934655.1 Sphingobium sp.
GAGGGTCGGCTGAAAAGCCTCGCGGGAGGGGATAGTCCCGCTGATTGCGTTGTCGTCGCTGAGGGCCGTATCGCCGATCTTATCAGTGGATTGCCCGCCTTGCCCCCCTGCGATGCCGCGCCCGATGCGCTGGCCGCGATCCTCTATACATCGGGATCGACCGGCAAACCCAAGGGGGTGATGCTGAGCCACGCCAACCTGTGGCTCGGCGCGGTGTCGGTCGCGGAGTATTTGAAATTGACGCCCGATGACCGGGTGCTCGCCGTACTGCCCCTCAGCTTCGATTACGGTCAGAACCAGTTGCTGTCGACATGGGCGGCGGGCGGTTGCGTTGTCCCGCTCGAATATCTGACCGCGCGTGACGTCATAAAGGCGGTGGCGCGAGATCGCATCACTACGCTCGCCGGGGTGCCGCCGTTGTGGGTGCAATTGACCGAGGCGGATTGGCCGGAAGATGCCGCGCGTACTCTACGCCGCCTGACCAACAGCGGCGGGGCGCTGACCCGGACGTTGATCGCGAAGATGAGCGCCCTGTTCACGCAAGCCGACATCTATCCGATGTACGGCCTGACCGAAGCATTCCGTTCCACCTGTCTGCCGTCCGAACTGGTGGCGAGCCACCCTGAGAGCATGGGGCGCGCCATTCCTCACGCCGAAATATTGGTTTGCCGTGCAGACGGCAGCGTGACGGATGCCGATGAACCGGGCGAACTGGTGCATTGCGGTCCGTTGGTGGCGCAGGGCTATTGGCGGGATGCGCAGCGCACGGCGCAGCGGTTCCGTCCTGCCCCGCCCAGCTCTCGCTATGGCGGTGTGGCGGTGTGGTCCGGCGACACGGTGCGGCGCGACCCTGAAGGCTTGTTGTATTTCGTCGGCCGCGACGATGCGATGATTAAGTCCGCTGGCAACCGGATCAGCCCCACCGAAATCGAGGAAGCCGCCGCAGCGATTGCCGGGATCGCCGAAGCGGTGGCGCTGGGCATCTCGGACGAACGGCTGGGACAGGCGGTTTGCCTGTTGGTGCGACCCATAAGCGGTGGCGATGACGCTGCGTTGAAAGATCAGGTGCTGATCGAACTTAAACAGCAACTGCCCAATTTCATGGTGCCGCGTGACGTCATGATCGTGGCGGATTTTCCCTGCAACGCCAATGGCAAGATCGACCGTGTCGCACTCGTCCAGACACATTCGCAACTGGCCAAGAAGGAACAGCACGCATGAAGCCGATGGGGCCGATACCCGAATGGTTCAGTGGCGAAGACGGCATGTTGCTGATCGGCGGTTGCGGAGCCGCGTCGTTGGTGGATGAGGCAGGCGATACGCCGCTGTTCGTTTATGACTTTGGCATTGTGATTGCGCATATGGCAACATTGCGCGCTGCGATGCCCGATGGGTTGCATATTCATTATGCAATGAAAGCAAATCCTTATGCGGAATTGTTAAAACGGATGGTGGATATATGCGACGGTTTTGATGTCGCATCTGCCGGCGAGATGGAACTGGCGCTGAAGGCGGGCATGGATGCGTCGCGGATCAGCTTCGCTGGCCCCGGCAAGCGCGACGATGAATTGCGCGCCGCGATGCTGGCCGGTGCAACGATCAATCTGGAGTCGGAGGGCGAGGGCGCACGGGCGCTGGCACTGGCTGAAACGCTGGGCGTGACGCCTCGCCTCGCGGTGCGCGTCAACCCGGATTTCGACCTCAAAGGATCGGGCATGAAGATGGGCGGTGGCGCCAAGCCGTTCGGCGTTGATGCCGATCGCGCCGCAAAGCTCGCCCGCGAGTTGATACAGGCCGGTGCCGATTGGCGCGGGTGGCATATTTTCGCAGGGTCACAGGCGCTCGACCCGCTGGCGATTATCGATGCGCAAGCGCAAACGCTTGCCCTCGCTGCGCGTCTGTCGGAGGAGGTGGGGGCACCGCCGCCGCTGGTCAACATTGGTGGTGGATTTGGCATCGCTTACTTTCCGGGTGACATGCCGCTCGATCCACGCCCGATTGGTGTCGCGCTTGAAGATGCGCTTGAAGCACGACCTGCGGTGCTGGCAGACAGCCAGTTTGCGCTGGAATTGGGGCGGTATCTTGTCGCCGAAGCGGGCGTTTATCTGACCCGCGTGGTTGACGTCAAAACCAGCCATGGCGAGAAGTTCGCCGTTGTCGATGGTGGCCTGCATCATCAACTCGCGGCCAGCGGCAATTTCGGAACGGTGGTACGGCGCAATTATCCGATTGCGGTGGCCAATCATTTTGGTCAATCCCTCGCCCAGGATGCCACAACAGTCGTCGGATGTCTGTGTACACCGCTCGACCGTCTGGGAGACAAGGTGGCATTGCCAAATGTGGTCGAGGGCGACATCATCGCATTGTTTTTGGCGGGGGCCTATGGTGCGAGCGCCAGCCCCGCCGCGTTTCTGGGCCACGCGCCACCGCATGAGATGTTAATCGGCTGAACTTCGAACTTTTCCTGTCAATCCTAACGGTATTTTCACCCTTTCCGGTCAAAACGAAGCGGTGCGATAGGCCCGCCAAACCCGTTTCGTAAACGGGGCTTGGTTACGCCATGTCGCTAGCGAAGAGGTGATTGGCATGGTTTTGGGACGTAATTCAGGGGTTTGGGCAGCGGCGATCATTTCCGCGCTGCTGCTGTCGAGCTGCGCAACAAGCGGCGGTGGACAACAGCTTCCGCCCGCGTCGTTCGTTTCCACGGCGGAAGGGCCGGGCGAAGAATACATCATTGGCCCGCTTGATGAGCTGACGATATTTGTTTGGCGCAACCCGGAGCTGGGCACCAAGGTTCAGGTGCGGCCCGACGGGCGCATCACCACGCCGCTGATTACCGACCTGCCCGCAGTGGGCAAAACGCCTGCGAAACTGGCCGAGGATATCAAGGTCCAGCTCTCGCAGTTCATCGAAAAACCCCTGGTTTCGGTGATCGTTAATAATTTTTCCGGCACGTTCAGCCAGCAAATTCGTATTGTCGGTGCGACCGAAAAGCCTGCCTCGATCCCCTATCGCGCCAATATGACGCTGCTCGACGCGATGATTTCGGTCGGCGGTTTGTCTGAATTCGCGGCGGGAAACCGCGCCCGCCTGGTCCGCTATGACAAGGTCAGCGGCAAGCAGCATGAATATAATGTGCGCCTCAACGACCTCATCAAAAAGGGCGACACGAAGGCCAATGTGCTGCTCGCGCCCGGTGATGTCCTCATCATTCCCGAAAGCATGTTCTGACTTGCGACGAGACAAGGGTAATCAATGCCAAGCCTGTATGATGAACTGCTGATCGCGCTGCATGGCGTATGGAATCGCCGCTGGCTGGCGCTGGGCGTGGCGTGGGGCGTGTGCGTGCTTGGCTGGCTGGTGGTCG
>JBDTLS010000272.1:0-3265 GCA_039934655.1 Sphingobium sp.
AATCGGCGGATTGACGCGATGCTGGCTGACATCGAACCAGCTTTGCCCGGCAAGGAAATCGCGGACCTGCACCAGTCGCATCGCATCATCGGGATCGTGAAAGCCCAATACCGCGAAACTATGCCAGTTGAGCACCATCCATACGAGGACGCATTCAAGCCACAGCAGCCCCACGATCCATAAGGCGTGGTGGCCGCGCTCGATCCAGGGAATGTCGTTGCCCCCTTTTGCGGTCACACAAAGACTATCGAACGGCGCAGCATATAGGTCGTCTGGAAGCTCGCGAAAATCGCGCACAATTTGGCGAGGCGCGGGTCAAGTCCGCGCGCTGTGGCGAAACCGACGATTGCGCCGGTAATAGCAAGGCCAACCAGAGCGGAGATAATGAACAGCATTTTTTGCTTCGTGCGCTGGGCGGTGCCGCGCGCTGCCTGATCCGTGAACACCAGCCGCGAGGAAATCAGCCAGTGCACCCCCAACCCGACGATATAGCCGATCGTGGATGCTATGACGGGCGACATATCCACCCGTAACAACGTCAGGAACAGCCCGATGTCTGCGCACAACGCCACTGCACTCGCCATCACATAGCGGGCGTATACACGCCGCCAGACAGCATTTGCAGCGCGCGCGATCATCGCTTACGCTGCTTGGGTAATGCGTTTGGGAACCTGACGCACGCTCGCCAGCGCAGCCTGTTCACCTTCGTCCCCCGACTCATGATATTCGGCGTCCTCGTTGACGGCCCAGATGTCATACAGACGCGCGCCCGCCTCTATGTTGCGCACCGTCAGCATCGCTGTCATCATCGCATGATCCTGATTGTTATAACGATGCATGCCGTTGCGACCGACCATGTGCAGGTTCGGATATTTCGCTTCCAGATCCTGCCGCATCGCCAGCACATTGGCGGCATAGCTGTCGTCGTACACGGGATAGGCCTTTTCCTGCCGCACGACCGCGCCGCCGACCACGTCCTCGGCCTTGCACAGGCCGAGTATCGCCATTTCCTTCTTGGCGAGCTCGATCAGGTCCGCATCGCTCGATGACCACAGGCCGTCACCCTCAAAGCAGAAATACTCAAGGCCGACACAGGCAATCGACGCATCCGGGACCATTTCGGGCGACCAGCTACGGAAATTCTGCACGCGCCCAACCAGCACCTTGCTGTCATGGATATAAATCCAGTTATCCGGGAACAGATCGGGCGATTTGACCATCAGCGCCACGGTCAGGAAGTCGCGGTATTTGAGGTTCTGTGCCTGTGGCAGGCTTGCTGGCTGCGGATCAATACGCTGGGCCAGTTCGCGCATCGGCGCGGAGCTGATGACATCGCCCGCGTTGAGCGTGATCGTCTCACCGTTCTTATTGGTAGCCATCACGTTCCAGCGGCCGGTCGCGGCATCGTAGGTCAGCTTGTCGAGCGCGTGGCCCATCAGCACCTTGTTCCCCGCGGCCTGCACCTTGTCCCGCGCGGCATCCCACATCATGCCGGGGCCGAGGCGGGGATAACGGAAGGTTTCGAGCAGGGTTTTGGTCTGCATCCCGTCATTGGGCTTTTTGTTGAGGCCGAGCGAACGCTTGAGGCCATCGGTCACGGCGCCCCATAGCGACAGACCCTTGATGCGCTGCGCCGCCCAGTCCGCCGACATTTCATCGCACGGCATACCCCAGACTTTTTCCGTGTAAGTCTTGAAAAAGATCGAGAATAATTTGTGCCCGAAAGCGTTGACGGTCCAGTCCTGAAACGAACGCACGTTGCGGTTCGGAAACATCTTGGCCTTGGCAAAGCTCGCCATGCACAAGGTAGAGCGCCACACGCCCAAATTCATCAGTGCTTCAAACGCGCGCAGCGGATAGCTGTAAAACTTGCCCTCATAATATATGCGGCTCATGCGCGGACGCTGGATGAAATCGTCGGGCAGGATTTCATTCCACAGATCGACGACTTCCTTGGCCTTGGAAAAGAATCGGTGGCCGCCGATATCAAAGCGGAAACCATTATACTCCACGGTTCGGCTGATGCCGCCGACATACACCGAATCCTTCTCGATCACGATAACGGAACGGCCTAGCTTGGTAAGCAGATAGGCCGAGGTCAGTCCTGCAGGCCCTGCGCCGATTATCACTACATCGGCTTCATGGTCGCTAAGCGCCATCTAAATTCCCCTGGGTAAAGTGGTACGCACCATCCGCAAATGCAGCAAATCCGCTAAAAAGTGGTTAAAAGCGTTTAATCCAATGAGCTTCAACATAGACAACCGCCAATAGTTCCTCACAATTGCTGCGGTGCATCAATGCCTGAAATGACGCATCCCTGTAAAGAGCATTGCGAGACCAGCGTCATCCGCTGCGGCAATGACCTCTTCATCGCGCATCGAACCGCCCGGCTGGATGACCGCGGTGGCGCCCGCTTCGGCGGCGGAAAGCAGCCCGTCGGCGAACGGGAAGAACGCATCGGAAGCGACCGCGCTGCCCACTGTGCGCGCCTGCGTCCAGCCGTTTGTCTCTGCGGCCTCTTGCGCTTTGACGGCGGCAATGCGCGCGCTATCCCGGCGGTTCATCTGTCCCGCGCCGATCCCCGCCGTCGCGCCGTCCTTGGCATAGACGATGGCGTTGGACTTGACGTGCTTGGCGACCGTCCATGCGAACATGCAGTCGGCGAGTTCTTGTTCGGTCGGCGCACGTTTGGTGACGATTTTCAACATGTCGCGCGTCACATGGCCATTGTCGCGATCCTGCACGAGCACGCCGCCCGCAATCACCTTGACCTGCTGCCCGCGCCGCGCCGGGTCGGGCAGCGCGCCGGTCAGTAACAGGCGCAGGTTCTTTTTCTTTGCAAACACCGCGCGCGCGGCATCATCGGCATCGGGCGCGGCGACAACTTCGGTGAAGATGCCGGACATCGCTTCGGCGGTCGGCCCGTCGAGCGGCCGGTTGAAGGCGATGATGCCGCCAAAGGCCGATACGCTGTCGCAGGCGAGCGCCTGTTGATAGGCTTCGATCAGCGTGTCCGCAGTAGCAACGCCGCATGGGTTGGCGTGCTTGACGATGACCACCGTGGGCGGGCCATCGCGAAATTCGCTGACCAGTTCCAGCGCGGCGTCGGCGTCGTTGTAATTGTTGTAGGACAGTTCCTTGCCCTGCACCTGCACGGCCTGGCCGATGCCAGCGGTCGCCGGACCCATCGGGAAATACAAGGCGGCGTCCTGATGCGGGTTTTCGCCATAGCGAAGCGTTGTGCTGAGCCGCGAGCCGATGGTGC
>JBDTLS010000273.1:0-3191 GCA_039934655.1 Sphingobium sp.
TCAGCAAACAGAACCAATATCAGCAAACAGAACCAATATCAGCAAACAGAACCAACAAATCGATGAGGTCGGACCTCCTTAAAATCCGATGCTCGAGAGGGCAAAGCGCTTTGCAAAGTATATCCCCATAACCTGGGGGCGCGCCTCCATCGCGAAAGTTAAAGCGATGCAATGGCATAATTTTGCGGAAGTTCTGTTTGGACTAGCCGCCGTTATCACCGCCCTGAAGCGGAAATAATAAGCGGGCGGTAGAGGATACTCTGCCGCCCGTTTTGATTATGCAATCTCTCGCCAATGGCGATCATCTCCCCCTCACCTAATCGGCGAATCCGGGGCCAGCCGCATGTCGAGATAATTGTCGACCGACTTCATCAACTGGTCCAGCTCATGTTCGAAGAAGTGGTTGGCGCCGCGGATTTCGTCGTGGTGGATGGTGATGCCTTTTTGCGTGCGCAGCTTGTCGACCAGCTTTTGCACGGCGCTCGCCGTCACCACTTCATCCGCCACGCCCTGCACGATGATGCCCGACGCGGGACAGGGCGCGAGGAAGCTGAAGTCATACATGTTGGCGGGCGGCGCTACGGAGATGAACCCGCGCACTTCGGGGCGGCGCATCAGCAGCTGCATCGCGATCCACGCGCCGAAGCTGAAACCGGCGATCCATGTCGTCTGCGCTTCGGGGTGAAAGCTCTGCACCCAGTCGAGCGCCGACGCCGCATCGGAAAGCTCGCCAATGCCGTTGTCGAATGTGCCCTGAGAGCGGCCGACGCCGCGAAAGTTGAAACGCAGCACGCCAAAACCGCGCCGTACAAAGGTCTTGTACAGCGCCTGCGTAATGCGGTCGTTCATCGTGCCGCCGCCCTGTGGGTGCGGATGGAGGATCATCGCGATCGGTGCGCGGGGGCGGGGCGGGGGGCTGAAACGCCCTTCGAGGCGGCCTTCGGGGCCGGGGAAAATCACGTCTGGCATGGCACCTGGCTGACTGGCATAAGATATGGATGTGCTGCATCGAATAGTCGATGGCAGCGGCGAGTTGACGCCTATATAGGGAACCCGTCCCATTTCGCAATCAATTGAGTCTGCCCGTGCCGCTTTCGCCTGTTGAACCTGCGCCCTCCGCCGATATGGCGCGGCGTGTTTACCTCGACCATGCGGCGACCACGCCGATGGTTGCTCCTGCGCGCGACGCGATGATGGAGGCAGCAGGGCGCTGGGCCAATCCATCCTCGCCCCATGCCGATGGCCGTGCGGCGCGGGCGATGCTGGAGGATGCGCGCGGCAGGATTGCGGGCGCTTTGGGGTGGCAGGGCACGATCATTTTCACGTCCGGCGCGAGTGAGGCGATTGCGATTGCTTTGAGCCGCGCGAAGGCTGCGCCGCTGCTGGTATCGCCGGTCGAGCATGACGCGGTGTTGCGCTGCGCGGGCGATGCGCAGCGGCTGGTTGTGGATGGCGATGGCGTCGTAGTGGATCAGCCGATTGCGCAAGGCGCGTTGGTCGTGGTGCAGCATGTCAACAATGAAACGGGCGTGATCCAGCCGGTTGCGGACATCGCGCAGGCTGTGCACGACGCGGGCGGCGTGTTGTTCGTCGATTGTGCGCAGAGTGCGGGCAAGATCGACCTGCCTGCGCAAGCCGACATGATTGCGATCAGCGCCCATAAATTTGGCGGGCCGCCGGGTGTCGGTGCGTTGCTGGTGCGCGATCTGATGTTGCTCCATCCTTCGGGCGGACAGGAACAAGGCTATCGCGGCGGCACCGAAAATGTGCCGGGGGTTATGGCGATGGCGGCGGCGCTGGAGGCTTCGCGCGCATGGCTGGAGCGCGCTTCGGGCTTGCGGAGGCAACTGGATGCAGCGATTGTCGCGGCGGGCGGCGAGGTGGTTGCGGCCCATGTCCCGCGCATTGCGACCATCGCCAGTTACCAGATGCCCGGCGTGTCGGCGCGCGCGCAGCTGATCCAGTTCGATATGGCGGGTATTGCGGTTTCCGCGGGCGCGGCCTGTTCGTCCGGCACGCTCAAGACCAGTCCGGTTTTGCGCGCGATGGGGTGGGACGCGGCGCAAGCGGACGAAGTGATTCGCATTAGCTTCGGTCCCGACACCGACGAGGCGGGCGTTGCGCGGTTGATGGATATATGGCGCGGGATCGCTGGTGTCCGGGCCAAGGGAGCGCGGCGATGATCTACCTCGATTATCAGGCAACCACGCCGCTCGCTCCGCAAGCCTTTGACGCGATGGTGCCGTGGCTGCGCGATCATTATGCCAATCCGCACAGCGCGCATAAACCGGGGCGTGCCGCTGCTGCTGCGGTGGAGGTGGCGCGGGATCAGGTGTTGGGCGCTTTGAGGGTGCCCGCTGGGCGGCTGGTGTTCACATCCGGCGCGACCGAGGCGCTCAACATCGCGATCATCGGCGCGGCGCGTGGGAGCAAGGGTCGGCGCAAGATCGTTACGATCGCGACCGAACATGCCGCTGTGCGCGACACCGTGCTGGCGCTGGAGGCGGAGGGGTTTGAAGCCGTTTTGCTGCCGGTCGGGTCGGATGGTCTCGTTGATTTGGCTGTGGCGGCGCAAGTAATTGATGAGCAAACCGCGCTGGTAGCGGTGATGCTGGTCAACAATGAAATCGGTGTGGTGCAGCCGGTCGAGACGCTGGCGGGACTCGCGCATGACGCGGGCGCGCTGTTTCTGTGTGACGCGGTGCAGGGCTTCGGACGGGTGCCGGTACTGCGTACCGCCGATATGATCGCGATCAGCGCGCATAAAGTGCACGGGCCAAAGGGCATCGGTGCCTTGTGGCTACGCGAAGGGCTGGACTTGCCGCCGTTGTTATATGGTGGCGGGCAGGAGGGCGGTTTGCGATCCGGCACATTGTCCCCGGCTTTATGCGTCGGGTTCGGAGCCGCTGCAGCGTTGGTGATGCAGCGCGAGCAGGAAGATGCGGCGCATGTGACGACATTGCGGGATCGCGCGATGGCCCTGTTTGCCGACTGGGCTATCAATGGCAGCGTGACGGATCGCTACCCCGGCAACCTCAATATTCGTCGCAAAGGGCTGGACGCGGCACGGCTGATGTCGGAATGTCGTGACATCGCTTTTTCGCTGGGGTCGGCATGTGCGAGCGGATCGGGCCGACCAAGCCATGTGTTGCAGGCGCTCGGCCTGTCATCGGCGCAAGCCAAATCCTCTA
>JBDTLS010000274.1:0-3181 GCA_039934655.1 Sphingobium sp.
ACGCGGGTAAAATCGGCATCGAAGCTGACCCAGCCGATCCGCCAGCGCGCGTCGATTGTTGCACCGTTATAGAACATGACAGGGTCTTGACCAACCTGTTGTATGACCGGTCCTGTCGAAAGGTGCCAATTGTCCCAGCTGTCCTCCCGTATCGTGAAGGGGTCGTCGACCACCTCCCATGGCCCTTCCGGCCCGGCGCCAATCGCCATGCCGATGCGTGACGCATTGTCCCGCGCATATTCATAAAACAAGCGGTAGCGCCCATCCGAACCCTGAGCGATTGTTGCCTCTTTGATGTTACCCTCACCCTCCGGGGCCTTTAGCATCACTTTTTGTTTCTTGAGGCAATCAAGATCGGGGCCTTGTGCAACGAGCAATGATCCCTGGCTGCGTTTTGCATCGACGCCGGTGTAAAAAATCAAATAATTGCCATGATCGCCAAGTACCATTGTCGGGTCTTCGCATCCCCCTGCGTCAGCCGGGTCAGGGCCCGGAACGATGGATGCTTCGGTGCACATGGTGAAATGCAGCCCGTCGACCGAATTACCCGCCCAGATAACGCCCGTTGGGTCAGTCGGGCCTAAAGGATTGGGCACCACACGGACGAGGAGATGATACTTATTATCTTCCGCCCAGACGAAAGGACTCATCAAGTCATGATTTGCCAACCTGCCTTGTGCGTCAGCATTATCGAGCATGACATCGGCGAGTTTTTCTACAACATAGGCAACCATATCAGGCTCCCAGCGCAATAGTCAGCGACAGCGCGCCATCAATTGTAACGGTCGTTCCCGTAATATACTCTGCCGCTGGCGACAGCAGAAACAACACGAGTGCGGCCACTTCATCCGGTCGCCCTGCCCGCCCCCACGGAATCATCGCTTCCTTTGCTTTGAGTTCACCGGGATGATCCATCGCTGACTGGTTCATAGGTGTCAGAATCATGCCGGGTGCAACTCCATTCACAGCGATATGTTTTGGTGCAAGTTCAAGCGCGAGCGTCGCGGTCATTTGCGCCAATCCACCCTTTGCCGCATCATAATCAACGCCGCCTGCTCTGGGGGCGCGTTCGTGAATCGAAGAAATATTCACAATACGTCCGCCCAGATTATGCGCTTCGAGCGACCTGACGAAAGCGCGGCATGTCAGGAAAGGCCCATAAAGATCTGAGCGTAATATGTCGTCGAACTGCGCAAGCTCCATATCGGCCAATAGTACACTGGACATGTTTCGACCTGCTGCGTTCACAAGCAACGTCGGTGGGCCTAACTCTGTGGTTGCGGCGGCGAACAATGTCGCGACCTGCGTTTCTTCGCCGACATCAGTTTGCACCGCCAAAGCACGACCGCCAAAAGATTCGACTTCACGGACCACGTTCTGCGCGGCCGACTCATCTTTGAAATAGGTAATCGTAATGGCCGCACCAGTGCGCGCGATTGCCAGTGCAGATGCCTTTCCAATTCCCGATTCGCCGCCTGTCACAATTGCATGTGTATTCTTCAGCAGCATACATCACCTCCAAGCACCGACCTTTGCTGGGAGGCGCACAAGAGGAACGCTCAGATCGTCATCTGGTTTCGCAGTTATAGTTTAACTGCGTCCCAACCACCCCAACATCCGCCACAACACTCCCTCCCGCTGCCCAGCATCCACCACACCCGGAGCGCGATAGGCACGGCATTCGAGGCAGCTTGCGCGCATGGCTGCGCCTTGGGTCAGAGAGCGCGCATCTTCCAACGCCTGTATCGCCCATTGGCGTTGACGCCATGCCTGCCGCCCCAGCAGGTCGGTGGGCAATGCGTTCCGCGCGCCCAATCCCACATGCGCGTCCGAACTCATGAACGATTGCAGGAACGCGGCGAGCTTGTCCGGCTCCGACTCGATATAATAAGGCCGCGCCTTGGCGGGGTCGAGCTTGGCGAGGCGGGCGGCTTCGGCGATGGCATCCTCCAGCCCGCCGAAGCTGTCGACCAGCCCGATTTGCCGCGCGGTGCCGCCATCCCACACGCGGCCTTGGGCAATGCTGTCGACGCGCTGCGGCGTCAGCTTGCGGGCGTGCGCGACGAGGCCGATGAAGCGGCGATACATATCCTCGACGCTCAACTGCGCGATGGCGTTGAATTGCGGGCTGATGCCGCCCACCACATTCGGCTCACCCGACAAAGGCGTGGTCCGTACGCCATCCGTGGTGACGCCGAGCTTGGCGAGCGTGCCCTCAAAACTCGGCAAGATGCCGAACACGCCGATCGACCCGGTGATGGTGGAGGGTTCGGCGATCACCTTGTCCGAAAGCGTGGTGATCCAGTAGCCGCCCGACGCCGCGACATTGCCCATTGAGGTGACAACGGGCAGCCCCTGCTCCTTCGCCTGTGCGATGGCGCGGCGAATTTGTTCCGACGCCAGCACCGATCCGCCCGGCGAGTCCACGCGGATGACGAGGGCTTTCAGGTCGCGCTCGGTCAGCGCCTTGTTCAGCAGCATCGCGATGCTGTCTCCGGCGGCGGTGCCGGGGCCGCCCTCGCCGTCCACAATCTCGCCCGCGACCGTCAACACGCCGATCTGGCCATCATTGGCGGGCGTGTGCGCTTTAACATATTTGTCGAAGTTGATGCTCGCGAAGCCTTGCGTTTCCGGAGAGTTATCCTCCCCCGCGATGGCGGCCACCCGGTCATCGAAGCTGTCCTCATCCCCCACCCGATCCACCAGTGCGGCATTCTGCGCGGCCTTGGCCATGTCGCCGCCGGTCGCCTGCACACTGCCGAGCGGATCCGCGACATAGGCCGCGAGTTTGGCGCGTGGCCGGGCACGGGCGACATCATCACGCCAGTTCTGCCACAGGTTATCGGCGAGCGCCTGACTGGCCTGCTTTGCTTCAGGCGATTGATCGGCACGGATAAACGGTTCGACCGCGCTCTTGTAGGTGCCGACGCGATAGATGTTCACGTTGACGCCGAGTTTGTCGATGAGCCCTTTGTAATACAGGTTCGCGCCCCCCGGCCCCATGATCGCGACGCCGCCGATCGGGTTGATCCAGACCTCGCTGGCGTGGGCGGCAAGCTGATAACCCTGATCCTCATAAGCGGTGGCGAAGGTCAGCACCGGCTTGTGCGCCGCCCGCACGGCATCCAGCGCCTTGCCGACGCGCATCAAAGCCACCTGTCCGCCACCCATAAACCCGTCG
>JBDTLS010000275.1:0-3171 GCA_039934655.1 Sphingobium sp.
TATATGGGCGCGCGCTCGGATCGCCCTGATCCGACCTTCATTCTGCCACCCGTCAACGCCGCCACTCAGCCCCGGCTCTGGTATTCGGCGGGGCATTTCCCCCTGCTGACCCTGCCGGGTGGCCAGACACAGACCGTTCGCAGCATTCTCAACATCACGGGGCCGATGCGTTTCGGCACTTACGTCTGGAACGAAGCTCATATTCCGCAGGGGCCGGTGTGGGTGCGGGTGGACCTCGACAAGCAAATCCTGTCGGTGTTTCGCGCGGGGCATGAGATCGGCTCGGCCGTGATATTATATGGCGCCGATAATGTGCCGACCCCGACCGGATCGTTCAAAATTCTCGGCAAAGCGGAATATTACCACTCCAAAACTTATAACGCGCCGATGCCGTTCGCGCTGCGCTTGACGCCGGACTGGGTCGCTATTCATGCCAGCGATGTGCACGATGGCTATGCAACCCACGGCTGTGTCGGTGTGCCGATGGAATTTGCACGGTTGCTATACGCCCATGCCCGCATTGGCGATCCGGTGTTTATCGTTGGGGGGAAAGCGTCCGGTCCATCCCTGAAATCATGATAAATGGCTGATTTCGGGGAATGCTTAACCAGAAATTTACTAACAATTGCTTAATTTTCGTTTTACCAGAGCCTTAAACGCGCCATTGAACGCGGCATGACAAACCTCCTCTTGCACAACAAGAGGCACGGGTTTGATGACAGGCAATCGTTGGACGGCACGGATAGCAATTGGCGCGCTGGGTCTGCTTGCCCCTGTGATGATGGGCGCGATCAGCCCGATCGACAGCTTCAACCAGCAAATCCTGATAACCCATAATCTTGAGCGCGCTCAATATGGCGTTTCCCCGCTGACATGGGATCCTGCTTTGGCCAGCTCGGCGCAGCGGTGGGCGGATTATCTCGCGGCATCCGGCAAATTCGAACATTCGAATGATGATCCGCGTAACCCGCAAGGTGAAAATCTGTGGGCGGGGAGCAAGGGCTATTATGGTCCCAAAGCGATGGTCGATGCGTGGATCCGCGAAAAGCGTTTCTATAAACCGGGCGTGTTTCCGAACAACAGCACGACCGGCGATGTAGAGGATGTTGGGCATTTCACCCAACTGGTGTGGCGCGACACGGGCGAGGTCGGCTGCGCGCGGGCGACCAGCCAGAGCGAGGATTTACTGGTGTGCCGTTATTCGGATGCGGGGAATTATATCGGGGAGCGTCCTTTCTAATCAATAGAAACACCATGCAAACCCCTTGTAAAAAATATTCCGATGATGTACCCATTACGCATGTGCAGTAACGCGGTTTACCGTGCAACATCAGCATAAATACAGACAAATATAGTTAATCCGCTCGGGTCCTCCTGCGTCTGCGAGGGAACTATTTCGGCGCTCTGGGGTTTTCTAGCGATATCGCGTCTGAGACTGTCGTAGCGCATCCGGTCCTCGGGATCGCAGCTAATGGTCTTGGGAAGCATCCATACCGGAGCCGCTGCACATGAATCATATTTCCCAAAACCTGACACCCAAAAACCTGACACATTGTGAAAAAAGCACCGTCCGGGCTTACCGCCCGCTCACTGGGGCCGGGGCAACGCGCATTGCTTTGATCGGCGGCTTTACACCGCGTCGTTGCGGTATAGCGACCTTCACAGCCGACATTTATGATTCCGTCAAGGCGGCATCGCCTCGTACGGCTATCGATGTTTATGCGATGGCGAGGGCAAGCGAGGCGATCAGCTTCGGTCCCGCAGTATGCGCCACGATTATGGACAATGATCCGGCCAGCTATCGCGCCACAGCGCAAACCATCAACCAGAGCGGGGCGTCGGTGGTATGGCTACAACATGAATTCGGGCTGTTTGGCGGGCCAGCCGGCAATATGATTCTCGAACTGGTCAATCATGTGGCCGCGCCGCTGATCGTGACGCTGCATACCGTTCTGCACGACCCGGATCAGGCGCAATTATCGGTGATGAAGAACCTGATCGCGCGCGCGTCCAAACTTATCGTCATGTCGCAATGTGCGGCGTCGCTGTTGGATGAGGTGTACGGCGCGGACAAGGACCAGATCGTCCTCATACAGCATGGCGTCCCCGATCGTCCTTTTGGGCGCGAGGACATGTTCAAGCAGAAGCGGGGTTGGGACGGCAAAAAGATATTGATGACCTTTGGCCTGCTGTCGCCGGGCAAAGGCATTGAGGCGATGATCTCCGCCTTGCCAGCGATTGTGGAGCAACATCCTGATGTCCTCTATTGCATCGTCGGGGCGACCCACCCCAATTTGTTGACGCGAGAGGGGGAGGCCTATCGCCAGCGGCTGAAGGCGCAGGCCACCAGCCTTGGCGTCGCAGATCATGTTCATTGGATCGATGCGTTTTTGGAAAACGAGGACTTGCTCGATCTGATCGAAGCAGCGGACATATATGTGACGCCCTATCCCGGCGCAGCTCAATCGACATCGGGCACACTTTCTTATGCCGTGGCGCTCGGCAAGGCCGTGGTGTCGACGCCCTATGTTCATGCCAGCGAGTTGTTGGCCCATGATCACGGCGTTTTGGTGCCCTTTAACGACAGCGGAGCGTTGGCGCGGGAAATTGGCGCGCTGCTTGCCGATCCTGAGCGATTGCTCACCATAAAACGGCGGGCTTATGCACGTGGGCGCAGCATGATCTGGCCGGAATTTGCGCGCCGCTGTTTGGAAGTTGTCCAGGAAACAGGCGTCACGATCAACGGCGCTCCGAATCTTGGGCCACCGGGTATAGAGGGGTTGCTGCGTATCTGTGACGATACGGGCATTCTGCAACATAGCGTATTCGGCGTACCCAATCGCGCCCACGGCTATTGCGTGGATGACAATGCGCGGGCGCTGATGCTGGCGAACCGGCTGGGGATACAGGCAGAGCCGCATGGCACGCGCCTCAGTTATGTCTTCGCCGCCTTTATCGAAAGTGCATGGAATAACGACACTCAAAACTTCCGCAATTTCATGGATTTCAGGCGCAATTGGCTGGAAGATGCCGGGTCGGAGGACAGTTGCGGGCGCACCATCTGGGCGCTGGGCGCAACGGCACAGGAAGGACGCAGCCTATCCTTGCGGCAATGGGCCAGACATTTATTTGATTGCACCGCGCCATCGGCCAAGGGCTTTGGTTCACCGC
>JBDTLS010000276.1:0-3143 GCA_039934655.1 Sphingobium sp.
GAAGCCAAGGTAGCATAGTGAGATAGGTGACCGGCGCAAATCCGTTACAAGTCCATATCTCGGCCACGGAGCCATTGCGTCGCGCTGCATTCTTTTCGTCAGCCGGGTCAATTCCGAGCGTCGCTTTGGCGAGGAGGCTGCGCGCATGCTGGCGAGCCTCGTCGACATCGAACAGGTTGCAGCGTGCAAATGCCATCCGCCGCAACCGTCCATCCGGGCTGCGATATTGCACGACGTAGCTTTTCACCCCGGTCGATCCGACACGCACTCCGAAGCCCTTCAGATCGCTATCCCACAGGAAATTCTGGCCATCCTTAGGCGTGTTCAGCGCTTCGATGATTTTCTGGGTGATTAATTCGATCATGTCTCGCTCCAAGTCCGTATTACGCAAGATAGTGAAATCTGCGGCGTAATGGAATGGGGGCTGAATTGGTATCGCGCGATAGCGTACGACCGGCTACATACAGGTCTATATATCTAGGTATTTACAGATAGTTATCGTATAATCTCGCATATCCGGTTATCGCCGGCGGAAGCCATTCCCGATTTGGTAAGGCTGAGGTCGTGAGTTCAATCCTCACCGGCAGCACCATTTTTTCAATGACTTAGCGACATTTCCCCGAAAGGGGCACCGGCCACACAGGACTGGCACAGGACGCTTCGAGTAAGCGAATTTGCCCAAATTGGTGCAAACGGTGCTGTCAGTTCAATGCGAACTTGTCTCCACAAGGCGTATTTCGGGTCGAATTCGTCATTCTTCAGGCCGCAAGATTTTGCCACTCGGAAAGTGCTTCCGAGCGTCGTTCCTTGTAAAGTTTGCGGCTGACGAGATGGCGTTCCGAGTTGAAGGGGTTGTAGAAAGAGTCATGGGCCGAGGCGAACTTCTGCAACGTCTTCATTTGTCGAAACCGCAGCATCGCAGGCTCCTTTCGTCGGAATGGAAGATGTGAATTTTCGACCCGGATATTGAGCCACTGGCCCATTTCCCGACGATCGAGATTGCCCAGTTCACGCATAGCTGCGGGATAGGATCGCAGTCCGTCTGTGACGATCTTCTCCGTCCTGCCGTGGCGCTTCAGAGCTTTCTTTATAAACTTCAAAGCCGCAGATTTATCACGCTTTTTCGTCACATAGCTCTCCAGCACCCCGCCTTCATGGTCGACGGCACGCCACAAATAATGCATCTCGCCGTTGATCTTCACGTACATCTCATCAAGGTGCCAGCGCCAATGGCGGGAGCCTCGCATCCGGCGCACACGTTGCCTTCGGATGTCTGCCGCGAACATCGGGCCGAACCTGTTCCACCAAAGCGGTACCGTTTCGTGGCAGATGTCGATCCCACGCTCGAACAGCAGATCCTCCACATTCCGCAATGACGGCGGGAACCGAATATACATCATGACCACAAGGTGGATCACCCCAGGCGACGAGTTGAAGTACTTGAACGGGCTGGCTGGCATATATTTTCTCGGCATGCCCGCCTCCTATCCATCACCCCTTACCAAAAGGTGCATTTGGTTTGACAGTGCCGTCACGAGTGATGCATCCAAGCCTTGGAAATCGCCTTAGTGGCGCGATTGGATTGTGGTCCTCGCATGTCGGTGCGCTCCCCGCCCACCCTGCGGCAGTTGTAGCGATCAGGCCAGCGGGTCCAACGTGCCGAGCAGCGCGACCAGCCCCAATATCGCCAGCGCCGCTGCCGTTTCGACCGCCAGCGACAGCCGCAGATGCGCTATCGCCGCGCTGGTATCACCCGCCGACCGCTCCAGCGCAGGGGTGAGCCGCCAGCGGTTGGTCGCGGCCAGCGCCAGCATCGTGGTAAAGAGCGCCAGCTTGGTCATCAGCAGCCAGCCATAACGACTGCCTGCCAGCGCGGGCAGGTCATCCCATCCCACGATTATCCCCACGTTGACCAGGCCCGTGATGACCAGAACCGCCACGAACGCTGTCCCCATGCCTGCAAAGCGGGCCAACATGCCCGCAACCTGTCGTGCTTCCTGCCCCCGGACCGTGAGTGCGTGTAACAGCACCGCAAGGGCGCCGATCCATCCGGCCGCAGCCCAGACATGGGCGACATCGGCCGCGCGATGGATCGTGCCTGACAGTCCCTCGGTTGCCCCGGCATGGCCGGTCCACGCCAGCGTGGCGGCGGCTGCGGTGGCGGGAATCAGTGCGACCCGATGGCCCCGCGAGAGAAGTATAGCCACCAGCACAAGGGCCAGCGCACCGAATCGCGCCGCCAGCACCATGCCGATCGGCGTCATCGTCAACAGGATCTGGATGGTGGCCCAGTCAGGAGAGGTGATCCGCGTTCCGGTCATGGTCGCGGCGCTCGCGATCAGCCATAGGCCGGAAAATGCCGCTCCCCCAACCGCCAAAACCGCCAGCACATCGCGACGTCCCGCCATGCCCATAGTCCACCAGAATAGCGGCAGTCCCATGAGCAGGGCGAGATCGGCCATCAGGCCAAAACGCACCAGATCGAGCATTAGCGGGGCCATAACGACTTACTTGACGGTGAAGCTGTATCCGCCTTCCATCTTGTGCTGGTCCGCGCCCACCACATGCCATTTGAGGTCATAGGTGCCGGCGGGCAGGGCGCGGGGCAGGGTGACGATCATCGTCTTGCCATCGGCCGCGACGCTGATTTTGAACCCCTTGATCGGCATCGACGCATGGTTGGCCATGCCGGGCATCCCGGTCATCGTCAGCTCCACGCCGCTCATGGGGGCCAGGAATTTTTCGGAGAAACCCAGGGTCAGCTTGGTCGGCTTGGCGACTATGGCATTGGCTGCCGGATCCGACGACAGCAGCTTGGTATGCGCAAGGGCGACGCCGGGCATAACGGTCATGGCCAGCGCGGCGGCCGCGAACAGGAAACGAGACATCGACTTCTCCTTAAAGGTGATCGTTAGAGCGGATACGCGACGTCTTGCCTTACCCCTCGTCAACCACGCATATTTTTTGTTTCCTCCTTTTGGTATGAGGGGTGCGCGCCCGGTTCACGTATGTCTGCGATGAGGATGGAGTATGTGACGATGACTGATCTGGGACCGCTGTTGGAAAAGGTGGCGGCGATGCCGACCGACGCCCGGCTGGATAGTATCGAAGCGGCGGTGATGCGCGGGCTTGGCGAACGGCGG
>JBDTLS010000277.1:0-3117 GCA_039934655.1 Sphingobium sp.
ATGGGGACCGCCTCACCCGTATCCGCCACATGAAATTGCAGCGCGAAGTTGACGGCAGGATCGACAAAGGCGGTGATCGCGCTGAACGGAATCGTCAGCAGCGCAGGGATTTGGTTGAAAGTCAGGCTGACCTGAAAATAATCCATTTCCACCTTCAGGTCCCAATATTTATTTTGCATCACGATGGTCATTTCATCGGGAAACCGCTGGGTCAGGTGCGAGGGGATAGACACACCGGGCGCGTGCGTTTTGAACGTGATGTAAAAATGGTGATCACCGGGCAGGCCACCCGACGCCTCCGCCTGACCCAGAACACGGCCAACCACAGCGCGCAGGGCTTCCTGCACGATGTCATCATAGGGAATCAGGCTGTCAGGCAGAGTATCGCTCATCGCCCCTTCCTAGCGCAGGGGGCAGGACGGTCAAGTGTTCGCACATGCCGGAACGATGAGGCGTGGAGGATGAGGGGGGAGGATGATTATGCGCGAAAGATTGCACACAAGATTGCACGGAACGGATTCCGCGCTATAGGAGCGCCATGCGCAGCGCGGAAATCCTACGGACAACGGGGGAAACCTCGGTATCGGTCGCCCTCAACCTTGATGGCACGGGCGTTTATGACGTGTCGACCGGGATCGGCTTTCTCGATCATATGCTGGAGCAGCTTTCGCGCCATTCGCTGATCGACCTGACGGTGAAAGCACAGGGCGATCTGCATATCGACCAGCACCACACCACCGAGGATACGGGCATCGCGATTGGCGAGGCGCTGGCCAAGGCATTGGGCGACAAAAAAGGCATCACGCGCTTTGGCAGCGCCTATTCGCCAATGGACGAAACCCTGTCGCGCGTGGCGATGGACATCAGCGGACGTCCGTTTCTGGTGTGGAAGGCGGCGTTCTCGACCCCGCGCCTCGGCGAAATGGACACGGAGCTGTTCGAGCACTGGTTCCTGAGCTTCGCCGGATCGGCGGGTATCACCCTGCATGTCGAAAACCTCTATGGCGTGAACAACCACCACATCATCGAGAGCATCTTCAAGGGCCTCGCCCGCGCGTTGCGGCAGGCGGTAGAGATCGACCCGCGCAAGGCGGACAGCATCCCGTCGACCAAGGGAATGCTGGGGGCCAAGGGATTACCAAACGAATGAGCGTTGCGCTGATTGATTATGGCGCGGGCAATTTGCATTCAGTACATAACGCGCTGGTAACGGCGGGTGGCAAGGATGTGCGGATTACCGCAGACCCCGATGTGGTGATGAGGGCCGACCGGATCGTGCTGCCCGGTGTGGGTGCATTCGGTGCCTGCCGCGATGCGCTTTATGCGCTGCCCGGCATGGTCGAGGCGATGCACGATGCGGCGATCACCCGAGCTGCGCCATTCCTCGGCATATGCGTGGGGATGCAGCTGCTGGCAGATAGCGGCGAGGAATTTGGCACGCATAACGGGCTTGGCTGGATTCCCGGCACGGTGCGCCTGATCGCGCCGACCGACCCCATAATCAAAGTGCCGCATATGGGGTGGAACGATGTGACTCCCGCCCGGCCCCATAGTTTGATCGAAACCGGCGAGGCCTATTTCCTGCACAGCTATCATTTTGATGCCGCCGATCCGGGCAACGTGATCGCGACCACCGAACATGGTGGGCCGCTGGTCGCCGCAGTCGGGCGCGACAATATCATCGGTGTGCAGTTTCACCCGGAAAAGAGCCAGCGTTATGGCCTGTCCTTCCTGTCCCGCTTTCTGGAGTGGCAGCCATGAGCCTAATCGTTTTTCCCGCAATCGACCTCAAAGGCGGTCAGGTCGTGCGCCTCGCCGAGGGCGATATGGACCGCGCGACCGTCTATGGCGATGACCCGTCGGCGCAGGCGATGCTGTTCGCCGACGCGGGGGCGCAACATCTGCATGTCGTTGACCTCGACGGTAGCTTTGCGGGCCGCGCGGTCAACGCTGCGGCGGTCGAGAGCATCGTCGCGGCGTTTCCCGGCCATGTGCAACTGGGGGGTGGCATCCGCAACAGGGCGTCGGTCGAACGCTGGTTCGATCTTGGCGTGGCGCGCATCGTCATCGGCACGGCGGCGCTCAAAGACCCGGAATTCGTCAAGGGTGCAGCCAGGGATTTCCCCGACGGCATTGTTGTCGCGGTCGATGCACGCGATGGTTTTGTCGCCACCGATGGCTGGGCCGAAAAGTCCGACATGGAAGTGATCGACCTCGCCCGTCGGTTCGAGGATGCAGGCGTTGCCGCGCTGCTGTTCACGGATGTCGGGCGGGACGGGATGCTTAAAGGGTGCAATATTGACGCGACCGTGGGGCTGGCGCGCGCCTGCTCCATCCCCGTGATTGCGAGCGGGGGGGTCGCCGGGATTGCGGATATTCGAATTCTCAGCCTCCATGTCGCCGATGGGGTAGAGGGCGTCATTACCGGGCGGGCGCTCTACGATGGGCGGCTCGATCTCGCCACCGCGCTTGCAGTTGCGGCGGGATGATTGTGTGCATTGAAATGCGCGGTGGCACCACGACCGAGCGTAAACGAGAAAAAACATGACCGTCCGCACCCGTGTCATTCCCTGTCTCGATGTCGCCAATGGCCGCGTGGTCAAGGGCGTGAATTTTGTCGATCTTGCCGATGCGGGCGATCCGGTCGAGCAGGCCAAGCTCTATGACGCGGCAGGAGCCGACGAGCTGTGTTTCCTCGACATCACCGCCAGCCATGAGGCACGCGGGACAATCCTCGATGTCGTGCGCCGCACCGCAGAGGTATGCTTCATGCCGGTCACGGTCGGCGGCGGCGTCCGCACGCCGGAGGATGCGCGTGCATTGTTGCTGGCGGGCGCCGACAAGGTGGCCGTCAACAGCGCGGCGGTTGAACGCCCCGAACTGGTCGCCGACCTCGCCGACCGTTTCGGCAGCCAGTGCGTCGTCGCCAGCGTCGATGCGCGGCGTACCGGCGATAACGCATGGGAAATCTTCACCCACGGCGGCAGGCGCGCGACCGGCATCGACGCGATTGCCCATGCGATACGCCTTGCGGAACTCGGCGCGGGCGAATTGCTGGTCACATCAATGGATGGTGACGGGACGCGCGCAGGCTATGATCTGGCGCTGACCCGGACG
>JBDTLS010000278.1:0-3089 GCA_039934655.1 Sphingobium sp.
GAGGAAGAAGCCGTGGCGCGCGTCGACCCGGCGGCGCTCGACCAGTTGCTTCACCCGACGCTCGATCCCAAAGCGCCGCGTGATGTGCTGACCAAGGGCTTGCCCGCTTCACCGGGCGCCGCAAGTGGTATGCTGGTGTTCGACGCCGACACTGCCGAACGCCGCAGCGAACTGGGCGATGCCGTGATCCTCGTGCGTATCGAAACCAGCCCGGAAGACATTCACGGCATGCACGCGGCCAAGGGCATCCTGACCGCGCGCGGGGGCATGACCAGCCACGCGGCAGTGGTCGCGCGCGGCATGGGCCGCCCGTGCGTTTCCGGCGCGGGCAGCCTGTCGATCGACGCCAAGGCGAAGATATTGCGCGTTGCAGGCCGTGAGCTGGGCGAAGGCGACATTGTCACCATCGACGGATCGACCGGCGAAGTGATGGCGGGCGAAGTCCCCACGGTTCAGCCGGAACTCGCCGGAGATTTCGGCACATTGATGATCTGGGCGGACAAAGTGCGCCGCCTGAAAGTGCGCGCGAACGCTGAAACGCCGCTCGATTGCCGCACCGCGCGGGAATTTGGCGCGGAAGGTGTCGGTCTGTGCCGCACTGAACATATGTTCTTCGACGCCGCGCGTATTACAGCGGTGCGCCAGATGATCCTCGCCGATAGCGAGAAAGGCCGGCGCGAGGCGCTCGACAAGCTGCTCCCCGAACAGCGCAGCGACTTCACCGAGATATTCGAAGTGATGGCGGGCCTGCCGGTGACGATCCGCTTGCTCGATCCGCCGCTCCACGAATTCCTGCCACATGAAGAGGCGGAGTTCGAGGACGTCGCAAAGGCGGCGGGCGTCGGCGTTGAGGCGCTCAAGCGGCGCGCAAGCGAATTGCACGAGTTCAACCCGATGCTCGGCCATCGCGGTTGTCGCCTTGGTGTTACCTATCCCGAAATCTACGAGATGCAGGCGCGCGCAATCTTTGAAGCGGCGCTCGACGTTGCCGCCAAGACCGGCGCAGCGCCGATCCCGGAAATCATGATCCCGCTCGTCGCTACCAGGCGCGAGCTGGAGTTGATGAAGGACATCGTCGATGCGCAGGCCAAAAAGGTCTTTGCCGAACGCGGCAAAACCATAGAATATCTGGTCGGGACGATGATCGAACTGCCGCGCGCGGCGCTGAAAGCAGGCGAAATTGCCGAGGTAGGCGAATTCTTCAGCTTCGGCACCAACGACCTGACGCAGACCACCATCGGCATTTCACGCGATGATGCGGCGCGCTTTCTGGGCACCTATGTCGACAAGGGCATTTTCCCGCGCGATCCGTTCGTCAGCATCGATGTCGAAGGGGTCGGCGAGCTTATCAAGATCGCGGTGGAGCGCGGACGCAAGACCCGCCCCGATATCAAGCTCGGTATCTGCGGAGAACATGGTGGTGACCCGGCGTCGATCACGTTCTGCGAAGCGACCGGCCTCGATTATGTGTCGGCGTCGCCCTATCGCGTGCCGATCGCGCGGTTGGCGGCGGCGCAAGCTGCGCTCGCCAACAAGGCGTAAGACGCAGCCGCGTTTTATCGCATAAAGGGGGTTGCCAGCGGCGCTTCCCCCTTCTATCTGCACCACTCCCGGCGGGGCTTTTGGTCCGCCTGATATGGTACTGCACCCGTAGCTCAGCTGGATAGAGCATCAGACTACGAATCTGAGGGTCGGGCGTTCGAATCGCTCCGGGTGCACCATTTTGCTTTTCTCGATGTTCCCCTTGCGTTCGCCATTTAGCGTCCTATCCTACAAGCGCGTCCATGATTCGGCGCGATGTTGGTGGAGGTGGTATGCGATAGGTCGTCACTCTTTGAGTGTTCGGGGAAGACAATGCCAAGATTGAGATTAGGTCCCAGCTTTAGACGCTTAAATGAGCCTCTTGGGTATGCCCTTGCATCAGAACTTTGCAAATGATCAAGCCGATGGTCGCTCATCTCCTTATTTACAAGGAGATTAATCATGAATGTTGGTACTTCGCTTCATCAACCGATGGGTAATTTATATCCTCATGTTGATGAGCAATCGAACTTACGGCTGTATTTTTATTTGCCGTCGGGGGTTGTGTTTGTTTCCCAGCAAATCTTTTCCAATGAAAAGGAAGCTTGGGACGCGACAGTTGATCCGCAGGACATGATGTAAATGTTTGGGGAAGGGGCGTTTTGTCCCTTCCCATTCTCTCATCGAAAGTGAGACCCCGATGTCTCTGATAGCTGTTGTCGTTGCCATCGCGTGCCTGATGATCGGGCTATCTGTAGGCTGGTTCCTCGGCAGCCGTCCTGCACGTGATGCGTTGGCCCGTCTCGATCTCGCGAGCGAACAGCGCAATGCCGCGTTGCGCGATCTGGCGGTGGAGAAGGAGCGGGCGGATCAGGCTGCGGACCTGCGCGTGCGGCTCGACGCGGTGATGGCGGAGCGCGAGGAGGCGCTGCGCCGCCTTGCCGCGATCGAGGCCGAGCATCAGGCGCGCAGCGAGAGTTTTACCGCACAACTGCGCACGCTGACCGAGGCGAAGGAGCAATTGTCAGCGCAATTCAGCGAAATTGGCGGCAAGTTGCTGGGCCAGGCGCAGCGAGATTTCCTCGAACGTGCCGATCAGCGCCTGCATCAGGCGCACGAGAAAAGCGAAGCGCAACTCAAGTCGCTGCTGCAACCCGTCAACGAAACGATCAAGCTCTATGACCAGAAAATCAGCCAGATCGAGCAACAACGCACCGAAGCCTATGGCAACCTCACCGGGTTGATGGACTCGATGCGGATCGGGCAGGAGGCGGTGCGCAGCGAGGCGCAGCGGCTCGTTAATTCGCTGCGGGGCGCATCAAAGGCGCGCGGCAATTGGGGCGAGCAGCAACTGCGCAATGTGCTGGAAAGCTGCGGTCTGTCGGAACATGCGGATTTTCAGACCGAGGTCAGTGTCGAGGTCGAAGATGGCCGTTTGCGACCCGATGTCATCATTAAGGTGCCGGGTGGCCGGGCGCTGGTGATTGACGCGAAGGTCTCGCTCAACGCCTATCAGGATGCCTATAGCGCCGAGGGCGAAGACGAAAAGCGCGGGCATCTGGCCCGCC
>JBDTLS010000279.1:0-3014 GCA_039934655.1 Sphingobium sp.
GCGTTGCAGTAAGCTGGCTGTATAACAGCGGCGTGGCTTGCGTGGAGAGAAAATGCAGCAAACGCAGCACATGTCCCATTTTTGGCCAGATGGTGGGAGCAAATCTTAACCCGGCTTATTTGAACCACCGCCGCGTCCGTTTTTGTCCCCCGATCTTGCGTGAGATTGCACTGGCTCTCTTGGGCTGAAATGGTTACATGGGCCGCCACATAATCCGGGCTTTGGGCAGTCAGCATCTGCACTCTCCCGCTATTTAAACATATGGAAGAGTGGCAATTTCGATGGATATCCGCCTTGGTCTGACCTTTGATGACGTGCTCCTGCAACCGGGCGCATCCGATGTGATGCCGAGTCAGGTGGACACGAGCACTTATGTCACCAAAACGATCCGCCTCAATATCCCGGTCCTGTCATCGGCGATGGACACCGTGACCGAAGCGGACATGGCGATCGTCATGGCGCAATTGGGCGGGCTGGGTGTGCTGCATCGCAACCTGTCAGTTGAGGAACAGGCCGCAGCGGTTCGCGCGGTCAAACGCTACGAAAGCGGCATGGTCGTCAACCCGATCACGATAACGCCGCAAGCGACACTGGCCGATGCACAGGCATTGATGGCGCGCCATCGCATTTCCGGGATTCCGGTCGTGGAGGCCAGCGGCAAGCTGGTCGGCATTCTCACCCATCGCGATACGCGCTTTGCCGAAAATCCCGCGCAGCCGGTATCCGAACTGATGACGCACGAAAATCTCGCCGTGGTTCCGGCGGGCGTCGGTCAGGATGAAGCGCGCCGGATGCTGCACCAACGCCGGATCGAGAAGCTGCTGGTGGTCGATGACGCCTATCGCTGCGTCGGGCTGATCACTGTCAAGGACATGGAAAAGGCGGTGACCTATCCTCAGGCGACCAAGGACGCGAGCGGGCGCCTGCGCGTGGCCGCGGCGACCACCGTGGGCGACAAGGGGCTGGAACGCACGGAGGCGCTGATCGACGCCGAATGTGATTTGATCGTGATCGACACGGCGCATGGCCACAGCGCGATGGTCTTGGCGGCGGTCGAAGCTGTCAAGAAAATGTCCAATCATGTACAGGTTGTTGCCGGCAATGTTGCGACCGCCGAGGCTGCCCGTGCGCTGATCGATGCGGGCGCGGATTGCGTCAAGGTTGGTATCGGGCCGGGATCGATCTGCACCACGCGGGTTGTTGCGGGCGTGGGCGTCCCACAGCTCACCGCAGTCATGGATGCCGCCGAGGAAGCCGCCAAGTCCGGCATTCCGGTGATCGCCGATGGCGGCTTGCGCACTAGCGGCGATGTCGCGAAAGCATTGGCGGCAGGCGGCGCGGCGGTAATGATCGGCTCGCTGCTGGCGGGTACGGAGGAAGCGCCGGGCGAAACTTTCCTGTATCAGGGCAGAGCGTACAAGAGCTATCGCGGCATGGGCAGCGTCGGCGCGATGGCGCGGGGCAGCGCCGACCGCTATTTCCAGCAGGACATCAAGGACCAGATGAAGCTCGTGCCCGAAGGGATTGAGGGGCAGGTGCCCTTCAAGGGACCGGCGCGCGACGTGATCCACCAACTTGTTGGTGGCGTCAAGGCGGCGATGGGGTATACCGGCAGCCATAATTTGACGCAGCTCAAGGAAAAAGCGCGCTTCATCCAGATCACCAACGCGGGCCTGTCCGAAAGCCATGTGCATGATGTCACGATCACACGGGAAGCGCCGAATTATCCTACGCGCTAAGGTCTTGGCTTTGCGTGAAGTAACATGACGCCATCGGCACGCATTCAGGCGGCGATTGAGCTGCTCGACGAGATCATCGTTGCTGCGCGCGATGGGGCGGCGGCGGCGGACACGTTGCTTGCGCGCTATTTCAAGACGCGGCGCTATGCGGGATCGAAAGATCGTCGCGCGGTGCGCGATCTCGTATACGCCGCCATTCGCCGCGCGGGCGACAGGCCGGCAAGCGGCCGTGCCGCGATGCTGGGCCTGGTCGATGACCGACCGGAGATGGTGGAGCTGTTCAACGGCGCGCCGCATTGCCCTGCGGTGATTGCCGAAGATGAACCAAGATCCGCCGCCAGCGCACTGCCGCGATGGATTATGGCGCGCCTCGCGGCGTTGGTCAGCCCAGATGAACATGGCGCACTGCTGGAACGCGCCCCGCTCGACATCCGCGTGAACGGCCTGAAGGCGTCGGTCGACGATGTGCTGGCGCAACTCCCGGAAGCCCAGCGAATTACGGGTCTTCCCGATACCCTACGCCTGCCCGAAGGCTATGCCGTCGAGCAATCATCGCTGTGGCAACAGGGCATGATCGAGGTGCAGGACGCAGGCAGCCAGATGATCGCGCAGGCGTGTGAAGCGGCACCGGGCATGACCGTGATCGACCTGTGCGCGGGGGCAGGGGGCAAAACGCTGGCGCTCGCGGCGGCTATGGGCGGGGGCGGGCGACTGATCGCAGCGGACACCAACCGCACTCGCTTGTTCCGTTTGCCCGAACGTGCCGACCGAGCGGGTGCCGCACATATTGAGTTGATGTTGCTCGACCCCTCAAAAGAGGCTCAGGCGTTGGCCCCGCTCACGGGCGCGGCGGATGTGGTGCTGGTCGATGCGCCATGTTCGGGCACGGGAACCTGGCGGCGTAACCCGGAGGCGCGCTGGCGGCTGACGGCGGATCGGCTCGCGCGCCTGATGGGCGAACAGGCGCGGATACTCGATCTCGCAGCACCTTTGGTAAAGCCGGGGGGCAGGTTGGTATATGCTGTCTGCGCGCTGACCGATGGTGAGGGCCGCGATCAGGTGGAGGCGTTTCTGGCGCGCCATTCGGGGTGGAAACCGCAAGAGCTGTCTGTGGCGAGCGGCCGGGCATGGGGGCATGGACGCTTGCTAACGCCGGCGCATGATGGCACGGATGGTTTCTTCCTCGCCGGGCTGGTCAAGACATGAACGCGGACGCCCGCAGGCCGGAACGACAGAGCCGCTCGGCGGCCACAGAGCAAACATCCTGGACGGAGA
>JBDTLS010000280.1:0-2943 GCA_039934655.1 Sphingobium sp.
ACGCCACCCTGATCTACGCCAGCTATTCGCGCGGTTATAAAGCGGGCGGCTATAATCTCGATCGCTTCGAGCTGGGCAACACCGGGCTGTCGAGTGGGACATCGTCGCCCGCGACCTATTTCTCGCCGCGCACCAATGCCGATGCGTCCTCGCTGCGGTTCGCTGCGGAAAAGGTCAATGCGTTCGAACTGGGCCTGAAATATAACCAGCGCCACTGGGGCGTGAACATCGCGGCGTTCCGCGAGGAGTTCAAGGATTTCCAGCTCAACACCTTCAACGGCACCAGCTTCGTCGTGCAGAATATCGACGGTTGCGACAGCGCACTAACCCCCGGTAGCATCAATGCCGGTGGCCAGCGGTGCGCCAAGAGCGACGTTAAAGCGGGCCTCATCAGTCAGGGTTTTGAACTCGAACTGACGGCATCGCCGGTGCGCAGCCTGCGTGTCAGCGGCGGCCTGACCTATGCCGAGGCCAAATTTGCCAAGCGGCTGGTCGGCAGCAACAATGGGCAAACTCCGCTGGACAGCGCCCTGTTCCTGCTGCCCGGCAATATCAATTCCAACGCGCCCAAGATCGTGACGACGGCCAGCATTGCATGGACGCCGAACATCGGATCGAACGGTTTGTCGGGGCTGGTATATGTCGATACGCGCATGACCAGCGACTATAATACCGGGTCCGACCTGTTCCCCGAAAAAACGCAGGATGGCTACAGCGTTGTCAACGCCCGCATCGGCCTGCGCGGACGGGAACAGAAATGGGCGATCGAATTCTGGGGCCAGAATGTGTTCAACACCAAATATACCCAGGTCGCGTTCAACTCGCCATTGCAGGGCAGCGGGTCGGTTGCAGCAGTGCAGGGCGGTCTTGCCACCTCGGCCACGCAACTGTTCTCTGCCTATCTCGCTGAACCCCGCACCTACGGCGTAACGTTGCGCGGCAAGTTCTGATTAGATCAAAGGATGCCGTCATTGCGAGCGTAGCGAAGCAATCCAGTTCACCGACGCTGGATTGCTTCGCGGCGCTCGACATGACGTTTCAACGTAAAGCCGTCAGTTCCTAAAGCCCATACCCGTGGATCGCCGCCAGCCCGTCGCGATAGGTCGGATATTGCGGAACCCAGCCGAGCAGGCGCCTGGCCCGCCCATTGGCGACGCGGCGGTTCTCCGCATAAAATGCCTCAGCTTGTGGCGACAGCTCCGCTTGCTCCAATGTCTGTAATATGGGCCACGGCAGCCCCGCCAAGTCACAAGCCGCCTCGATCACGGCATTTTGCCCGCACGGCAGATCGTCGGCGAGGTTGTAAATGCCCGCTGGCCCGCTCATCGATGCCATGATCCCCGACACTATGTCATCGACATGCACCCGGCTGAACACCTGATCGGGCAGAGCGATGCGCCGCGCTGTGCCCTGTTGTACGCGGTCAAGCGCGCTGCGCCCCGGCCCATAGATTCCGGGCAAGCGGAACACGCGCATGTCGCCGCGCAAAGCCTGCCAGTCGGTGTCGGCGCGCGCACGATCATTCCGCCGTCCGCCGCCAACCGGCGCGCTTTCATCGACCCATGCGCCGCGCGTATCGCCATAGACGCCGGTCGAGGACAGATAACCGACCCAGCGGGCGGGTGACCCGATGATCGCGTTGCCGTAGCGCGCCAGAACCGGATCGCCTCCATCCGCGGGCGGCACGGACGAAAGGATATGTGTCGCGCTGCCGATTGCCGCCATCACCCCCTGCGCATCATCCATCGCCAGCACACCGTGCTCCGCCACGCGCCGCACACCCGTTACCTGCCACCCCCGCGCGCGCAAATGCTCGGCAAGCCGCGTTCCGGTATAGCCCTGCCCAAGGATCAGCATATGGTTCATGTCCGCAGCCTTACCGGGCAACCCCGCCACCGCAAGCCCATATCTGCGGCAAATTCTCCGCCCATGTCCATTGTGCCGCGCAACATCGCCGGATAGAAGCAAGCTATGACAGATGCCCAGATCGCTTGCCCCGCGCCGACCGTTATATATCGTTCCGATTATCAGCCGCCCGACTGGCTCGTGCCGGAAATCGCGCTGGATTTCAGCCTCCGCGCCGACCTCACCCGTGTGCATACGCGTATGACCGTTACCCGCAATGGCACGCATGACCGCCCCTTGCGCCTCGACGGGGAGGGGTTGGTGCCGCTCGCCGTGACAGTCGACGGCGAACATCTCGATGCAAATCTATGGTCGCTGGAAGCAGGCGCGCTGGTTATCCCGCTGGCGGGTGAGCGCCATATCGTCGAAACCGTCGTGGAGCTCGCGCCGTCGGGCAACAGCCAGCTGATGGGCCTTTATGCGTCGGGCGGACTATTGTGCACGCAATGCGAGGCGCAGGGTTTTCGCCGCATCACCTTCTTCCCGGACCGGCCCGACATATTGAGCCGCTACACGGTGCGGATGGACGCAGACAAGGCCGACTATCCGATCCTGCTCGCTAATGGCGACCCGGTTGCATCGGGCGATCTCGATAATGGCCGGCACTGGGCGCAGTGGAATGATCCGTTCCCCAAGCCATGCTATCTGTTCGCGCTGGTGGCGGGCGATCTTATCTGCAACGCCGACAGTTTCACGACGATGAGCGGGCGCAACGTCGCGCTCGGCATCTGGGTCAAGGAGGGCGACGTACCGCGCACCGCCCATGCGATGCAGGCGCTTAAAGATTCGATGGCGTGGGACGAGCGCGTCTATGGCCGCGAATATGATCTCGACGTGTTCAACATCGTTGCGGTGGCCGATTTCAATTTCGGCGCGATGGAGAACAAGGGCCTCAACATCTTCAATTCGCGCTATATCCTCGCCGATGCCGAAACCGCGACGGACATGGATTTTGACGCGGTCGAGGGCGTGGTGGCGCATGAATATTTCCACAACTGGACCGGCAATCGCATCACCTGTCGCGACTGGTTCCAGCTC
>JBDTLS010000281.1:0-2798 GCA_039934655.1 Sphingobium sp.
GCAGCGACACATTGCCCGGCACGCCCACCGACTTGCCGCCGGGATATGCCTGGTTGAACTGCATCGGAGCGCCATCGAATCCGACAAACCGGTCGGGCTTGGCCGAGGCGGGCGCCGCCTCTCGCCCGTCAATCGTGTCGATCAGTCCGGTTTTGCCATCATGGTGCAGCAGGAATCCGCCCCCGCCGATGCCGCTCGATTGCGGCTCAACAACGGTGAGCGCCAGCATCATCGCCATCGCGGCGTCGGTGGCGCTGCCGCCTTTCCGCAATATCTCCTGCCCCGCCGCGCTGGCGCGCGGATCAGCCGACGAAACAACGCCCTGCGCACTGACCAGCGCCGGACTAAAGAGCAGCAGCAATGCAAATATTATACGGATCATATTTCCGATCCTAAACGCCCGCCGCCTCGCTGCCAATGGCCTGTGCGATATTGGTGAAACCGTCCCGCTCTAGTAAGATTTTCAGCCCAGCATTAATGCGGCGCGCGAGATATGGCCCTTCATATACGAGGGCACTGTAGAGCTGAACCAGCGACGCCCCAGCGCAAATGCGGGTATAGGCTTGCTCCGCGTTCGCGATACCGCCAGCGCCGATCAGCGGCACTTTCCCACCCAGCGCAGCGTGGAAATCGCGCAATCTCGCCAACGCCAGGTCATGCAATGGCGCACCCGACAGACCCCCGGTTTCTTGGGCCAGACCCGAGTGCAGCGCAGAACGCGCAATCGTCGTGTTGGACACGATCAGCGCATCGACATGATGGGCGATGCAACTGGCGGCAATATCCTCGACATCAGCAGGCCCAAGATCGGGCGCGACTTTCAGAAACAGCGGCGGGCGGCGCACGCCCTGATCGCGCGCTACCATGACTGCGCTGAGCAGATTATCGAGGGCGGCCTTGTCCTGCAAGGCGCGCAACCCCGGCGTGTTGGGCGAGGAAATGTTGACGGTGAGATAGTCGGCGAGCGGCGCCATAGCTTCCACTCCGCGGACATAATCTGCCGTCCGATCGGCAGCATCTTTGTTCGCGCCGATATTGACGCCGATGATTCGGCCATGCCGTGGCATATGCGCGATTCGGGAAATCGCGGGGGCCTGTCCCTCATTGTTAAAGCCCATCCGGTTGATGACGGCGCGATCTTCGGGCAAACGAAACAGGCGTGGGCGGGGATTTCCTGCCTGTGCCAAGGGCGTTAGCGTACCCAACTCCGCAAATCCGAATCCAAAGCGGTGCATCTTGTGCGCTACCACCCCATTTTTGTCGAAACCCGCCGCGAGTCCAACTGGCCCCGGAAAGGTCAGACCCGCCACGGTCGTTTGCAACATGGGATCAGTCGGCCGGGGGGCGCCAGCCGGCAACATGCGTAGCGCGCCAAGCGTTAGTAAATGCGCGCTTTCCCCGTCCAGTTGGAACAATAGCTGCCTGAGTTTGGAATAGATCATGACGCGGCTATGCCAAGGACTCGCCCTCACGTCAAAACGCCTTAATCGGCTGAAAAGCATCACAGCTTCATCGGCGCATACCTCCCCCCAATAAACATCCGTTTTGGACGCATCAAAAACCTGCCCCGAAACTTAATGAAAAAGAGTTCAGAATTCGCATTCACGTCAAATCCATACAATAAACCCGCATATTGGTGTCCTAATAAGACCTCGCGACCCGAAGGGCTCTTGGTCATTGACCGGAGACCTTTTACCTCGGCCCAGTCAGGCTTGTCTTGGCTGGGCCATTTTTCTGCCTCCGCCTCATCACAAATATCTTGCGCGCCTTCTCATATGTATCAATATGAGACTTGGGAGCAGGGTCAAACCGGCTGAAAAATCGGGGAGCACCAAGTCGGCTATGCAGCATCATTATCCCGACCGGGATCCAGACGGCTTCGTGGGTGTGCGATACTGGCCACCACCCGCACATCTGCGCTCTTATTTCGGTTCCGTTTATCTGTTCACAGCCAATCGCCCCACATATCACGACGCCACGCGCGCGGACATTCCGCAGTTGCGCTTCATGCTGAGTGCGACCGGCTATTATCAATTTTATGACGGACGCACGGCGACAACGCCGGAAATCTGCATGGTTGGCGCCACGACGGGTGCGACAGATTTTTACCTCACCGGGCCGACAAGAGTGTTCGGCATTTCGCTGATGCCGCTCGGCTGGGCCGCGCTCGGCTGTGATGATGCCTGTGATCGCGGTGACATGATTTATGACGTCGAAGCGATCCACGGCACCCAGTTTCGCGTCATGCTCGACACGCTTAGTGGCGAAGTCGACCCCGATGCTGCTGCGGCAAAGATATGGGCCTTTTTGGACACACAACTCCGCCCCGTACCCGCCGAAGTGCGCAACATCGTAGCGGTTATCAGCGCATGGCTGGAACATTCCAGTTCCCCCCAGATTGAGGATTTAACCACCGCCTCAAACCTGTCCGCCCGTCAAATCGCGCGCTACGCCAAACGCTTATATGGCGCACCGCCCAAACTGCTGGCCCGCAAATATCGGGCTTTGAAATGCGCAGGGCAGATCGTGCTCGACAAAAAGGGCTGGCAGGACCTGTGCGACGAAGGCACTTTTTACGACCAGCCGCATTTCATTCGCGAGATCAAGCGATTCATCGGCCTGACTCCGCATCAGTTGATGCATAATCCCACCGAGGTGGTGCAACAGACCGTCAAGCGCCGCGCGCTGACCGGGTTGGTCGACGAGCTTAACCGGATTAGCTGAGCAACGCCATTTTCCAGCGTTTTGCTCCAGCGTTTTGCTAACGACTCGCAACAGGCGTTCTACCCTTGATCTGG
>JBDTLS010000282.1:0-2739 GCA_039934655.1 Sphingobium sp.
GGATCATCATCTCGCCGGTCACCTGTGTTATGTTTTGGGCCACGGCGATGTCGTGAGTGTCGAACTTCCCTTCGGGCGCGTGACATTGCCACGACTGAGAATTCGCGGCCGAGCAGGAGCTGGAAAGCAGCGCGCACGAGGCGATCAGCGGCATGGCGCGCCAGAAGCGTCCGTGGGCCGAACCTGCCGAAAAACCTGTACTGCCGCTCATTCATTTCCTTTCACGGTGCGGCGTAGCGATACCGGTCATGGGTAAAGCGCTCGTGAAGGCCCATTGCGCGGCGCCCTGACTCTTCATTTCCAATCATTAATATCAACATTGACTTATATAAGGGATGGCTTATATATCTCCGCGCCGCTTTCAGCTATGGAGTTACGCTATGACCTTTGATCTCGGCGCGCACCTGAACGCCATGTCCCGCGTCGTCCGCAATTTCGAGTGCGACGGCAAGCCCGCCACAGCGGTGATCGCCTCCTGCGTCTACGACACTGACGCGGCCGATCTCTGGGATGCGCTGACCAGCGAGGCGCGGATAAAGCGCTGGTTCCTGCCGGTGAGCGGCGATCTCGAGCTTGGCGGGCGCTATCAGTTCCAGGGCAATGCGGGCGGCACCATTACCGAGTGCCAGCCGCAAAAGCGGATCGGCGCGACCTGGGAATTCGCCGGCACCGTCACCTGGGTTACCGTCACGCTGACACCCGAAGGCGAGGGCACGCGGCTCGACCTGGAGCATGTCGCGATCGTCGATCCGAACTTCCCGCCCTTCGGCCCAGGCGCCGTCGGCGTCGGTTGGGATCTCGGCTTCATGGGGCTGGCGCGGCACGTCGCTGACCCCGGCGCGGCGATGGACCCGGTGGAGGGATCTGCCTGGCCGACTACGCCCGAGGGCAAGAGCTTCGTGCGCAGCGCCGCGACGGGCTGGGGCGAAGCTGACGTGCTTGCCGGCAGCGATCCGGCCAAGGCGCGCGCCGGCACCGAGATGACGCGACAATTCTACACTGGCGAAATGGAGCCCCCAACAACGTGATGCACGCCTTTGACGTTCTCGGCGATCCGGTCCGCCGCCGCATCCTCGAGGTGCTGGCCGAGCGCGAGCATTCTTCGGGCGAAGTGGTGGCGGTCATCGCCGCCGAATTCGGCATCACCCAGGCAGCCGTCTCGCAGCATCTCAAGGTGCTGCGAGACTCCGGATTCGCCAATGTCCGCGCTGAAGGCACCCGCCGCCTCTATGCGATCGACACTGCGCCCCTCCAGCAAGTCGACGTCTGGCTCGACCACTTCCGCGGCTTCTGGACTCACAAGCTGGCGGCGCTTGGAACCGAAATCGCCCGCGGCAAGAAGCATCGCGGGGAATTGCCCTGACACCGCGCTCCTCTTGATAAAGGCCGGACCTAGTGCTACCTTCAATCATGTCGAGCACGGGGAAGCCGCGTACGTTCAAAACGAAGTGGTTTGCGAAAGCGGCTCGCAAGGCCCTGATAGCGGACGGCGATTTGTGCGAGGCGATTGAGCAGGTACGCAAAGGCCAAGCCGATGATCTGGGCGGTGGCGTCTACAAGAAGCGCCTCGACAAGAACAGATATCGGAGCATCATCGTAGCGAAGAGTGGCCCGCTATGGATCTACGAATATCTGTTCGCAAAGAAGGATCGCGACAATATCGATGCGGCTGAACTGGGTGCCTTCCGGGAGTTGGCGGATGCCTACGCAGCGTTGAACGCGGACCAGCTGAACCAGCTACTGCATGACAAGGATTTGACGGAGATTTGCCATGACGGCCAAGCGTAGATTCAAGAGCGACGCCTTCGAGGCGATCCATGCGTCGGCATCGGCGCTTCACAAGGTCGGCGCAATCGACAAGACAACCATGCGGCAATTCGATGAGGTTAGCTTGGTGAAGCCGGCCATGTTCGCGCCGGCGGAGATCAAGCGGCTGCGCGAGAGCAACAATGTGAGCCAGCCCGTGTTCGCTCGATATCTGAACACGAGCGAGAGCACTGTGGAGAAATGGGAATCCGGCGCGAAGAAGCCGAGCGGCATTGCGCTGAAGCTGCTCACCGTGGTTCAGAAGCACGGTTTAACGGTGCTGGCTGATTGAGCGCTGAAGCGTTGCCCATGCTTTCAATCTGATTGCACCTCCCGGCCATCGGTATGGATTACAACGATGAGCGACGACATCTGCGACTGCGAGCGGCACGGAGCCCAGCCAATCACCTTCGTCTGTACGCATATCACGGATGCGCCGCATGGAACATCGGTGGGGTTCGTATCCTATCGGTCGGATAGCAAAAGCGATCTCAGGGATGCATGGTGTGAAGCCTGCGATACCTGTCTTGTGGCCAACGGCGGAGAGTGGATAGACACTCAAGTCGAGGTCCCGGTGGAATCAAGATCCTCTGTGCCGCCTGCTATCGGGAAAGAGAGAGCGACGCGCTGAGAGCTGGCCGCCGGGTCATTCTCGACGGTTGATCAACTCATCGTCTTGTCCAGTGCGCGACAGAGCCGCGAGAAATAAAGGGACACCATACTAAATAGCACTGAATATACGGCAAAAAGGCCACACATCAGCCATCACTGCCTAGCCCGTCAGCCCCTTCGCGAACGCCTGCCAGGCCGGCGTCATGTTGAGCAGGATGCGCACGACCTGCGTCGCAAGGAAGAAGCTACCGCCCCGCAGGGTCGCAGGATGCAGCCTGCCTTTGGTCCGCACGTCATAGGCGGCCAGGCCGATCAGCAGGA
>JBDTLS010000283.1:0-2554 GCA_039934655.1 Sphingobium sp.
GATATTGCCGGGGCTGTATTGTGTGGGCTGGGCGCGGCGCGGGCCGACCGGCACCATCGGCACCAACAAGCCCGACGGCGTGATGATCGCCGCCAAAATCGCGGAAGATATAGCGGCCGGGTCCGGTAAACGGGGGCGGCCCGGCCTTGACGCGCTGCTGTTGGGGCGCAATGTCGATGTCGTGACCTTTCGCGACTGGCAGAATATCGACGCGGCGGAAATCGCCCGCGCGCTGCCGGGGGCGCCGCGTGAAAAATATACCGATATTGGCGAAATGGTGGCAGCAGCGCACCCGATGCTTGAGCAGAAACTACGCGGATAGGATGTGTTGACTTTGCATGGAATCGTCATTGCGAGCGTAGCGAAGCAATCCAGCGGTGGGAAAGTGGATTGCTTCGCTACGCTCGCAATGACGGGCTATAGGTCATTTCGGGGCAGGCGTTTAGACATTCCCTAATCATTTGCTGTTAGGCGCCTTGTGTATGAATATGGCACTGGCCCCATCGCAGTTGGTATCGTTTGCCACCACGAGCCTGCCGCTCGATCCGCCAGCGCGGTGGGTGGACCTGGCCGATCATGCCTGCGAAGCCAATGCGTTCTATCATCCCGCGCTCTTGCGTCCGGCGCTCGAATACCTCGACTGCAACAGTGAGGTTCGGATGCTGGAAGTCTATGAGGGCGATCTGCTGATCGGCCTGATGCCGGTCACTGCCAAGAGCGGCCACGGACGTTATCCGTTCGCGAACGTTGCCAACTGGGTGCATCCGCATTGCTTCTTTGGCGCGCCGCTGGTGCGAGCGGGCTATGAGATATTGGCGTGGGAAGGCTTTCTCGCCCAGCTGGACGGTGCGCCGTGGGTGGGCAATTTTCTGCATTTAACGGCGCAAAATACCGATGGCGCTTGCGTGCAGGCACTTGACGCGGTGTGCACGGCGCAGCGACGCGGCAAGCTGCTGGTCGATCGTTATGACCGGGCGATGCTGCATTCTGCACTGTCGGCTGATGACTATTGGCAAACCCATGTGCGCCCCAAAAAGCGCAAGGAAATACGCCGGTTGATGAACCGTTTGGAAGAAAGCGGCGCAGTGGTCCATTCCCGGTTGACGCAAGCGGCCGACCTTGACCGCTGGTACAATGACTTTCTTGCCCTCGAAGCATCGGGCTGGAAGGGCGCACAGGGGACGGCGATCGCCAGTGATACGAGCACCAGCGCCTTTTTCCGCACGGCGTTGGCCAATGCGTTTGCGGCCGACATGCTCGATATGCTGCGTATCGATGTCGATGGCCGGGCGATGGCGATGCTGGTCAATTTCCGCCATATGCACGGCGCCTTTTCCTATAAAATCGCCATTGCCGAAGATTTCGGGCGCTATTCCCCCGGCGTTCTGATCGAAATCGATAATCTGCGGGACGTGCAAGGCAATTGCGCGACAGCGTGGATGGACAGTTGCGCAATGCCCGGACATCCGATGATCGATTCGCTGTGGGCCGAACGGCGCAGCATCGCCCAATATCGCATTGCGCTCAAAGGCGATGGCCTTGATCGCGTGTCCCGCGCAGCCGTTTTTGCGCTGACCGGATGGATCGAGCGGGCGGTGCGCGGGATGAAGGGTAATGTGGTACAATGACCATTCATCGCCCCGTTATGGCCGCTGAAGTGGCCCCGGCGTTCGATGCGCAGGCCATCGCGCAGTTCGCGGCGGCTTACCCCGACCGTATGACCCGGCTCCAGCACGGACTGGCCGGCCATCCGCTGCTGGATCGCAACGCGCTGGCGTTGCTCGCCGACCGGATGCCCGCCGCGCAGGTGGAATATAATCTCGGCAAATTGCCGCTGGGCGTTCGCGCGGAAGAGACGCAGCATAATGGCTTGAGCGTGGGTGAGACGGTGCGCAGCATCGCTGACAACGGCAGCTGGATGGTGCTGAAAAATGTTGAGCGCGACCCCGATTATGCCGGGTTGCTGGATTATGCGCTGGCTTCCTTGGTGCCGGTCGTCGCGGCGGAAACGGGGGATATGCTGCACCGGGAAGCCTTCATCTTCATCACCTCGCCGGGCAGCGTGACGCCGTTTCATATGGACCCGGAACATAATATTCTGCTCCAGATCGCGGGCAACAAGGTGATGACCGTCTTTCCTGCGGGCGATCCGCAGCTTGTTCCACCGCAAAAGAGTGAGGGTTTCCATCAGGGTGGCCATCGCAACCTGATGTGGGATGACGGCTTTCTGGCGAAGGGCACGGCGGTTCCGCTTGCACCGGGGGATGCCATTCATGTGCCGGTCAAGGCTCCGCATTTCGTGCAGAACGGCGATGCCGTTTCGGTCAGCTTGTCGGTGACGTGGCGCTCGAAACGTAGTGTGGCGGAAGGGGAGCTTCATGCGTTGAACGCGCGGCTGCGGGCAAAGGGGTTACCGATTGTCGCGGTTCAGCGACAACCGGAGCGGCAGATGCTGGCCCGCGCGCTTTACCGTGTGGCGCGGCGGATGGGATTGTAAGGCCTTAGGCTCAGGACCCATTGATTTGCGGCAGTGATTATGATTCAGGTTGACGGA